>NZ_JBEZIX010000036.1:0-107292 GCF_040651315.1 Streptomyces sp. NPDC048506
GCGCCGCCCGCGCCCCCCCACCTGCTAGACCCGGGCGCCCGCCCCCGCCCGGGGGGCCGGGGCGGGCCCCGCCCCCCGCCGGGCCGCGGCGCCGGGGGCCCCACGTCCGCACCGCCGCCACGACCACAAGGCCGAGCACTCCCTCGCGTTCGCAGCGGAAGTGCTCGGCCTTGTGGTCGTGGCGGCGGATACGGGGTCCGCACGCGGCGGTGAGACCTCACTCCCGGCGGCGGGCCAGGGTGATCCCGTCGGCGACGGTCAGCAGCGCGATGTCCACGCGCTCGTCGTCGCGCAGCAGGTCGTTGAGCTTGCGCACGGCCACGGTGTCGGGGTCGTCGACGGCCGGATCGGCCACCCAGCCGAAGAACAGCGTGTTGTCGATCGCCACCAGCCCGCCGGGGCGGACCAGCGCCAGCGCCTGCTCGTAGTAGTGCGGATACCCGGTCTTGTCGGCGTCGACGAAGACCAGGTCGAACGCGCCGTCCCCCTCGCGCTCCCGCAGCTCGGCGAGGGTCTCGGCGGCGTCGCCGATGCGCAGGTCGATCCGGTCGGCCACCCCGGCGCGCTGCCAGAACGGGGCGCCCACATCGGGCCACTTGTCGCTGATGTCGCAGGTGACGATCCGGCCGTCGGCCGGCAGCGCCCGCGCCATGCACAGCGTGCTGTAGCCGGTGAACGTCCCGATCTCCAGCACCCGCCGGGCGCCGACGAGCCGGATCAGCAGGGCGAGGAACTGCGCCTCCTCGGGCATGATCTGCATGGCCCGGCCCCCGGGGAGCTGCGCGGTCATCTCGTGCAGTTCACGCAGCAGGTCGTCGTCGCGCAGGGCGACGCTCCGGGCGTAGTCCAGCAGCGCGGGGCTGAGAGCGGTCTGGTCTGCCACGCTCATGGTCCTTTCGGAAGGGCTTGTTCACGACATCAGATTCACGACGTCAGACGCGGATGAGCTTCGGGTCCGTCTCGGTGGTGGACTCCGGTGCGGCGGCGGTTGCCGGGCGGCGGCCGCCGAGCAGGCGCATGCAGGGGCGCTCGACGACGGTGTGCAGCAGCCCACCGGCCAGGATCGCGACCGCCAGCATCGCCAGGGTCACCGCGACCGCGCCCCCGGTGCCCCACTGGCGCGCGTATCCCAACTCGCCGCCCATCAGCCGCTGTCCGTAGCGGATGACCATGAAGTGGACGAGATAGAAGGCGAACGACCACTCGCCCAGCCGTACCAGCACCGCCGAGCGCAGCCCCGTGCGCCGGCCGTTGACATCCGCGTCGGCCAGGGCGGCGATCAGCAGGGCGGCGGGTACGACCGAGCACGCGGCGATGGTGAACATCGGCGGCACCACCTGGGAGAGGCCGTAGCCCGCGCCGAACAGCAGCGCACAGATCCCCACCCCGGGGCCCCGCCACACGCCCGCGCGCAGGATCAGCGCCATCACGATGCCGAGGACGAACTCCAGCATCCGCACCGGCGGCAGCCAGGACGCGAACCACAGCTCGTTCAGCGGCATCCCGGGGGCGGTCTCCGCACTCGCCGGCAACTGGCTCGTCACGAACGGCACACAGATCACGGCCGCGGCGAGAGCGGCGGCGCACCACCACAGCCGCCGTACCGGAATCCTCCGCACCAGCCGGTACCACAGCGGGAACGTCAGATAGAAAGCGAATTCACAGGAGAGCGACCAACTCGGGGTATTGAACCCGGCCACGATGCTGGGTTCCGGAAGCCAGGACTGGACCAGCAGAAGATTGGGCACCAGACCGTCCCAAACGGAACCACCGGGAAGCACCGGCTCCGAGAGGGAGAGGATGATGACGGCCGCCACGACGAAAGTGACGAAATGCAGAGGATAGATCTTCGTGAATCGACGCCGCCAAAAAGCCGAGACGGAATCCCCGTCGCGGGCCGACCACGTCAGGACGAATCCGCTCAGTATGAAGAAGACCGAGACCGCGATCGTGCCGAGCGTGGTGAGGTGCATCAGTGCGGCTGCGACCTGCTGGTCGGCGAAGAATCCCCGCTGGGCGATATGACAGGCGAATACCGCGAACGCCGCCAACCAGCGGAGGCCGGTGAGCGACGGCAGACGGCTGACGCGATGGAGCATCGGTTTCTGGCTCTCCTTCGGAGATGGGGGGAAAGTGAGGCCGTGGAGACCACAGAGAACGGGTCGGGGCAGTCTGCGGTGCGATGAATTCGACCGACAATGCGGAGGTGACACAGTCACCGGCCGACGGTGCCGCCCGCCCGACATCGGTCGAACCTGACAAAGTCGATCTTGCCGGTTATGGGGTCGGTTCCTAGCATTGGCCGTCGCAGTCCCCCACTGTCACGGCTCCCCCCAAAAAACACCCGAGCCGCCCACCCCCACCATTCGGAAGGCAGTGATGAGAACACCGACCGAAGATTCCGCCCCCGCGCCCGTCGAAGTGCCCGTCGAAGAGGCCACCGAAGAGGCCGTCGAGCTGATGGACCCGCAGGTCCTCAACGATCCGTTCGGCACCTTCGCCCGGATCAGGGAAAAGGCGCCGCTGGTGCGCGGCCGGTACCCCTGGGGCGAGCCCTTCTGGATGGCGACGCGCCACGCCGACGTCAAGGCGGTGCTCTCCGATCCGGACCTGGTGAACAACCCCCGTAGCGTGCCGGGAATGGACCTGCCGCACGTCACCGCGCAGGTCCTCGACGAGGCCGACTTCCCCCCGCAGTACGCCCGTTATCTGCTCGACAGCATCCTCTACCAGGACGGCCACGACCACGCGCGGCTGCGGAAGGTGTCCGCGCGGGCCTTCACCGCGCGTCGCGTCGCCCAACTGCGGCCCACCATGGAGGCGATGGTCGACAGGCTGCTCCGGACGCTGCCGGAGCATGCCCGGGACGGCTCGGTGGACCTCCTGGAGCACGTCGCCTATCCGCTGTCCATCGCCACCATCTGCGAGATCGCCGGCGTCCCCGAGGCCGAGCGGCAGCAGTGGCGCGACTGGGGATCGGCGTTCTACACCTTGGACTTCGCTCTTCTGGAGCCCGCGGTGCGCGGTATGGCCGACCACCTCCACACCGCGATCGAACGGCGCCGTGCCGAGCCCATGGACGACCTGCTCACCGGCCTGGTCCAGGCCGAGGGCGACCACGGGGAGCGGCTCACCGACCTGGAGATCGTCACCCTCGTCCTCACCTTCATCACCGCCGGGAACGAGGTCACCGCCCAGTTCATCGGCAATGGCGTCGCCGCCCTGCTCACCCACCCCGACCAGCTCGCGCTGCTCCGCTCCGAGCGCGAGCTGCTGCCGCAAGCGGTCCAGGAGATCATGCGCTGGTGCGGCCCGGTGCAGATCACCCAGCCGCGCTACGCCGTCCGCGACCTCCGGGTCGGCGGTATGCCGGTGCGCAAGGGCGAGCAGGTGATGGCCGTCATAGCCGCCGCCGGATACGACCCGGAGGTCTTCCCCGATCCCGAGCGGTTCGACATCACCCGGACGCCCGGCGCCCGCCGCGAGACCCACGTCGGCTTCGGGTTCGGCCCGCACTACTGCCTGGGCGCGGCGCTCGCCCTCCAGGAGGCCGAGGTGGCGATCGATGCACTGCTGCACCGCTTTCCCGGCCTCGCCCTGGCCGTGCCGCCGTCCGACCTGGAGCGCCAGCTCTTCCCCGGTTCCTGGCGGCTGCGCGCCCTGCCGCTGCGGCTCTGACGCCCTCGCCCCGACGCGCCACCGGGCGGTACTCGGACCTCGTCGAGTACCGCCCGGTGGTGTGCGCCGCACCGGGCTCACGCCGTGACGAACGCGGCGATCCGGCCCTCGCTCAGCGACAGGTGCGAGCCGCTGAACCGCGACCGCATCCGGCGGTCGTGCGTGACGACCACCACGGCGCCCTGGTAGTCCGTGAGCGCCTGCTCCAACTCCTCCACCAGCACGGGGGAGAGGTGGTTGGTGGGCTCGTCCAGCAACAGCAGGTCCACCGGATCGCTCACCAGCCGCGCGAGCTCGATCCGCCGCCGCTGCCCGTACGAGAGGTCGCCCACCCGCTGTGCCAGGTCCGCCGGGCTGAACAGGCCCAGCGACAGCAACGCCTCGGTGTGGTCGTCGAGATGGCCGGGGCGCCCGTGCGCGAAGGCCTCCGGCACGGTCAGCCCGGCCGGCCAGGGCGCCTGCTCCTGCCGCAGGTGCCCCACGCGTCCGGGCACCCGCACCGTCCCGCTGTCCGGTGCCAACTCCCCGGCCAGCACCCGCAACAGCGTGGTCTTGCCCGCCCCGTTGGGCCCGGTGATCAGCAGCCGCTCGCCGGGGCGTACCGACACCGACGCCACGTCCAGCCGGTCCCCGACGCACACGTCGGTGAGCTCCGCCACCGGGGCCTGCGCCGCCTCCTCCGGGCCCGCGGTGGAGATCCGGGCCGTGAAGGTCAGCGGGTCGGCCGGCGGGGCGACGGGGTTCTCCGTCAGGCGGGCCACCCGCTCCTTGGCGTTGCGGATGCGGCCCATCGCGCCGTGTCCACGGCCACGCGACCGGAAGGCGCCATGGCCGAAGACGGCGAACGGCACCTTGCGCGGAATGTTGTCCAGCCGCGCCACGTTGGAGGTGACCAGCTCCCGGTTGCGGTCCAACTCGGCGCGCCACTCCTCGTACTCGCGCAGCCGCCGCTCGCGCTCCGCGGCCTTGGCGGAGAGGTAGCCGTCGTAGCCGTTCCCGTAGCGGGACACCTTGCCGGCGTCCACCTCCAGGATGGTGGTGGTGAGCCGCTCCAGGAACACCCGGTCGTGGGTCACCGCGATCACGGTGCCGCGGTGTGCCCGCAGATGGTTCTCCAGCCAGCTCACCGCCCGGTCGTCCAGGTCGTTGGTCGGCTCGTCCAGCGCCAGCAGTTCGGGTGCCGACGCCAGCGTCGCGGCCAGGGCCAGCCGTGAGCGTTCGCCCCCGGAGAGGGTGCCCAGCCGGCGGTCGCGGTCCAGGCTGGGCAGGCCCAGCCCGTGCAGTGCGATGTCCACCCGGGCGTCGGCTTCGTAGCCGCCGCGAGCCTGGTACTGCTCGACCAGGCCGGCGTAGGACTCCAGCAGGGCGGCCAGTTCCCGGTCCGGGCCCGTCTGATAGGGCCGTTCGGCGAGCTCGGCCTCGGCCCGCCGCATCCCCGCCTCGAGCTCCAGCAGCTCGGCCATGGCGAGGTCGATGGCGTCCTGCACGGTGGCCTCGGGGGGCAGTTCCAGCGTCTGCGCCAGATAGCCGGTGCCGCCGGGGGCGACCACGGTGACGGCGCCGTTGTCGGCCCGCTCCCGCCCGACGATCAACTTGAGCAGGGTGGACTTGCCGGAGCCGTTGTCGCCGATGATGCCGACCTTCTCGCCCGGCTTGATGGTGAAGCCGACCCGGTCGAGTACGACGCGGTCCTGGTAGCGCTTGGTGATGTCATGCAGGGCCAGTTGCGCGGTAAGCACGTGAGGTCCTCCTGTTCACGGTCGAGGATGGGTGGGGAATCCGCGCAGGTGAAAGACCGTCCGGGCGCTCTGGCCCAACAGTGAACGCCGAAGGGGCCGATGGCGGCGGGACGGCGTATTTCAGGAGTGCGCGGATGGATGCGGCGGAGCGGAGCTCGACGCGGCGACATCCTCGACTTTTACAGAGAACCCATGCTGTCCACTCTATGTGATCAATGATGGCCGCGGCAAGCGGGTCAATGGCGTCGCCTGCGAAGAGATCCCGACGGCCATCGGGACGTAAAGCACCGGACCGCGATCGAACGCCCGGGACCTCGCGGATCGTCCCGACAATTCGCCGGCAATGCTGGTTCACGCGGTGACCACCGCCGATCAGCGAACGGCTCGTCGACCGACGCGATCGCGCCTCAGGGTGGCTGAATTCCGTTGGGCGTACGGGCAATTGATGGACCTTCGGGTCATGAATAGGTAAATTGATGTAGGTGAAAACGAAGCCTCTCCTGCCGCCGAAATCTGCCTCCGCTCCCGCCGCGTCGCGCAGCGCCGCACGCAGGGAATGGGGCCAGAATTTCTTCCGGTCGGCGGCCGCCGCCGGCCGGTTTTCCGACCAGCTGGAATGTTCTTATGCCGCCTCGCCCGGTTCCCCGACCGTCCCTTTAATCGTCGAGATAGGCGCGGGCTCCGGAAGGGTGACCAAGGCGCTGGCGTCGGCCGGACGCCCCTTACTCGCGGTGGAGATCGACCGCCACTGGGCGGGTCGACTGGCCGCCGAATCACTGCCCGATGTCACGGTGTTGAACGAGGACTTTCTGACCTTACGGCTGCCCCGGCAGCCGGTCCGTTTGATTGGCAATCTGCCCTTTGTCTCCGGCACCAAGATTCTGAGACGCTGCCTGGAGCTGGGGCCGGACCAGATGCGCCAGGGCGTATTCCTGCTACAGCGTGAGTATGTGGGCAAGCGGACCGGCGCCTGGGGCGGCAACCTTTTCAACGCCCAGTGGGAGCCGTGGTACACGTTCGAGGGCGGACTGGCCTTCTCCCGCCAGGACTTCAGCCCCGTGCCGCGCACCGACACCCAGACGCTGGTGGTGACACCGCGCCGCCGACCGCCCGTACCGTGGCGTGAGCGCACCGCCTATCAGCGGTTCACCCAACAGTTCTTCGACACCGGTCAGTTGACGATCGGTGAGGCCGCGCGAAAGGTGCTGCGCCGCGGCCACGCCCAGTTCGTGCGTGGCGCCGGGGTGCGGACCGACGATCGGGTCAAGGACCTCTCGGTCCGGGACTGGACCGCACTGTTCCGCGCCCACTCGTAGTCGGCGCCCACTCGTAGTCGGTCGACTGCCGACGCCTTCCGCGCCCCGCGCTTCCGGGGCCCGCACTTCCGGGTCCCGGGGGGTGAACCGGCTGCGCACGGTAGCCCGTGCGCAGCCGGCTCTCTCAGGGAGGGGTCCTCACGACGCGGGGGATTCGTCGGAGGACCGCGCTTCCTTGAGCTTTCGCAGCAGCTCACGCTTCTGGTCCTGGGGACTGACGCCACCACCGCGCACTCCGCCCTGCTTTCCGCCGCGCATCGCACTGCGGGACAGGTTGGAGCGGGTGCCGCCGAGGCCCAGCATGTTTCCTGCTCCCTTGGCCATGGGCTTCTCCTTCCGTCGGTGAGCCGAGGCGTTCCGTCTCGGTACGCAAATGAGTCTGGACGATACGTTGCGTCTTGTCAAGACGAGACGTATCGCCTCGTCATGCCCTACGCTATGCGTCATGCCCTCCAACCGCGCACCCGAAGCCGCCCACCGCCGTCGCCGCACCCACAGCGCGATCCTGGGCGCCACGCTGGAACTCGTCCACGAGGTCGGCTATCCGAAGGTGACCATCGAAGGCGTCGCCGCCCGGGCCGGCGTCGGCAAGCAGACCATCTACCGCTGGTGGCCCTCCAAGGCGGCCATACTCCGTGACGCGGTCGTCTCCCTGACCGAGGACATCGCGCGGACCGGGACGGCGATCCGCGACACCGGCGATCTGGAGGCCGACCTCAAGGCCGTTCTGCGGTCCACGATCGACATCATGAGCGACCCGGGGTACGACGTACCCGCCCGCGCCCTCGCCGCCGCCGGCATCGCCGACCCGGAGCTCGGGGAGGAGCTGGTGACGCGCCTGGTGGAGCCCCAATTACGGCTCTGCCTCGAACGCTTGGGCTCCGCCCGGCGAGCCGGCCAGATCGCGCCGGACGTCGATCCGCGGATCGCCGTGGAGATGCTGGCGGGCCCCATCGCCCATCGCTGGCTGCTGGGCGACGCGCCCCTCACCCACGAGTACACCGACGCCCTCGTCGACCTCACGCTCCGCGGCCTGACGCCGCGCTGACGGGACTCAACAAGCTCACCGGAATCCCCGCACGGGCCGTGATGCCGGATTCCGTACCGCAGAGTCTGCTGACCCATCTGTCCGAGGGGGAACCGCCGTCGACCTGGTGCCGGCCTCGGAGTTTCCGCTCGCCATCATGCGGCGCGCTTCGGAGATCGCCGAGGAGGACCCCGGCTGGACGCTGCTGGCGCAGCACCGGAACATGGCGAATGTCGCCGCGCACCAGTTCTTCACGGGCCGGGAGATCGTGGGCCAGCTCGACGGTGTCCGCCCCAGTGCCGTGGTGGCGGCGGTGGGCAGCGGCGGCATGCTCGCCGGCGTGGCCCGGGCGCTGCGGGGCATCGCCCCCGGGCTCTCCGTCATCGGCGTGACCCCCGATGAGCTTCCCTACGGCACGCCCGAACCGCCCAATGCACAACCGAAGTTCGCCGGTGCCGGCGGGTTGACCTACGGGATGCGCCAGCCCTTCGTGGAGAAGCTGCTCCCGGAGTTCGAGAGCGCCCAGGTCGGGCATCGCGAAGCGCTCACGGCGATGTACGACTTCTGGAAGGAGACCGGTACCAGGATCGGTTCCTCGGCCGGCGCGAGCTGGCTGATCGCGCGCGAGAAGGCAAAGAACCTCGGTCCCGACAACACCGTTGTCACGGTCTTCGCGGACTCCGGTTCCAAGGAGGACTGGGAGAAGGCAGAAGGCATGGGGAACTGAGCCGTGCCTCCGTCACAGCCCGACCGGAATCCGAAAGCGGCCGCCGTTCCGTTCGGCCGCCGGCGCACCGGGAACGGCCCACTGTCCTGGATGCTCGAAGACATCGACACGACACTGGCCCGCGACCCCTCGATCGCCTCCTGGGCGGAGGCGGTGTTCCACTCCGCGCTGCCCGCGGTGTGGATCCACCGCGTTGCGCACCACCTGTACGGTCGGCGGCACCGGACAGCCGCCCGCGTGCTGACCAGCTGTGCACGGGTTCTGACCGGAATCGAGATCCACCCGGGGGCACGGGTCGGCCGCCGGCTGTTCATCGACCACGGCACCGGCGTGGTCATCGGCGAGACCGCCGTGCCGGGGGACGACGTCACCATCTACCAGCAGGTGACACTGGGCGCTGTGGGGTGGTGGCGGGACACGCTGCGGCCGAGCGGCGACCGGCGGCACCCGAAAGTCGGCGACCGTGTCACGCTCGGTGTGAACGCGACCGTCCTCGGGCCGCTGGCCATCGGCGACGACGCCCTCACCGGTGCACACGCCCTGGTGCTCGATGATGTGGCGCCCGGGCACCGCATCATGGGCGAGCCCACCGTCGCCCGGCCCCGGAAGAAGTCGGATCCCGGTCCGACAGCGCCTGAGGAATATCCGCCCGCCGGATCCGGCCGGCGGTTGGCCGATAAATAGCCCGTCCACGGCGGGTGCGGCCGGGTGTGGTTAGTGTGGATCTTTGTTGGAGTCACCGGATAACACCGTGAAATCCGCGTCCCCGATGAAGGATCGACCACGTTCCATGACACCCCCTGGCCGCTCCCGCTGGGCCATCGGCTCGCTTCTGGCCGGCGGCATCCTCGTAAACTTCTTTGACCGTACGGTCTTTTCCGTGGCCAGTACGCCACTTGCCGCCGAATTCGGGTTGAGCCTTGGCGAACTCGGCGTGGTACTTGCCGCGTTCAGCTGGTCCTACTGCCTGGTCCAGCTGCCCTCCGGCCTGTTGGTCGACCGGATCGGCGTGAAGTGGCTGAACCGCATCGCCGTCCCGTTATGGGCCGCGGCGAGTCTGCTGACGGCCGTGGCCTCCGGTCTGGGGCTCGTCGTCCTGGCCCGGGTGCTGCTGGGCGTGGCCGAGGGGCCCTCGATGGTCGGCGCCTCGAAGGCGACCGCGGCGTGGTTCCCCACCGCTGAGCGGGGCCGGGCCACCGCGCTGTTCGACGGTGCGACGAAGTTCGCCAACGTACTGGCCTTCCCGGTGCTGGCGTGGGTGATCAGCAGGTACGGCTGGCGAGCCGGGTTCCTGTTCACCACCGTGCTCAGCCTGCTGTTCGCCCTGGCATGGTGGTGGGGCTATCGCGACCCGGCCGAGCACCCCCGGCCTCCTGGTGCGGAGCACGCCCGCGGGCGAGGTGGCACGACGGGCGGACTGCGCGGCGTACTGGGTTCCCGGCGGATCTGGGCGATCTCACTGGGCTTCGCCTGCTACGGCTACACCATCAATGTGGTGCTCACCTGGATGCCGGTGTACTTCCAGCGGGAGTTCGGCGTGGCACTGGGCTCCGCGGGCCTGTACTCCATGGTGCCGTGGCTGGTGGCGACCGTGGCCGAGCTCGTCTGCGGAGGATGGCTGGTCGACCGCATGGTGCGCGGTGGCGGGGACGCCGTGGCCGGCCGCCGGCCGGTGCTGCTGGGCGGGCTGGCGCTGGGCGCGACCATCGGCTGCGCGGGGTGGGCCGACTCGCCCCTCGGCGCGGTCTTCTGGATGTCCCTCTCCCTCGGCGGGCTCGCGGTGGCCGCGCCCGTGGCGTGGAGCCTGCCGGGGCTCCTGGCCCCACCGGATGCGGTGGGTGCGGTCGGCGGGCTGATGAATTTCGCCAATACGTTGGCCACCACCGGTGGGGTGCTGCTGACCGGTTGGTTGGCCGAAATCACCGGGTCCTTCGATGCGCCTCTTGCGTTCGCCGTCGTGGTGCTGGTCGTCGGTGGCTTGCTCTACTGGCCGGCGCTGCGGGCGGATCGTGCACCCCCTGCCGTCACTGCCGAATCGGCGAAAGCATTCAACTGAAAAGCTGCGACGAATATCGGTCAACTGGCCGTCGAAACGCTTTGAGGTCTTCCTGCCGGACCGAGGTGTATCTCGCGCCACTTCGGCAATGCGGCCCCGTCCTATTGCGTTTGGGTATCGGTCCGCTCGATGCGACGATAGGTCGGAGTTCCTTAGCATCGAAGGCTGTTCAAAGCGAGATGGGGCGTCGTAAGCGGATGAACAACACCTCGATATTGGCCGCGTGCCTGCGCCGGCTGTCCTGGTCCCCGGACCGGCTGGCCCGGGAGATCAACAGGGTCTGTGGTGCGGGCACCATCAGCGCCAAGGCGCCGTACAACTGGCTCAAGGGGTCGTGTCCGCGTCACGGCCTGCCCCGCGTGGTCTCCGAGATCCTCGCCGAACGGCTGGGGGAGCCGGTACCGCTCCACTCGCTGTGGCCCGACAAATTCCCGCCCACGGAACCGGATTCCGGTCCGGACCGACTACCGGGCACACCACCGGAGCCGTGCCACTCCGTATGCCGGGTTCCGCCGGCACAGCGGTGCCTGTCCCCCTCCACCACCGCGACGGGCCAACAGGGCCTGGCCATTGCGGCCGTGGACTGGCTCCTCAACACCGATACCCCGCCCCGTGGACAGCGGGGCGTCGAGGGGGTCGATGCCGCGGTGCTGAGCCTGATCGGCGAGCGCATCAGCCAGTTCCGCCTGCTCGACGACGACCGCGGGGGCAGGCTGCTCCTGGACTGGGCGGTCCAGGACCTACGGTGGGCCATGTCCCTCGTCGACACCTGCTCGTACGACCAGGAGACCGGCATCCGGCTGCACCGGCTCGTGGCCGAACTCGCCCACATCGTCGGCTGGGTGGCCGCCGACCTCGGTGACGAAGCCCACGGCAGGCACTACTTGCTCCAAGCCCTGCGTTCCGCACGCCTGGCGGGTGATCGCGCTCTGGCTGCGCACGTCCTCTCCTGCCTCAGCTACCTGGCCATGTGGCACGGCCGTGGCGAGGAGGCGCTGCGGTTGATCCGGATCGCGCGAAAGGGCACCGCCGGCCAGGCCCCCAGCCCCGGACAGGCACTGCTGGTCAGCCGTCAGGCCAGGGCCCACGCCAGCCTCGGAGACCGGGACGGCTGCGCACGTGCGCTGGAGGAGACCGCCGCCATCTACGAGGCCATGGGTGACGAACAGGGGATGACCGAGCCCCGGGGCCAGGAGCCTTGGGCCTACTGGGTCACCCGCGCCGTGCTGGTCGGCGACGCCGGTCGAGCCTGGCTGGAGGTCGGTAGGCCCGGCCGCGCCGCCTTCGAGCTGGCCCGTGGCCTGGAACTGTTCGACGGCAGCCAGCCGCGCAACCGCCTGCTGCACCAGACCTCGCTGGCCGAGGCGCGGCTGCTACTGGGCGAGCTCGACGGTGCGGCCCAGGCCGCCGGGGCGGCACTGGACCTCGCCGGTCAGGTCGCCTCGGCGCGCGGCCGTACCCGTCTGACCGGTCTCCGCCGGCAACTCCAGCGCCATGACGCGGCCGACGTCCGTCGGATCGTCCAGCGGACCGACGACGTACTGGGCTGTACTCGCCTGTGAGCTGCGGCCGGGGCGGTGCGGTATGGCCCGGCGCCTGAACGGACCGGGCGGGCGCAGCCTTCGGGGCACGGGCCGGGAGAACCGTCCCCGTTCAGTCGCTGAACAATGAGTAGGCAGACGATACTGTCTGCGACGCCGGGAGTCTGCTGTCATATGAATGGAAACGGGCTCTCTCAAGCAAACTCACCCACTTTTGTGATTCCTGGTACGCGTTTATAAGGAGCCCACTATGCGCGTCAGTTACGGGACGCCACTCGCCCCGTTGACGACCCTCGGTATCGGCGGACCGGCCACGTCCCTGGTGGAACTCCACGAACTCGCCGAATTCCCCGACTTCGTCGAGGAGGTGCGCCACTGCCCCGCCCCACCCGTATGCCTCGGAGAGGGCAGCAACGTCCTCGTCGGCGACCAGGGGTCCACCCTCCCGGTCCTGCGGATCGCCACTCGGGGCTTACGGGTGGTGGGAACGGACGACCACAACCGGGTGCTGGTGGAGGTGCAGGCCGGGCACCCGCTGTGGGATCTCGTGGAGACGCTGATTGCCGAGGGGCTGGTCGGGATGGAGATGCTGGCGGGCATTCCCGGCACCGTCGGCGCGACGCCCGTGCAGAACGTCGGAGCGTACGGGCAGGAAGTGTCCGACACCCTGCGCAGCGTGGAGGCGTGGGACTGGGAACGGGGCCGCCGGGTCAGCCTGAACGCGTCCGAGTGCGCACTGGGCCACCGCAGCAGCATGTTCAAGAGGACCCGGCGCTGGACCGTGCTGTCCCTGCTCTTCGCCCTGCGCCGGGCCGAGTTGAGCTGCCCGGTGACGTACCGCAGCGTGGCCGAGGAGTTGGACGTACCGCTGGGCAGCAGCGTGCCCCCGGATCAGGCAGCCCAAGCGGTCCTGGCGGTGCGCCGCAGGAAGGGCATGGTGCTGGACTCCTGCGAGAAGGACCGGCGTTCCATCGGCAGCGTCTTCTTCAGCCCGGAGGTCGGCGGTGCGAGAGCCGCGGAGCTGCGGGACCTGGGCGCGCCGGTGTCCCGCTTTCCCGACGGCTCCACGCGGGTGAGTGCGAGCTGGCTCATCCGGCAGGCGGGCTTCGCTCTGAACCACCCCCTCACACCCGGCGTCCGGATCTCCTCCGTGCACTACACCCTCGTCGCCGACGACGGGGCCAGCGCGGCGGGCTTCCGCGAAGCCGTCGACATGGTGTTGCGGCAGGTGCTCGACCGCACCGGCGTCCTGCTCACACCGGAGATCGACTTCATCGGGGACTGACCGCGCCGGTGGCCGGCCCGGTGCTCGCAGTCGTGCAGTGGTGGCGCCCGATGGGCACGATCAGCGGAGTGCCCGAGACCGGGTCGGGGATGATCCGGCAGTCCATACCGAAGACCGTCCGCATCAGGTCCTCGGTCACGATCTGCGAGGGCGGACCCTCGACGACGATCGTGCCGTCGGCCATCACCACGATGCGGTCGGCGTAGCGGCAGGCGAGGTTGAGGTCGTGCAGCACCGCGACGACGGTGGTGCCGTCCCTGCCGTTGAGGTCGGTCAGCAGGTCCAGCACCTCGATCTGGTGCGGCACGTCGAGATAGGTCGTCGGCTCGTCGAGCAGGAGCAGTCCGGTGCGCTGGGCGCGCGCCATCGCGATCCACACCCGCTGCCGCTGCCCGCCGGAGAGCTCGTCCACCAGGCGCTCGGCGAGCTCCAGAGTGCCGGTGGCGAGCAGCGCCTGCGCCACCGCGTCCTCGTCCTCGGCGCTCCATCGCCGCAGCCACCCTTGGTGCGGATGACGGCCCTGTCCCACCAGCTCGCCGACGCGGATCCCGGGCGGCGCGACGGGCGCCTGCGGCAGGATGCCGAGCACGGCGGCGACCTGCCGCGTCGACATCGTGTGGATGTTCCGGCCGTCCAGACACACCGCGCCCGAAGCCGGGCGCTGGAGCCGCGCCAGCGCCCGCAGCAAGGTGGACTTGCCGCAGCCGTTCGGGCCCACGATCACCGTGACCTCGCCCGGGGGGACGTCGAACGACAGACGTCTGAGGACCTCCCGCCCGTCGTAGCCCAGCCGGACCTCCTCCGCGCGCAGCACATGCGGTTCGGTCATCCGACCCCGTCCTCCGTCCCTTCGTCCGGTCATGGTCATCCGCCGCGTCCCGAGCGGTTGGTGCCGGCCAGCACGAGAAGCAGATACGGGGCTCCCACGGCACCGGTCACCACACCCACCGGTAGCTCCGTCGAGCCGAACAGATGCTGACCGACGAAGTCGGACACCGGCATCAGCACCGCGCCGGCCAGCGTCGCTGCCGTCAACGGGGGTCTGCTCCCGCGCAGCAGCCCGCGCGCGATCGGCGCGCTGACCAGGGCCACGAACGGGACCGGGCCGACCGCCGCGGTCGCCACCGCGGCCAGCGCCACCGCCAGCAGCGCGAGCCGGCGGGAGGCCACCCGCACCCCGAGCCCGGTCGCGGTGTCGTCGCCGAACTGGAGCACCGTCAGCGAGCGCGCCAGCATCGCCGTGGCGGGCAGCAGCGGGGCCAGGCACAGCGCGAGCGTCCCGGCGTGCGGCCAGCTGCGGCCGTCCAGGCTCCCGGTCAGCCACTCCAGTGCCCGCTGGGCATCGCTGACCTGTGCGGTGGCCATCAGGTAGGAGATCAGACTGGACAGCACCGCCGCGATCCCGATGCCGACGAGGACGAGGCGGTACCCGCTCACCCCGTTCCGCCACGCGAGCAGGTAGATGAGGGCGGCCGTGACCAGCGCACCCGCCAACGCCCCGAACGAGACCGTCATTCCGCCCACCCCGAGGACCAGCACGCACACGACGGCCGCGGCGCTCGCGCCCGAGGTGATGCCGATGACGTCCGGGCTGGCCAGCGGGTTGCGGATCAGACTCTGGAAGAGCGCGCCGGACAGACCGAACGCCGCTCCGGCCAGCATGGCCGTCAGCACCCGCGGCAGCCGGACGTCAAGGACGAAGAAGTCGCTTTCCCAGGAGGCACTGCCGAAGAACCGTCCGGTGAGCGACCCGATCACCTCCGGCAGCGGCAGGTCGAACTCGCCCAGCGTCAGCGTGGCGATGAACGCCCCGAGCACGACGAGTACCAGGGCAGCGGTCGCGGCCCAGGTGCGCCTTCTGCCGCGGCGGCGTGCCGCCGCCACGATCTGCCGTGCGGCTTTCGCAGCCTTGAACACCCCTGTGTACCCGAGGAGTTGTATGGTGCCCCTGCCCGGCCGTCGACGGTTTCTGACCACCGGTGCCCTCGGGCTCTTCGCGCTCGGCGCGGCGGGCTGCTCACCCCCGGAGGCCGGTCGTGGACGAGCCGTCCTCGGCCGGACCGTCTGGAGCTTCACCGACGACGCCGGGCGCACGGTCCGACGGGACAGGCGCCCGCGACGTATCGTGGCGTACACCACCGCGGCCGCGGCCCTGTGGGACTACGGAATCCGCCCGGTCGGTGTGTACGGCGCCTTACGGAAGCAGGGCGGTGGCAAGGACGTCACCGTGGTCGGCGAGGTGAACCTCAGCCGGGTGGCCGTGGTCGGGGGCACCTGGGGCCGTATCAGCGTCGAGCGGATGGGCAAGCTGCACCCGGACCTCGTCGTCGACCCTCTCCAGTACGGCGCGCCGCAGATCGACCGGAGCAGCCTGGAGCTCGTCGAAGAGCTGGCTCCCCTGGTGTCCATAGAGGTGTACGGAGCCAAGGTCGACACCGCCGCGCGGCGTTACGCCGACTTGGCCGCCGCCCTCGGAGCGGATTTCACCGCACCGGAGCTGCGGCGCGGGCAAGCGGCCTACGCCGCCGCTCGCGACCGGGCGCGCCGGGCCATCAAAGGCAAGCCCGGACTGCGGGTCCTGTTCGCCTCCGCCGACCAGGACGGCATCCGGATCAGCAAGGCGGGATGCCCCTCCCTCGGCGATTTCGAGAGCCTGGGCCTCGACGTCGTCAAACCCACCGGCGGCAACCGCTACATGGAAAGACTCTCCTGGGAAGTCGTCGACCGCTATCCGGCCGATCTCATCCTCCTCGACGTGCGCTCCAGCAGTCTTCAGCCGGCGGACCTGAGCAGCAACGGCCTGTGGCGAAGCCTCCCCGCCGTCCGCGCCGGCCAACTCGGCCCCTGGAACCCCGAGCGGACGCGATTGTGCAGCAATTTCTCCGTGAGTTTACGCATTTAGCGCTGATGAGCGCTCTCGCCCGTTTCGGTCGCGTGTGACGTCGGCCTCATGAAAATGCGCCACGGTTTTCTGTTATCCGGCCACGGCGGAAGGATCCCCAGCCATAGAACGACCGACTGCACAGTGAGGAAGGAAGCCGGAACGTGAACCCACATCCTGGAGCAGCGACTGTGGTGGCCGCGCGTGCTGGGGATCAGCAGGCGCAGGACGAGCTTGTGGCCGGCTTTCTGCCGTTGGTCTACAACATCGTGGGCCGTGCACTTCGCGGACATGCCGATGTCGACGACGTGGTGCAGGAGGCCATGCTCCGCATGTTGCAGGGGCTCGACGGGCTGCGCGATCCCGACCGGTTCCGCTCGTGGCTGGTGGCCGTGACGATGAACGAGATACGCCGGCACTGGCGCAGCAGGCAGGCGTCGCCGGCCGATACCAGGGTGGACGACGTCACCGACCTCGCCGATCCCGCTACCGACTTCGTCGATCTGACCATCATCCGCCTGGGCCTCGCCGGCCAGCGCAGGGAGGTCGCCGAGGCCACCCGGTGGCTGGACGAGGACGACCGCGCACTGCTGTCGCTGTGGTGGCTGGAGGCCGCGGGCGAGCTCACCCGTGAAGAGGTGGCCGCAGCCCTGGAACTGCCCCAGCAACACACGGCGGTACGGGTGCAGCGGATGAAGATCCAGTTGGAAACGGCCAGGGTCGTCGTGCGTGCGCTGTCGGCAGAGCCGCGCTGCCAGGAACTGCTGGCGATGGTGGCCCACTGGGACGGCGTCCCCTCCGCGCTGTGGCGTAAGCGAATAGCCCGGCACGCGCGTGGCTGCGCGGCGTGTTCGGGGTACTGGATCGGCCTGGTGCCGGCGGAAGGGCTGCTCGTCGGTCTCGGCCTGGTGCCGCCGGCGGCCGGCCTGCTCTGGCTGGTGTCCGGCAGCCACGGCGCGTCCGTCGTCAACGTGGCCTTCCAGCAGGGAATGTCCGGCCGCGGCGGCGAGCGGGTGGTCAGGACGGCGGTGCGGCGGGGTGCACATCGCGCGCCCAAGCCGAGCGGCGGGGGCGTCCGCCGGATCCTGCACGCCCGCCCCCGGGGCGCGGGCGTGGTCGCCGGAGGCGCCGCCGCGACCGCTACCGCTGCCGCAGCCGCGTTGTCCCTCGCTCTCGTCCCCTCGGGTAGCGGCCACGACACCACGAGTGCGGCTGCCGCGCCCCGGCACACGCCGGCGACGTCGGTGAGCTCACCCAGCCCGACACCCTTGGCCCGCCGTTCCAGCAGTACGCCTTCCTCGCGGCCCACGACGACACCAAGCCGCAAGGAGACCACCGCGGCGAGCCGGGACGAACGACCTTCCCGCCCGCCGCTGACCGCATCCCCGGTGCAGACGCCCCGGCCGAGCCCCACGGTCGACGCCGCCCAGCAGGTCCTCGCCCTGATCAACAAGGCGCGCGCCGACAACGGTCTGCCGCCCTACACCCTCGCTTCGGGGCTCACCCGCAGTGCACAGGCCCACAACACCGTGATGGACGACGGATGTGGTCTGTCCCACCAGTGCCCGGGTGAAGCGGCTCTGGGGGAACGGGAGACGGCTCAGGGCGTGCGCTGGGGAGCGGCCGGAGAGAACATCGGGCAGGCGTCGGCGGGGCCGGATCCCCAGCAGATCGCTGCCGCTGCCGTCGGCCTGACGCAGTCCATGCTGAACGAGCAGCCGCCCAACGACGGGCACCGGCGCAACATTCTCAGCACGGCGTTCCGTCACGTCGGCATAGGCGTCCACCGGGATGCCAAGGGCACCGTCTGGCTCACTCAGGACTTCTCCGACTGAGTGCTGCGACCAACGGTCCACCAGACGCCTTCAGCGGTCGGCGCTCAGCGGCCACCGCCGGATTCCTGTTATCCGTCGCGGCCCGAGAGATCTCCCAAGGTGGAGGCGCCATAAGGGCTTCGCGAACGAGGGCGTTGCGGAGCGAAGGCGCCGAACCCGGTGGCCCGGCCCACGTCGGGCTCCCATACCCCTCCAACTGTCAGGTCCCTGACAGTTCTTTCTCTCTCCCTAGGAATGAGGACATCGATGAGTCACGGTTCGCACCGGTGGAAGGCGATGAGCGGCAGGTCACGCGCGGTGCTCGCGCTCGCCTCAGCAGGCGTGGTAGGCGCCGTCACCGTCGGCGTGTCCTCGGCGGCCACCCTGATGACCGGCGGTCACCAAGCGACAAGCGCCCAGGCGTCGCAGATACCGCACACGGCGGCCGGGAAGTCGAAACGCTTCGCCACCGGCGCGGTGCGGTCGCGGGAGAACTGGCGGACGACAGTACTCGGCAAGGCCCTCAAGCCCAGGCTGGCGGCGCTCACGCCCGGCATCGCGGTCGGAGCGAAGCCTGCGACGACGCAGACCAGCCTTCCTGAAAGCGTCGACCTGAGTAAGTACGCCCCCGCCCCCGGCAACCAGGGCCAGGTCGGCTCCTGCGCCGCATGGGCCGTCGACTACACGGCCTACGGCGTCCTGGAGCACGAGCAGAAGATCTCCGGTGGGCCGCAGGCACCCATGTTCAGTTACGCGCAGGTCGTCAAGGGGCAGGAGCGCGGGACCTCCTTGGCCGATCACCTCAGGATCGCGATGAAGCAGGGCATCGACGCCAAGTCCCACTACTGGCAGGGGGACTTCGACTACACAACCCAGCCGACTGCCGGCGAAACGAGAAACGCGGCGAAGTGGAAGCTGTCCGGGTACACCCCTCTGCACACCGGAAGCCGGATCAAGGCCGAGGTGAAGGCCGCGCTCGCCAAGGGTTTGCCGGTCGCCGTCGCGATGCCGGTACACAACAGCTTCTTCGGCGTCACTCCCCGAGAGGCCGCCTCCTACAGCTACTACCCGTCGGCCGCTGACCCCATGGCAGGCGGTCACGCGATGGCCATAGTCGGCTACAACAGCAAGGGAGTGCGGGTGGAGAACTCCTGGGGCTCCGGCTGGGGGGACCACGGATTCATCAACCTGTCCTGGAAGTTCCTGACCGACCAGGCATGGGAGGCCAACGCGGTCGGCAAGCTCATCAAGCGCTGAGCCCGCGAGCCGACGACTGCCCAAGGCCGGGCCCTCTCCGGGGCCCGGCCCGGTCGCGGTGCAGTACACCCCGTCCATACCCACATTCGTGCAGGTCAGACAGGATGCGGCGGCACCCTTTCGCGGAGTTCTCAGATGTCCCGGAAGAGACCAGGGGGTGCTGTGACCTGCTGCGATGGGTGGCTTTGGGGCGCTGACCTGCGCTGATGGCCTTTCGGCTGTTTCACGGTCATGCCCGTTGATGCGGGCGGAAGTCCCAGAAAAGTCCCAGGGAAGCCCCACTGCCCGCGGCCACGCTTTCGGCTCTATGTAGGGTGAGAGGGTGCGGTGTGGGCTGGGGCTCGTGCATCGGTGGTCGCCTTGAGCGAACGGCAGCGCGCACTTCTAGAGTGACTCGCGGCCGATGAGAAACTTGGAGCCTGGGCGCCGGAGGAATGGCGCTCGGCCTGTGCCCTGCGCGACCGTGGCCTGCTGACGGTCAGCGAGAGTGGCGGGGACTTGCCGGTGTACGCGAGGATGCGGGTGCGCTCCTCGACTGTGGCGCACCGGATGACGAGGCCATCGTAGACCGTCCCTGTCCGTACCAATGGAGACGGCCATCGGCGACGAGCTGATCCGCCGCAACCCCTGCTTGGCATGTGCCGACGAGCTGGGAGCCGGGGGCACGCCGCACTGCGTTCCTTGGTTCTCATCCTGTACGGCTTCATGCATGTGCTTTCCCGAGTCATTCCGGCGATCGGTACGATTGTGGAATGACGGCACGCGAATATCCCGGCGACGCAACTGAGTTGGTGTATCCGCTTGATGTGCGGGCGGATGGACTGCCCATGTTGCCAGGCGGGAACGATCAGCAGATCGCTGTGCTGCGGCGCTTGCTGGAGCAGCTGAGGGGAGGGAGGGAACTCACCGCAGAGCTGGCGTGGCCGAATGATCAGGAGCGTACGACGGTGAGGGACGCCGTCCGTAGGCTCGGCCGGATCGGACTGGTCCGTAGAGAGAGCGACCGGGTCGTCCCTACAGCCGCGGCGCTCGCGTGGTGCGCAGGGGGTGACGACGGCCTCCTCGTGGAAATCTTCCACCGCCATGTGGCGTTCATCGGCGAACTCATGGCGGCCCTGGCCGACGCGGACGAGCCCGTCGGCCTTGAAGCGCTCCTCATGCTTGGCCGCGCTGAGTATGGCTTTCAGTGGAAGACGGTCACCCCGGTCCGCCAGCGGACTAACTGGCTGCGTGCCACTGGGATGATCAACTATTTCGAGGGTGGCGCGCGGCTCACCAAACGTGGTCGCGAGCTGACGGCCCGCTTGGTGCTGCCTGGTCCTCGTGCCACGCCCCCGTCGGAGGAGGCACGGCTGGCTCCTGCGTCCGTCGAAGTCAGCATGCTCCTCCAGGAGCTGACTATGTCGGATCGACGGATGCGCAGTGCCGGCGCCAGCCTGTATGTCCTTGGTAGCCAGGCGAACGGCGGCCGACTCCGGATTCTCCGTGCGCTGACCGAAAGTGCCTTGCCCGTCATCAGCCGTCATGCCTTCGCTGATCTATGCGCCCGGCTAGTCGGCCGTGCGGTACCGCCGAAGTCTGTCGCCAGGGTGCTGGAGACGGTTACCACCTTGGGCTTGCTGCAGCGCGTGGCGGAGGATGCTTGGGAGCCCACACCTGCGGCACGCGCTTGGCTCGACAGCGGTGATCCTCTCGACCTCGCCGGCATCATCCACGCCCATGTCGCCTACTTTGGCGAGCTGCTGTCCCACCTGGCCGATGGCACAGCGAGCACGACAGCTGAACTCGCCCGGCTCAGCAGGGCATACCTAGACGGAGGTGTGTTGCGGGTCGCTTCCGTCAACGCGCGCCTGCAACTGCTTGCCGCATGCGGGCTTGCGGAGAAGCGCACGGCCACGACATACCAAGCCACACCTGGTGGCCGCGTCTTCCTGGCCGCCCTGCCCCTGGCGTCCGCTGTCGCACACGACGACGGCGGCGAGCAGCAGTCCGTCGCAGCTGAGGAAGGCGCCGTGGCGACTTCGACCGTCTGCATCGCGCAGGAGCTGGAGTCGGCGGCACGAGATAGCGCTCATCCGGAGCGGCTGGAGCACGCCGTGATCGCGGCCCTTGACGCCCTGGGGTTGCCTGGCAGACACATCGGAGGCAGTCGTCACACCGACGGCGCCGTACAGCTGGGCATCGGTTCCCAGCGCAGAACCGTCGCGGTGGAGGCCAAGACCGCTGCTGCGGGTTCAGTGCCATCACAGCGTGTGGATTTCGAAGGGCTCTCTGAGCACCGGGAGAAGCTCGGCGCGGACGTCACTCTCCTCATCGGCACCCAGTTCCATGACCGCGTGCACAAGTCCGCCAGTAAGGACCAGTCGGTGGCCGTACTTCACACCGGCTTCCTGGCTGAGCTGGTACGTGGGAACGAGGCCACGCCCCTGGACATGGATCAGCTGGACATTCTGGTCGACCCCCGCCTCGACGCCAACACACGCGAAGAGATGATCTCAAGCAGGCGGCAGGAGCAGCTCCGCCGCATTGATGTCGAATGCGCTGTTGTCACGACGCTCCTGGAGGAGGCGGAACACTCCTCGGAGGGCGGCTGGATGACCCAGCGCGAGCTGGAGCGCTACCTGCGCAGGTTGGAACTGCCCGACTCTGGGGCACTGATCAGCCAGTGCCTCGACCTATTGAGGCATCCGCGCATCGCCGCGGTTGAGCGCCGCCACGATGAGTTCCGGCTCGTTGCCGATCGGCAGACGATCGGGAATCGGATGCGGGCGCTGAGCTTCAGCTGGTGATCCGGAAATTGCGGATTGACTAGCTTTGTGAATGGCATGAGCCGGGGCAGGCTGGCCGGTCCTCACGTGGGCGGAAGGGGGCAGGCTTCGTACAGGGCGATGCCGCGATGCTCTCGCTTAGGTATAGGCAGCGCGCGAATGGGTGATGATGGCGTGGTGAGTCTGGACCTGAGCAACTATGAACTTCTGTGGCCCACATCGCTGTTCGTCTCCGAGGGCGAGCGCATCCTTGGGCTGGCAGGGGCCTCCTGGGAGAACCGTGCCGCCTGGCTTATGACCGAGGCGCTGGCAGGCACTACCGCCGTCGCGGACTTCCAGGACATGCCGGGGCATAGCGCCGACCCTTGGGCAAGCACCGTCAGCGGGCGGGGCGCCGAACATGCGGTGAAGAGCAAGTACGACTGGTTCTTGGAACTTATCAACCGCGCGTCCGAACTACGGCACGCGACCGCTCCGAGACCGTACTGGCCGCAACGCCAGGGTCGGGGGCTTTCCCATGACAGCAGCACCGTGCGAGACGGCCGCCGGGACTTCGTGCGACTCATCCATGACTTCGCGGACAACGGCTACCTGGTCGAGAGGTTCGGCGAGGTTTGTGTCGACGACCCGGATGAGCTACCCGATGCTTCCGAAGTGATCGAGAGGCGCCTCGGTATCCCCAACCTGTGGCCGCTAGCGCCGGAAACCTGGGACGAGGACACTTTCTATGGGCTGGTTGAGGTCTTCCACGACTTGGTCAGCCGCCCTCGCGTGCGGAGTTTTCACTCCTACGGCAGCTGCGGTTGGCACCACTCGGAGTTTCACAATGGCCCGGCGCGCATCCTGTACCGCTGGAAGGTCAATGAGCTGCTGCACTCCGTTGGGATCGAGTACGAGCTGGCTGCGGAAGGCGAGGATCTGGGGCGTCTGGTGGCTGCGGTCGACGATGCCCGAGGCCATCTGGTGCACCGGGTGCTTAACGAAAGTGCCCCCGACATCACCACACGCATCCGTCACGCGATCGCGCTCTTCCGCGGGCGCGACACCTCCTCTGAGAGCAAACGGTCGGCGATCGTCACCCTCGCGGGGATCCTTGAGGAACGCCGCGCCCTGATCAAGGTTGAGGTCGGAAAGCCCGACGAAGGGGCCCTTTTTGAGATCGCCAACCGCTACGACCTCCGCCATCGACGGGCAGACCAGCGTGGAGACTACGACGCAGCCTTCCTCGATTGGATCTTCTGGTGGTACCTCGCCACCGTGGAGCTGACCAACCGGCTGATCACGTCACGCAACATTGCCGAAGACAGTTGAACAGCCTGCTAGGGCCTGTATCGGAAGTGGATCTTCAGGTGCGATGATCTCGCTTCGTGTCACGTGGAGACCTGACCGATACGCAATGGGCCCGGCTGGAGCCGTTGTTGCCGACCGGCAGGAAGCCGGGACGGCCGCCGATATGGACCCGCCGGCAGCTGGTCGACGGCATACGGTGGAGGACACGGACTGGGGCACCATGGCGGGATGTGCCGGAACGATATGGGCCCTGGGGTCGGGTGTATGACCTGTTCCGCCGCTGGCAGCGGAACGGAACCTGGAAACGCATCTTCGCCGAGTTGCAGGCCCAGGCTGACGCGAAGCGTCTGATCACGTGGGACATCAACGTCGACTCCACGGTGTGCCGGGCCCACCAGCACGCCGCCGGGGCGCGGAAAAGGGGGATGCGCAGGTCGAGCCGCCCGGCGGTATCGACACCGAGCCGGCCGACCACGGGCTTGGACGCTCGCGCGGCGGCCTGACCACCAAGCTGCACCTGGCCGTCGAGCAGGGCCAGAAACCGATGTCGATCGTGATCACAGCCGGGCAGCGCGGTGACTCGCCACAGTTTGAGGCCGTGCTGAAGCGGATCCAAGTTCGTCGCCTGGGGCCTGGCAGACCCCGCACCCGCCCCGACCGTGTGCGGGCCGACAAGGCGTACGCCTCCCGCAAGAACCGCGCCTACCTGCGCAAGCGCGGGATCCGCTGCACCATTCCGGACAAGACCGACCACATCCGCAACCGTAAGAAGCTCGGTGCCGGCGGTGGCCGCCCACCGAAGTTCGACAAGGCCGACTACCGCGAGCGCCACGCGGTGGAGTGCGGCATCAACCGCCTCAAGAGAAACCGAGCAGTGGCCACCCGCTTTGAGAAACTCGCCGTCCGTTACGAAGCCACCGTCCTCGTCGCGGCCATCAACGAATGGCTGTGACCAGACGGAAATCAATTCACCTCGCCGCGGTGCAGACGCGAGACTCACCCCCATGACCACAGACTTCACGGTGCGCCTGGCCCGGCCCGGTGATTCGCGGCTCTTGGCCGAACTGCGCTGGACGTTCAAGCAAGAGGATCTCGAAGGGCAGCCGCCGACTCCAGCCCGGCCCCTGGAAGAGGCCGAGCACTGGATTCGCGACCGGATCAGCGATGGCCGATGGCTGGCGTGGATCGCGGAGACCGGAGGTGACATCTGCGGTCACGTCTTCCTCTGTCCTGTGGAGAGGATGCCGGATCCGTACAGCGACAACACCCCGGTCGGCTACGTCACGAACTTCTACGTCACGCCGTCGCAACGGAACAAAGGAGCAGGCTCGGCGCTGCTTGAGGCGCTGAAGCAGCACTCACGCAGCGTCGGCTTCGACACTTTGATCGTCTGGCCGTCGGAGCGCAGCAGCCCCCTCTGGCAGCGGTCCGGTTTCCAGCCCCCAGAAGAACTGTTGGAACTACCGCTCGACACCTGACGAGATCCACTTCCGATACACGGCCTAGGCGTGTGCGCAGCAACCTCGGTCGCCTGCAGTCCTCAATCCAACTTCACGGGCATGGACTACTCAACCGAACGAGGGCCAGTAAGGTCCCTCACCAGCGCGTCGGAAGTACAAACTGCAGGATGTTCCCGCCCCGAGTTCCGCGGCGTGTCCTCGCTCGACAGTGGCGCCGCCGCGGGTTTGCGATCCGGCTGTTCACCCCGGCGGTCTCCGGCTGGTATCCGAAGAAGGCGCCCCAGGAGGCCCGGTCCGTGTTCCTGCTCGGCGAGCCGTGGCCTGTTGTCCCGGCATGAGGGCAGCGCCACTGACCGGGCCGACGGCTGCTGGCAACCGATAGCCAAGGGCTTCACGTCCCACGGCCTGCGTCATATTCACCGGACGATGATGGAGGACCTGGCCACCGAGAATGGTGCTCATGGACGAGCTCATGGGCCACCTCGACGACTTGGGCTCGGCGCGCTACGCCTACGTCACCTCGGCATGCGCAAGCGCCTCATGCATCACAGCAGGCTCAAGGGCCGGTTCCTCGGGATCGGCCCTTGAGCTCGGTGGTCAGTACTTGGCGTCAGCCAGGGCGGCAGCCGCACGGAGGATGCTCGTGGCCGCGTGTTCGAGCGCTGTGGGCAGGTCGGCCAGGTGCCCCAGGTTGTGAGCGGTGGAAGCCAATAGAGGTGCGTTGTCCTGGAGGTGCTTGAGATCGTCGGCTGCTTCCAGCAGCCAAGGCGCGTTGTCCTGAAGATGCTGGAGCTTATTGCTGGCCTCGTACACCATCCAGGCCACGTCTTCCGACATGCCGGCTGGGCGGCCACGCAGTCCCTCAAGGTCCGACTTGAGGACCCTCACCAGGGATGCCAGCTCCGGCATCTGCTGCGCTACCGCGCCCAATAGCGGGGCGAGCCGATCGACGTATGCCTCCTGAGCTTCGTTGATCATCTTGGCTAGCCGCGCCTCGGTTAATCCGCTGAGTCCTGCCAGGGCGTCCTGCCCGTCGGCCTCACGGGCGCGCTTCCAGCCTTCGAGGATCGCCACGGTGTACCTTTCGCCGTCTTCGCCGTCGACCCGCTTGTGGTGCACGTTGCACAGGAGTAGCAGGTTGGCGAAGCTGTTCCGTTCGTCCACGCTCCACGACGCGTCGTACCGCTTCCCCTCCGGCTTGAGAGCGCGAATGTGGGCGATGTCCAGGTTGAGCACAGGCTTACCTTCGATGACGCGCACGGTCGGTGCTCCGCACCTCGGGGCGTAGCACCCGCCCCGGGCCAGGGTCATTAGTGCGGCGACGGTGGCATTGCTGTAGTTCCGGCGCAGCTGCTCGGCCACGGCCTTCCTCCTCGTCCAGTCGAAGACACTGCCCCGCACCATAGAGGCGCCCACTGACAACTCTTTTGAATTGTTGGTTAGTTGACTGACAGTCAGAGATCACTTATGGCCAACTCGCTGCTGGTCGTAGGGCTACCGGTGGCGGCTACCTTCTGACGCATGAGAGAGCATCGACTTGTCAACAACAGCCTTGACGGCCATGTCGACGGTGCCGTGGTTCAGGCAGGTTCCATCGGCTTCTTGTCGGCCCCTTCCAACAGGGTGCACAACGTGTTCAAGGAGGTCCGCGCGCTGAATGCCGTGCCAACGCTGTATCGGACCATGGTGTCGCTGACAGCGTTGGCAGCCCTGGCAGGGGTTCGCCATGGGGGCACGCCGCTCGCGGGAATTGCTTTCGTGTGTGATCGGTTGGCGATTCCGTCAGGTTGGACGGAGCCTGTTACGAGCTGGATAGCCGAACGCTCTAACCTGGTGGCCACCGCGGCCGGGCTCTTGCTCTCCGTCGGACTGTTGGCGCTGCCGAAGCTGAGGCAGATGGGATGGGACCTGGTGCAGACGCTGGAGTGGCGTGCGCCGTCGACGGTCGTGCTGTCGTTCGTGGTTCTGGCGCAATGCGGCTACGCACGCTCTGTGCTGTTGTCGATGGGGGTTCTAGCTGCCTGTGGAGTCTGGGTGGTCTGGAAGACCAGTCGCCGACGCGCCCGATCGGAGCAGGTGCTGGTGGCAGTGAGTGCCATTGTTCTAGCTGTATTCTTCGCGCCCCTCTACGCATTCGTCTGGCTCTTGGCTCGGGATGCAGGCGGTGCGCCGTACCTCCCCGACAGCTCCTGAACCCGGCCGAGGGCTCGAACACTGCCGACGGCTGGGAGGCACCTCTCGAAGTCGGCTCCCGAAATTGGGCCCGAGAAGCAAATCAGGTCCGGTGTCCGGTACTGATCCCTCAGTACCGGATTGGCCTGGTTTTCCTTCAGTGCGGTAACGGGATTTGAGCCCACAACCTCTTCACCCGAACGAGGTTCGGGCAGGATCGGCACCTGCGTAGCCGTCATATACGCAGGTCAGCGCGCTGGTGCTGGTTAGTCTGGAGCGGTCTCCGGGGGTTCGGGGAGCAGGTCGGCTCCCCGAACAGCTCCAAGGGGAGCTCAGCCCGTGAGCAGACGCATGGCGAGCACGGATCCGTCCGGCTGGATCGAGACAGGGCCTCCCCATTTACGGTCCCATCTAGCCCGCGGCCACGCGGACCGTCGGGCGTAGACCTCGGTGCGGTACTGCTCCATTCGTCCGTGCGCGAGGTGATCGAAGAGCGTGGCGTCCACGCCGGAGAACGCCTCCACGCGGGTCCTGTTCAGTCGGAAGACGTGGTCGGTGCCGACGAAGGAGATGTCGAGCAGGGTGTGCTGTGCGTCCTGGACGCTGCCGGTCGCGGCATGTGCAATACCGCTGAAGCGGCGCTGGCCTTGGCGCGTGGAGAGGTAGGGAGCGGTTGCCTCACCGTCGCCGGCGAAGGCCGTCAGCCCTGCAGCGGCTGTCCGCGCGAGAACATGCCGGAACCAGTCGTAGCGCTCCGGCGTGACGTGGAAGCCCGGTTCCGGGGACGGTGTCTTGTCGCCTTCGGCGGGCGGCTGGATGCCGGGGAAGTGGTTTTCTTCCTCAAGCGGGGCGTCCAGGCTTCGGATCGGCGAGTGCTCCGCACTACTCAGCCAACCACCTCGTCCCTTGGAATGGAGGGCGTGCACGGTCAGCGGACCGTCGAGAGGCAGCTCCGTGCTGAAGACCAGGCACGGGGTCTCGTCCCAGGCGCCGATGTGCACCGCCTCCACGTGCGCCGACGCGGACGCGAGCTGCCCATGGGAGGTAGCGGCGTTGCCGTGGTTGCCCTTGCAGGCGATCGGGAAGGCCCGGGAAGGCTCCCCCGGCTTCCACACCTCGGCGAAGAACTGCGGACGGTACCGGTAGCCCAGCCGTGGCCCCTTGTCCTTACTGGTCAGGGCCCAGCCGGCCCGTAGCGCCGTGTCCGCGGGCACGATCGAGACCACGTGATCCGGGTATTGACGCGATAAGAAGTGCTGGGCGAGTGCCAGAGCGAAGCCGATCCCGAGCTCGCCCGACTGGAGTGCCTTGTAGTAGTCCGCCGTGTCCCGGCCCTCGGCGGACAGCTTCATGAAGGAGTCGGATCCACCGGTCAGAGCCTGGTTGTACTTCAGCGCACCCCAGTGCTCGGCGAGGCCACGCCCCGCACCTCGTCGCGAGAGCGCTATGGCGCGGCCCAGCGCGTGCAGCACGTCCCATGGGGTCAGCTGAACGGAACCGCCAGTCACCCCTGCGGGTAGCGGCTGAAGAGCCGGCTTTCGCCGCAGGGCGTCAAGCTCCTTCTCCTTGCGTTCCTTGTCGTCGTCCGCCGCTGCGGCGTCCACGCTGCCGACCAGTGCCGCACTGGAGTGGACGGCGACGTTCGACTGCTGAGAGAGGTCTCTCAGAACGTCTGCTGCAGGCTTCTTCACCATGCTCCCCCTACCGTCGGTTGTGTTCGGCACGACGTGATGCCGAAACCCAGGCTTCAAATTGATGTCGTACAAATGTGAGCACCGAAGTGCATGGTCGAGTGCCAGGCGAACCGTGGAGCTTGTCCACAGTCCATTGGTCAGGTCGCCTTCGGCTGGGAGTCGGCGAGGTCGTTCAGGACCGCGTTGACCACGGGCCAGCACATGTCGAGTGTGTCGCGGTCCGGGGCGTGCGCCTGGCGGATCTCGGCGCGCGGGTGGACGAAGTTGCGGTATTTGCGCAGCTCGTGGCAGAAGCGCTGGACGTCAGCGCCGATCCAGCCCGCGCGATGGCAGATCTTGATCAGGGTGTCCAGGTACACGCTGTCCGGTGATGTCTTGCCCAGCAGTGACGCGTTGCGTTCCTGGACCACGTGGACCAAGACGCCTTCGAGGAGGCTGCCGAGCATGATGATGGCGGCCACGTGGGCGCCGTTGGCGTAGCAGGTGCGTGCTTCGTCCAAGCGGTGCTGGAGGAGAGCTGCCATCTTCCGGTCGCTGATGAGGTCGGTCATGACCGCTTTCAGCTCGACCGGACCCTGGCTGCCGGGGTGGGCGAGAGACGGATCGCAAGCGACTATGCGAGGGTGCCCGCCAGGGTTCTCCAGACGAACGCCTTCGTGGATGAGGAAGGCGTTGACGGCGGAGACGACGGCAGGGAGCTGCTCGGGTTCATCAAGGTACTCGCGGGGGTCGGCCAGCCGGAGCAGGACCTTTTCCAGCTCGGTGGGGTCCTCTCGACGCTCGGTGAGCCGGGCGAGGGTCCACTCCCTGCGGTACTCGCCGTCGTACACCGGCAGCCGCTGCAAACCGGCGTGTTCCAAGAAGCGGGCGATCTCGAAGCCCGCGCGGTAATAGAGGTGCTCGTCGCCGCAGATGACGCGGGCCAGCTCCTCCAGGGTGTTGGCGTCCAAGACGCCGAGTGGGGACTGCGGGGTCATGCCGCGCCTTCCGTGCTGTTGTCGTCAGTTTCGTCGTCTTCGGCCATGTCGAGGGCAGCGACCGGATCGCTCGCTTCGGGACTGTCGGGTGACTCCGCCGGGTCCTCGGCCAGTTCGTCGTCGGAGGAGAGGTCGAGTGGGGTCCACTGGGCGCCGACGGCTACGGAGACCGAGCCAGACCGGTCGCCGGCGGCACCGAACTTGGCTGGGTGAATGCCCAGCCGGTTCAGCTCTTCCCACAGGCCGGCCAGTGCCTCGTCGGGGTTGAAGCGGAACTCGCTCTCGCGAATCCGCCAGAACGTCCAGCCCACCCGCTGAAGTTCGCGATCACGCTGCTGGTCGTGCCGGATCTGCTCGGGTGTCGAGTGGTATCGGTCGCCATCGCACTCCACGGCCAGCCGACCGCGCGCCCCTACGACGACGAGATCAATGCGCTTGCTTCCCGCCGGGCACTGAGGAATGACGTGATACCCGCGAGCTTTCAGACGCAGGTAAACCTGCTGCTCGAAGAGCGATTCGAATGGCTTCTGCGGGACCTCGCTCGACACCTCTCCGATGTCGTCGGACTCTGCCAGCGCGGCCGGCGGGTTCTCCATGTAAGCAAGGAGGTTGAGCCGCAGGTCCTTCTCCTTGAGGCGGTCCGGCGGCACCGAGTAGAAGAGCCACATCTGGTCCTGGGCTCGGGACGCAGCGACGTTGTATGCCTGCCGTTCGTTGCGTGCACCGCCCGCGATGCGCGGCGGGTCGGTGGCGACCATCGACAGCAGGATGACGTGCCGCTCGTCCCCCTGGAACGATGCGGGGCTGCCTACACGGATCTGATGACGCGCACGCACCGGCGCGGGAATGCGCTCGTTGATCAGCTGTTCCAGCAGCTTGACCTGGCCGATCGGGCCCTGGAGGGTGATGACGCCCATGGTCTTGTCCCGATAGGCGGGGTCCTCCACGAGCCGCGCCAGGCAGTCGACGATGGCCTCGGCTTCCTTCGGGTTGCGGAGTCGGCTGTCGCGTCCCTGGGCAACGGCTCCCTCGACGAACTGCGTTACGAGGGGGTCGAGACGCTCACCGCCGTACTGGCGCAGCGGCTGCAACTTGTTGTTGTAGAAGGTCTGGGAGGACCAGCCGATGATCTCCGGCATGCATCGGAAGTGTTCTTCCAGCCGGATCACCTTCGGGAAGAAGGTGGACAGCAGTTGGTAGAGGTTGGTGGCGGGGCCATAGAGCGTGCGAAGGCTCGGCGGCATGTCCGGCAGGTGGGAGATGAGCCGGTCATGGATCGCCTGGTGGCGGCCCATGCCACTGAGAGAGGGTGCGCACTGCTTGTCGTCCCCGACGACGATCACGCGAGGAGCGAGCCACAGCAGAAACAGCGCATCCATGCCCGCCTGACTGGCCTCGTCGACGATGACCACGTCAAATGCGTCTCGCTTGGGCAGCACCGTCTCGGCCACCTGAGAGATGGGCATGACCCACGCGGGTACCGCTCCTTGCGCCGTCCTCATGGCGTCGTGTGCCGCGGCACGGTAACGGCCTGCGTTGCGGCCCTTTCCCTTGCCGTACGAGGCCATGTGGTTGCGGTATGCCTGGAGCGCAGATCGCTGTTCCTGCGTGATGTGCTCCAAACAGTGCAACCGACCTGAGGTAGCGGCGAGGTCGCCCGTCAGAGCTTCCAGATCCCTTTCGCACTGACCCAGCTCACTTTCGAGCTGACGCTCGCGTCCCGGTGTGCGCTGGCGCCGTACGAACGCGGCAGCCACCGCCCACGCCCACGCCTCGGCCAGCGAGTCCAGCCGTTCCGCCCATGTCGGATCGTGTGGCTCCTGCGTCAGCTGGTCGGCGAGCAAGGGGTGCGCCCTGCGTACGCTGTCCAGCAACACGCTGCATCGGCGCCTGCGGTGCTCACGCCGATGTGCTTCCCGCAATGCCTCAAGCTCCTTGGCATAGCGATCGATGTCCTGCTCTCGGACGGCTTGGGCTGCTGCCAGCGCTTCGGTGGCGGGGTGGGGACCCTCCACCGGTGTACGGAGCTGCTTCTCCCATGCGGCCAGCTGGGCTGTGGCCTCGTCCGCTGCCCGCCGACCGGAGAGGGTGGCCAGCGCGCCGGTGAAGTCCTGCCACGCCTCGCGGGAGGTGAGAGCGATGTGCAGGCCATGACGTACGAGCAGTTCATCGATGTGCTCGCGGGCTACGCCGAACGCGTTGATGTGTTCCAGGCGTGTGTATGCCTCGGTGAGGGAGGCCAGGCGGAGTTCCACCGGCCCGTCAGATATGGAGACTCCGGCCTGGTCCCAACGCTCTGCGAGGGTGGCAACTGCGGAATAGGCACGAAGGTGGGCAAGGACTGTGTCGAGATCCTCCAGCCTTTCGGGGGAGTGACCGTTCACGGTGCACGTGTCAAGGAGCTCCTGAGCCGCCTTCTGTGCCTTCGCGACACGGAAGCTGCCGCGAACGCGCAGCTTGCCACCCGCGGCGAGATGGTCGCGCAGCGCAGAGCCGGTCGTGAGCATGGCATCGGCCTGCTCGGCGGAGAGCTGCACAGGCACGGTGACGCGCTTCATTCCCTGCTCATCCAACTGTTCCGAGACAACAGCGAGTTGATCAGCAAGTTGCGTCACGCGGCGCCACAGGGGGAGGTCGTCGCGAGAGAGCCGGTCCGAGAGTGCCTTGGTGATCCACTTATCGGTATCCCACTGCCTGGCCGACGGCGGGAGACCGAGATGGTGTAGAGCCCTGCGGCAGTCACCCGCGAGCGAGATCAGTTCCTCGGCGGCGGAAGCGTCGAGCCGGGCGAGGCCGTCGCGGATGGCGGCTGTCTCAGGGGACAAGCCGTCATCGGTGACGCGAGTGGCCGCGAGGGTCTGGGCCAGGTCTTCGGCGGAGGGGAGGGTGTCCGGATCCGGCAGAGTGCCACCGGCGCGAGGCTCGGCCGCGCCGTCGCGCAGCAAGCTCAGCAGTTCCGCTGCCTGTGCCGGGGACAGCGGCGGAACGGAAGGGGCCGGCCCCTCTTCCGGAACCAGGCCGATCCAGGAGTGACGCTCGGTGCTCTCGTGGACGCGCTGCACAATTGCGCCGAGGGTACCGGCGTATCCAGGGGCGATTTCCGGGTGCCGGTAGACCTCTGCCTCCCGTAACGCGATCACCTGCTCGGTGAGTGTGCCGATCCTTCCCCGCACCTCTTCCCGGCGCGCGGACAGCCGACGGATCTCATCCCGTAGCTGCTCGGGGTCGCTGGCAGCGACCTGGTCGGTCAAGGCGTTGATTGTGCGTTCCAGTTCGTCCGCCCCGTCCTGCCGCGCGGAGCTGAGCAGTAGGACGCACAAGTCCCTGACCGCAGGCGGAAGTTTTTCCCTCAGGACCGTCAGAGCCTGATCGCGGGCGCTGGTCACCAGGACCCGCTGCCCCTGGGCAAGCAGCGCAGATACCAGGTTGGCAATCGTGTGCGTCTTGCCGGTACCAGGCGGGCCTTGTACCACCACCCCCGTGTCGTGCTCCAGCCGCCGCAGCACACTGCGCTGCCGTTCGTTCGTCTTCCCCGGGAAGAGCGGATCGTCCCCGAAGAGAGGCGGGATCTCGCGACCATCCCAGTTCGCGCGCTCCTCGGGGCTCAGAGGCAGTACCAGCTGCGCGAGCCCCAGCGGCGCGTGCGCCTCGGACGACACGCTGTCGGCGATCCGGTCGTAGAAGCTCAGCAGGGCATTGCGGTCCCGTGGACGCAACACCAGCGCCGGCGCGTAGGTGAGTCGCGCGCCTGCCTCCGGCTCACGTGGCGGCTGCCACTCCGCGCTGAACGCCACCGGCCGCTGAAGTACTCGCTCCTGCCACTGGGCCAGTTGCTCCAGGGCTTCCGTGCCGAGCAGGTGCAGCGACTGGGCGGCGATCTCCTCCGCGAGTGCGGCCGAGCGCTCGGGAGCCCAGCCTTCATCGGTGTCGAGAAACGCTTGGTCCTCCAGCCGCACGGCTCCCTCGGCCATGAGCCGGACCGTCAGCCGGGCAGTCTTGCGGTCCACTGAGGTCTCTACCCGGTGCGTGAGCACATGCCGGTGGATGGCGTCGCCGCGCGGATCGCTCCATGTCAACAGGCCAACACACAGAACGAGTTCGAGCTGATCGTCCTGCTGGGTGAGCTTCTGGTGCCAGTGGTAGACCTGCTCGTACAGTTCCCGAAGGGCTCGCTCCACGCGCTCTCGCTCTGCCCATCGACGCCAGCGAGCGACCCACGAACCGTAGGCCCGTAGCACTTCGGCCGCATTCTCGCGGGCAACGGTGTGATCTTCCGCTTCCTCCCACCGCTGGCGGCCGTCTGCGGCTCGCACCAGCTCTCGCCCCGGTCCCTCGGTCGCGAGCGGCGGATCACCGCCATCCGCATCCTGGCACCGTTCTGCCGGCACCCATCCATCCAGCACATCTGGCAGGGGCGGTGGTGCCGCTTGCGGCACATGGTCGAGAGTGAGCAGTAGGCCATCCACTCGGTCCGAAGGGCGCCGTACGGAGGCAGGCAGGTTGGCCAACCACAGGCGCTCCCGCGAGCGCCGGTCGTCGCGCAAACGGTTGTGGCTGCTCTGCACGACCTCTTTGAGGAAGCCGATCAGACCCGTGGTCTGTCCAATGACGTCCGGGTCGTTCGCGGCGCGTCGCGGCACGTTCAACTGTCTCCCCTCGGCTGGTGACGAACGTTTTAGGATGGGGGCGACGGACGGGTAGGACAACGTGTCCCAGGAGAATGGCGTGATACGCGCCCTGCGCAGGCTGATTCAACGCGATGTCGCGACGGCGCTCAGCCAGTGGGTGTGGGCGTCGCTGAGGATGCTGTCCGTGTAGTGCACAAGCTCGATGGGACCGCGACCGTGGGGGATCACGCCGGACCTGCGGGAAGGCACAGGGCCAACGCGTCCAGTGCAGGTCACGGAGGGGAATACAGCTCTTGTCGCCCGTAGCTGGTGCGGCAGCTGCCTGTCACCGCCCGGATCGAGTCGTGCCGCCCATCAGGCGCTCTTCCGGACGTCGTGTGTGCTGTCCACACTGATCCCGAGGGACTCAGGGGGCGGCATGGCTACTCGGAAGGGACGCCGTTCTGCGGCGCGCAGGCGTCGTCAGGCGTTACAGCAAGCGGCTTTTGGATGCGGCGCGCTGCTGCTCGTTCTGCTCGTGGTCTTCTGGTCGGCTATCTGGCCCTACGTGCTGGGTGTTGTTGTGCTGGGGGCCGTGGGTACTTCGGCGTGGTGGCTGTGGCGTACGGACCGACTGGTCCGCAGTAGGGATCGGGCCTGGCGGCATGGGGAGGAAGTGAAGGCCGGCCGGCGGACGCTTGCCGAGGTGGACGTGATGTCCGGGACCGAGTTCGAGGAGTTGGTGGCTGCTTTGTGCAGGAGGGACGGATGCAAGGAGATTCGGCGGGTGGGCGGATCCGGTGACAACGGCGCGGATGTGCGAGGTCGCCTGCCGGATGGGCGAACGATGGTGATCCAGTGCAAGCGCTACGCCCCCAGCCGCGCCATCGCCAGCCATGAGGTGCGCGATCTACGAGGCGCCCAAGCGCACTTCGACGCCGACGTCGCCATCTTTGTGACCACCACGCGGTTCAGTCGACAGGCCGAGGACTTCGCCGTGAACAACGGCATACTCGCAATCCACCGCAACCACCTTGGCCTCTGGAACAACGGTGCTTGTCTTGAGGCACTGATCAGCGTCAATGGTGCCGGCCAGGGCGATGCGACGCATTTGCGTCGATGGAAGCGGACCTACGGCAAACGCGGCGAGACATGACATGTCTGAACGCGTAATCCCGGTCCCCCCATCTGCTCCACCGCGCGAAGACGATTCAACATGGGGGCTGACGTCCCGTTGACCACTTCAGCTCAATTGCCTTCGAGGGCAGCCCTTCGAAGAGAGTCGTGATCAACTCTCATCTAGAGCATTCAGGCTCTCCTCGTCCAGTTCGAGCGGAACCCGCTCCAGCGCCTGCTCGATATTGCCCTTGGGGATGACGGCGGTATCTACCTCGATGTGGCCAGCGGCATCCAAATTGAATGTCCCACCCCGTTCATACATCTGCACAAGCGGCTCGAAAGGTGATGAAAGGTCCGTAAGGTCTGCGTGGATGTCCGAGAGCACGGCAAAATTGAGGGCCCACTCGATGGTCTCAATGACCACCGGCTGTTGTAGGCCGATCTTGTCGGCAAGAACGCGCACAATGTCGGCATCGATCCGAGCTACGGGATCGACGTGGCCGGCGATGTCGAAGAACGGCCACTCGCCGCACCTCGTTTCCTGGGCCCACAGAGCAGATCGCCGCATGAACTCTCGCATGAGTGCCACACGCGAACGGGTTCGATCGAACGAGCCGACCCAGTCGACTCGTTCGAGCCTCTCTGCAAGAGCTAGCGCCGAAGCCGTCGTCATGGCTTGTTCCTCCGGATGCGCGGGCCCGGCAAGTGACGGTCTCCTCGTCCGTCGCGGCAGCAGAACCCGGCCGAGTGGACCTGCATGGTCAGTAGCCACGACTCCCGGGTCTCCAGCGTCATGGCTTCGGGGTCCAGAACACACCTCTGTGCGGAACCCGGCTCAGTAGGCACAGTCGAGTTTCATCGACATGACTTCAATGAATGCGGCAGCCTCAATCTCGATGATCTCGGCGTGATCGACCTCGTTGTGGCCGAGTCCGTACCGCCTGAGGTATTTCCGTCGACTCCCATCGAAGGTTGGGAGTGAAGGCAGGACGGGCAATTTCACTCACGAAGTCTAACGGCCTGGACCCTTCGGGTTCGTTCAACTGCGGTTGCTAACCAGTGCCGCCTCGATGAGCTGGGCCGCCTCGTTGTCGTCGATCCGTACCCAGCCGGCTTGCTTCGTATCCTCCTCGGATGCTGGGAGCCGGTCCGTCGGTTCCCAGCTCAGGTCTTGGCCGAACACCTCGTCGTGCTGCTTGCCACCTGGCAGAACGCGGCGCCTGAGGACGGGCCCCCGGCCATCGCCCGTAGCGTAGAAGGTAATGCGCCCCTTGGCGTCCAGGGCATCGAGTACGTCATCGCGGAGCGCGACGAGGGAAGCACTGCCGAGGTTGTGCTGCAAGCTCTTGGGCCGGAACGACACGCCAGTCAGATCGAGGCCACCGCCGTTGTCGTACACGAACTCGCCGCCCCGCTCGTAGAAGAGCACCAGCGGCTCGTAGAGGTCGGGGAGGTCGGGAAGCCCTGCCTGGTTCTGAACGCGGAGTTCCGCCATACGCACAGCGCCAGCACAGGTGTTCCTCAGGAACCACTCCGGGACGGTGCCCAGGAATTCGTCGAGTTCCGCAGCGATTTCCGGAGAGAGCCGGAACTCTGGATCGATGCGCTCCGTGACGTCGAAGAAGGGCCACTCATCCTCGGCGGAGTAAGCTTGCGCCCACAGTGCTGCCCGCCTCAGGTACTCCCGCATCAGAAGACGGCGCGACATCATGTGCCCCATCGTGTAGTCCCAGTCACTGATCCACTCCACACGGCGGAGTCGGTTCAACATGACGGACGACGGTGAGTCGGTCACTTCAGCTCAATTCCCTTCGAGCGCAGCTCCTCGAAGAGAGCCGCAATCACTTCATCGATATTCGCGAGATTGGGTGACAGCTCCACCTTAGGGACATCGAAGCCCATTCCGGCCCAGTGGTTGAACCCGCCGCGGCGCTCACTCGCAGCCAGTTCGTGGGCGCCGGCATCCGCAGCCCTTTCGGGCCAGAGGTGGAAATGCCCGGATTCGCCGCCCTCATTGGCGTAAGGCTCCCAGAGATTCGGGTGGTCCCGGACGTAGGGTACTCCCGCCTCTATCAGGTGGCTCTCGACGTATTCATGCGCGATGAAGCGTTCGAACTTGATCGCTTCATCGCCGACCAGTGGGCGATCGGAGGCCGCCTGCAAGATGTCGGCGAGGTCCTTTCGCGGGGTGAAGTACGCCTGACGTACGATACCCGGGCCCTCGGCTACCGCGTGCTCGGTGAGGAAGAAATGGTCCCTGACGCGTGCCAGCACATCCGGGTTGACACCTGTGTTCCCGGAGATCGCCCGGATGTCCAGGGAATCCGGGTTGGTGCGGATCGCGTCGTAGAACCGCGCTGCCGCGGCGGCCGTCTCGTCCGGTTCTTCGACGTACCGGGCGCCGTCCGGCCTGGGCTCGGACCCACCGGGGATGGTCGGATTCTCGGGCTCGTGCGGAACGGGCCCGTCGTCGCCCGCATGGACCAAGTCGTCCACGCCTCCGGTGCCGGGTAGGTCGTGTCCACCTCCCGCGCTGATGGGGCCCTCGCCCTGGTGTGGGATGGACGGGCCGTCGCCGACACCGTGGCCACCGCTGCCCGTGCCGCCCGTTTCGTCGGTGTGGCGGGCGCCGTTCGTGGAGTTATCTAGCCCGCCGGCGCCCGGCGTGTGAGGGGTGCTCCCGTCACTGCCTGGGGAGTGGTTGTTGGTGGGCATGTTGTCGGCCCTGCCCCCGATGGGGTGGTTGCCTGCGTTGCCACCCGGGCCGGTGCCGCCGTGGCCTGCGCTGTCGCCGGCGTGCACCGGTTCGGATATGCGCGAGCCGACGCGTGTGGCGTCGTCGCCCCGTCCGCCGACGCCGGCCAGGACAGGCTGGTCCTGGCGGACCGGGTTCTCGATTCGCGGGTTGTCTGCGTCCGTGGCGGGTGGGGTGGGTCTGTCCTTGGGGACGTCTTTGGCGGGTTGGAAGAGGCTGCCGTCCTCGTTGTAGAGGGCGCCGTCGTCGCCGGACATGAGCTTGCCGGTTTTGGGATCCTTCACCGTGTTGGGCGGGAAGGTGACCGTGTCCTCGGGCAGCTTGATGCTGCCGTCTGGGAGCTTGGTCGCCCCGTCCGGAATAGGGGTGTCCTTGGGCAGGTGCACGGTGCCGTCCGGCATCGTGACGGAGCCCTCGGGCAGGCTGTAGGCGCCATCGGAGATCTTCGGGGCCTCGATGTGGCCGGCGTTCTTGAGGTGGGCCATTACGTCGCCGATTTTCGACACGCCTGCGCCTGCGCCCTTGAAGACGTAGGTCATCGGGTCGATGACCTCGCCTGCCTTGCCGGCGATGGACAGGGCCCTAGCTGCCGCGCTGGCCTTGCCTGCACCCGACACGGCGGCGCCCCCGCCGCGGGTGACGATGGCGGTCAGGACGTTGAAGGTGACTGCGCCTGCGGCCCGTGAGCCGTTCGATTCCCATTGGTCCCAGGCCACGAGCGCCTTGCCGGTCTCCTTCATGGCGGTGCGTGAGTCCCGCAGCCAGGAGGGAAGCATGTGCCCGGGCGTCATGAAGTAGGCGGGGGCTAGGAAGGGCAGGGCGGTGGTGATTGTGATGCCGGTGGAGAGCTTGGCCAGGCCGGTCCATGCTTCGCCGGCGGCGTCCCAGCCGTCGACGCCGATCAGGGTGCGCAGGCCCTTGATGGTGCCCCAGGCGCCATCGACGATGACGCCCTTGCCGAAGTCGTAGGCGTGCTCCCACACCTGCCACCACGGCACGGACTCCTCCACCGCGTCACCCCAGGGCAGGCTCTTGGACTGTTTGAGGGCTTCGGCGTCGTAGCCGTACCCCGTCTTGTGAGAGGCGTCGATCGCGTGGAGTGCCTTGCCGCCCGCGACCAGGCCAATGATCTTGGCGTGGCAGTCGCGTTCGGCTGCCTGGAACGCGGCCCAGACCTCGGCGATCTTGTTGCGGCGGCCGAGGTTCTCCTCGATCAGGTCGCCGTCCTCACGCCAGTCGGCGTCGGCGGCCTCGTTGGCGCGGAAGTCGGCGGCTTCCTGTTTGAGCTGCTCAAGCTGCTTGACCAACGGGCGGATCTCGCGGGCGTAGGTACCCAGAGCCCTGGCGATGACACGCACGTCCCGACTGACGTCGCGTGCTTTGTCCTCCACCGGTTTGGTGACGCCGAACAGCTGCTCCGCCTCCGGCGCCTTGTAGAAGGCGGACAGTCCGCCGAAGGACTTGTGGACGTCCGAGCCGGCGGTGGCGACCTTGGGCCCGCCGCTGGAGAGCGCCTTCACCTTGGATTCGAGAAGGTCCAGATCGCCGGTGAAGACCGGTACCTCGGCCGGATCGACCGGCGCGTTACTCATCTTTTCTTCCCCCCGAAGTCCCTCAGAGCCTCCACCCGCACATCCCGGGCGGCGATCTGGGCGTTCTTGGCCGCCTCCAGATCGCCCTCGATGTACTCATTGGTGGCCTTGACCGCTCCCAGGACGGCGGCCTGGCAACGGTCGGCCATCGCCTTGAGATGCGGCTTGCGGTCCTTTACGTACTCGCCCAGCGCCGCCGCGACCGGCCCCGTCGACGTCCGCGACGACCACGACGGAGCCTTCTGCGGCGCCACCGGCCCGTACTGAGGCACTGCGGCCTGAGAGCCCGGCACGGCCGTACCCGCCGCCTGAGCCGCCTCTTTCATATCCGCGAGCAGCGTGTTGAGGACGTCCCCGAGGTCCTCGGCATGCGTGCCGACGACCTTCAACTGGCCCCGCACTCCCTGCGGCTGAATGTCCCACGACGCCATGAACGCCCCCCTGCATACCAATCTGTTGCGCGGCAACCACGACCCGCGCGGCGCCGCCACCCCCGATGGCCGACAAACCATGGCGCACTTCGAAGGACTGCTTCTCCTCCGAGCCGCTGGGCTGTTCAGCCGATGTTGTCGACCGCGGACTTCGCGCGCGCGAGCGTCTGGTGCGCGGTCGCGTCGTTCTTCTCCAGCGTCGTCTTCAGCAGCTGGATGATGCTCCTGACCTCCTGCGAGGCGCGGTTCCAGCGCAGTTCCTTGCCGTGGTACTCCTCCGCGACACCGTCCGCCGCGAAGTCCGCCATCGCCGCCTTGACCTGCGCGTCACGCGCCGCGATCACCTGCTCCAGGCGTCCGATCACCGCCTGGATGTTGCCCTGAGCCTCCGCCGATGCGCCCGAGTCGTACGAACGACGGTCCATGCCAGCAGCCATCACAATCACTCCCCCTGGGTCTGAGTACTTCTGCCGCGATCGGGCTGTCAGCGGCCCGAGAAGCGGGCCGCGTCGAAGTTCGCCGCCGACATCTGCGACCGCGCGTTGTCAGCCTGCTCCTGGACGCCCGAGCTGAACGCCGACTCCATGCCCGACTGACCGCCCACGATCGCGGCCAGCGCACTGTTCAACGCCGCCGTGATCTCATCCGCGCGCGACTTGAACGAATCGAAGGCCGCCTTGCCGGATCCGTTGAACTTGCCCTCCAGCGGCTGGGCTGCCTGGACGAGCTGGTGGATCAGCGTTCCCAGCTCCGTACTCGACCCCTGCGACTTGGACCTCAGAGTCGAGAGCGTCTGCGCCCCCATGTCGAACTTCATCGGGCTCCCCCCTGCCATGCGTAACGATCGTATGTACGGTCATGCCTATCAACCGCGGCATGACCGGTGCAATTCACAATCCCCATGCTATGACCAGGGTGTGACAATGGCTCAAAGCTGCCAGGTGACCGCCCATCAGTGCCCGCAGTGTGCTGGGCACGGGAGGTCACGTCTCGGCCGTACACGGCCAGGGGCTGTTACGCGCCCTTCAGATGCCGCATCAGGGCTTCGAAGTCCTGCCAGCCCGACAAGTCCGACGGGTCGCCCGGCAACGGGTAGTACATCGCGGGGCGGGTCTTCGGGCCGAGGGGGACAGGCTGCTGCGGCAGTGGGGTGTTCCGGGCGCGGTCGTCGGGCATGTGGTGGACCTCTTCCGCGCCGAGGACGAAGGCGAGCGGGACGCCGGGGCCCTCGAAGCGGGGCGGGATGGCCAGGTCGCGGCGGGCTTTGCGGAGCTGTACGAGCATCGACTGGAGGTGGTGGCGGGTGGCGAGCAGCTCGGCGGCCCTGGGCAGGGCGTCGACCGGCGGCTCCTCGTCGGATCCGTAGCCGAAGGCGAGCGTGACGTGCTCCTCCACGCCCGCCTTCGTACGGCTCACACGCACCGTGGCCAGGCCGGGCCGGTCCGGGCTGCCGACCACGACGAACCAGGTCGGCTCTGGCGCGCGTTCGTAGGCGAGGTCGGTGATCTGGCGGGGTGACCAGGGGAGGTTGGCGGGCTCGGCGGTTCCCCAGCCGGCCGGGGGCTCGCCGGTGAGTTCGCGCCATATCGACTCCAGCGCACCGCCGAGGACCAGACGGTCGTCCGCAGGGTGGACGGTGCGGAACGTGACGGCCAGCTGACGCTCGCTGGTGGCCGCGACCTCCTGGTAGGAGGCGGCCACAGGGGTGCGTGGGTCGTCGGCAGTCGCCTCGGCTGCCTCTATTGGGGCGAACATGCCGTCCTGCCAGCGCAGTACCGCTCCGGACAGGCCGTCGTAGTAGCCGTCCTGCTCGTCGCGTATGACCCAGCGGGAGGGCCAGTTGCTGAGGCTGGCGCGTACGGCCGGGGAGAGCGTGGTGCCCGGCGGGGTGACGACCTGGAGGCCCAGCTCGGCGCCTGCGGCGGTCCGGAAGGCGTCGGAGAGCCAGGCGGTCATGGCGATCACCGGGCGGTCCTGGATGACGACGGCGACCTTGTCGGTGAGGACGTCGACGGTGGGCTGCGCGGTGGCGGGCGTGGGCGCGATGCTCACTCCGTCGGTCTTCACCACGGCAAGGGAGTGCGCGGCCTCCGGTGGCCAGGCGGAGCCGTCGGCCAGAGCAGCGAGTCGAGCGGCGAAGGTGCCCGCGAGCCGTTCGGCTTCTTCAACGCCCGTGGTGGCGCGCGCTTCCGTCCACCAGTAAGGAACCACTGGTGGCGTGGCTCCGAGCAGCCGCTCGGCCTCGCCCGGGACCTGTACGAGCAGCGGTGCCTCGACCGAGACGAGGGGGCGGCCCTCCTCGTCGCAGAGTCGGATGACGGCATCCTCGCCCGCTGTGTCGACCAGTTTGTCGGGGCCTCCGGAGAGCAGGCCCGCCAGCATGGCCCATGGGTCGGGCATGCGCTGGGTGAGGGCGATGACGTCCTTGGTCATGTTCTCGTCCGGTCCTTCACGGTTCGTGGCGGGGTTGCCGTACGTGGCCTGACTCGCGTGCACGAGAGCGCTCTGCGGCGTGTTCACTAGGGGGAATACACGGTCTGGATCAGGCGGTGGGGCTGGCCCCTGCGGATGAGCACGCCGCGGCCTGCGGGCTGCTGGGAGGCGTAGACGCCGGGGAACAACTGGCCCTCGCTGCGGTCCCCGTCCATGAGGAGGGCCGAGGCTCCCGATTCGCGCAGGCCCTGTACGAGAGGCTCGTAGATGCCGCGTGAGGCGCCTGCGACGCGGCGGGTCAGGACGAAGTGCAGGCCGATGTCCACCGCCGAGGGGATGTAGGGGAGGAACGGCGCCAACGGTTCCTGGCCGGCGGTGGTGAGCACGTCGTAGTCGTCGACCAGGACCACGATGCGCGGGCCGCCGCCCCAGCTGCCTGGCTGAAGGTCCTCAAGGCGCGCACCGTCATCGGGCAGCCGTTTCTCCAAGACGGTGGTGATGCCTGCGGCGAGGCCCGCGCACAGTTTGGCGTTGTACGCGTAGCCGCCGTTGAACTCCTCGGGGATCGCGCCTCGTAGGCTGCGCCTGGGGTCCATGACGGCGAAGACCAGCTCCTCTTCGCCGTAGCGGTCGATGAGGCCGTTCGCGATGGTCTTGAGCAGGTTCGTCTTGCCGCACTCGCTGTCGCCCATGATCAGCAGGTGCTGGTCGTGCTGGAACAGATCGAGCAGGATGGGCTGGAGTGCTGTCTGGTCCAGGCCGATCGGCACTCGTGTGGGTTCGGCGACCGGACCCGGCAGGAGATGGGGCTGAAGGATGTGCGGCAGCACCCGCACCGGTTGGGCGACCTCACCGCTCCAGGTAGCCCGGATCGTCCGGACCGTTCGCTCCAGTACCGCGCCTGTGTCTGCGGTGTCGGCCACTCCGTCCGTACGGGGAAGCGCGACCTGCGCGAAGAGCTTGCAGTCGGTCAGGACGCGGCCGGGCTCATCAGGCGAGAGGGTCTTGGCGAGGTTGTGGTCGATGCTGGATTCGCCGGGGTCGTTCAGCCGCAGCTCGACGCGGGTGCCGAAGTTCGACTGGACGGCGATGCGCACGTCGTTCCAGCGCAGCATGCCCGCAACGACATGGATGCCGTAACCGCCACCGCGCCTGAGGATGTCGGCGACGGCGTCGTCCAGCTCCTCGAAGTCGTCACGCAGCGCGCCGAAACCGTCGATGACGAGCACGATCTCGGCCGAGGCCAGCTGTGGCAGCCGACCCGCAGCGTGCAGGTCGCGCAGCTGTGAGACGGAGTCGATGCCATGCTCGCGGAAGAGGTCCTCGCGGGCGGCGAGCATGCCGCGTACTTCGTCGACGGTGCGGGCCGCGCGCTCGCGGTCGGCACGACTCGCGATGCCGCCGACGTGCGGCAGGCCCGAGAGCGCCGCCAGGCCGCCGCCGACCAGGTCGAGGCCGTAGACGCCTACCTCCTGCGGGGTGTGGGTCAGCGCGAGGGAGAGGACGAGGGTACGCAGGAGGGTCGTCTTGCCGGACTGCGGGCCGCCGATGACGGCGGCGTGGCCACCCGCCACCGTCAGATCCAGGTACCACTGGCCCTGCCACTGCCTGGCCGGATCGTCGAGCACACCGAGCGGTATCTCAAGCGGCCCGCGGCGCTTCGACAGCTGCACACCACGCGGTCCGACGTCCAACGGCCCGGCGATCGCGTCCACGGTGATCGCGGCGGGCAGTGGAGGCAGCCAGATTCGGCGTACCGGACTGGCGGCGCGCGCCAGCTGCTCGACCATGACGCCCAGCTCGGTCGGTCCCGTCTCGCGGCGCGGCATTGCAGGCTCCTGCGCGCCCGAAGCCTCCGCGGAAGACAGGCTGTTGTAGGTCTCGTAGGGCAGGGCGAGGGGCCCGGTGTCCTCGTCGTCCGCGCGTTGTACGGGGCCGCGGTACGCGCCCGAGACGTAGCTCGCCTTGAAGCGGTCGTAATGGCTGGTGTCGACCTTGAGGTAGCCGAATCCGGGCAGCGGCGGCAGGTGGAAGGCGTCCGTGGTGTCCAGGACCGTGCGGGATTCGTCGGCGGAGAAGGTCCGCAGGCCGAGCCGGTAGGAGAGGTAGGTGTCCAGGCCCTTGAGCTGGCCGCCTTCGATGCGCTGGCTGGACAGCAGCAGGTGCACACCGATGGAGCGGCCGATACGACCTATGGACAAAAACAGGTCGATGAAGTCCGGCTTGGCGGTGAGCAGTTCACCGAACTCGTCGATGACAACGAACAGATGCGGCAGCGCCTCCAGGTCGGGCCGGCTGCTGGCGCGCAGCGCGGCGTAGTGACCGATGTCAGCGACGTTGCCCGCATTCTTGAGGACCTGCTGGCGGCGCTTGACCTCGCCGGCGAGCGAGGCGTGGACGCGTTCGACCAGGCCGGCCTGGTTCTCCAGGTTGGTGATGACACCGGCCACATGCGGCAGGTCCGCGAACGGCGCGAAGGTCGCACCGCCCTTGTAGTCGACCAGGACCAGCGCGAGATCCTCCGGCGGGTGCGTGGCCGCCAGGGCGAGGACGACGGTGCGCAGGAGCTCCGACTTCCCCGAACCGGTGGCGCCCACGCACAGGCCGTGCGGGCCCATGCCCAGCTCGGAGGACTCCTTCAGGTCCAGTAGCACCGGCTCGTGGGAGTCGTTGAGGCCGATCGGTACGCGCAGGAAGGCTCGCTCGCCGCGAGGGGCCCACAGGTGGGACAGGTCCAGTTGCGCCACGTCGTCGATGCCGAGCAGGTCGGCGAAGTCGACAGGGCCGGACAACGGGGCGTCGGCGAGCGACTCGGCGGACAGGCGCAGCGGCGCCAGCATCCGGGCCAGGCCCTCGGCGAACGGGATGCTGACTTCGTCCACGGTGCCGTGGGCACCGATCGGCTCCTGCCCGCGCAGGTCCTCGATGACCACCTGATCACCCTCGACGGTAATTCGGGCCCCGACATGCCCTGGCTCCTGGACCCGCTGCTCCAGCAGATGCAGGACCGTCACGCCCATCTCGCGCAGGCCGACCGCCTCATCGGGGCGCGGAAGGTCGACAGCGTCCTCGCCGTGGCCGTCGGCGACGACCAGCAGCCGGGACGTCATCGACAGAGCATCCTTTCCGGACAGGCCACGGCGCACCTCCGCCGCGTAGGAGGCACGGCGGCGCAGTTCCGGGCCGAGCTGCCGGGCCAGCTGAACCGCGGAGGGGGCAATACGGCGAGCGGCGACCGGGCCGTCGAACTGCTCGGCATCGAGCAGGTGCGGTATCCACTTCGCCCACTCCCACTCTGCGAGCCGATCTCCCGGCACCGCCAGCGCCATCGCCACGTCGTCGGGGGCGTGCAGGGCGGCGGCCTGGACGAGCAGGGCACGCGCGACGCGCAGACAGTCCTCGCGAGGGCCGATGACGCTGACATTGCCAACGCGGTCGAGCGGGACGGTGAGGGGGAGTTCGGTGCCGGTGCGGAAGCGGGCCCTCAGCGCCGATGCCTCATTGAGCATGAACCGGTCGGGCGGGGTGAGGACCGATGAGCCCTGCTGGGCGATCTGCAGATCACGCACGGGCATCTCGCCGGTGCCGACCCGCACCCGCAGGAAGTCATTGTCGACACGGCGGCGCTCCCACAGACGAGCCGGATCACGCACGACGTCGTACAGGGCAGCCGGCGGAGGATTGAGAACCTCGGCATGCTCACGCCGTGCCCGCTCCGTGGCAGCAAGCTCCTCACGCAGGTCCTCCAGATAGGCCAGATACGCCTCCCGCTGGGTGCGCCGGGTGCGCTGGGCCTTGCCACGCTGCGAGAAGACGAGTGCGACCGAGCCTATGACGGTGACGACAAGGATGATCGCCCCCAGCGCGGCGAACTGGCTGTTGCGTACGACCGTCATCATCACCACCGACGACATGACGCCGGCGACTGGCAGCAGCGACATCGCGATGTTGCCCGCTTTCCCCTCGGGGAGGTTGGGCGGTGCCTCGATGATGCGCGCCTCAGCGGCGGCCGGAGGCCGGGTGGTCCTGGCCGGGCGGTGGATCAGTCGGGTACTCATCGTCGTCGTCCGTCATTCACGATCGGGCACAGCATGGAGGTCAGTGGCGCTTCTGGGAGAGGTGGAAGACGTCCGCGGCAATGCGGGCGGTGGCCTTCCTAGTTGGGTGAGCGAGCAGTTCGGTATGGACCGGGCCGCCGGCCGCAAGATGCCGGTCGTACGGCAGCGTCTGAACGCTGACCCCGGTGGACCGTAGCCTCTGGGCTGCCTCCTCAAGGTCGAGTCCCGGCCGTGGCATCAATTCGGTGAGCACGACGACTGTGCCGGCGATCACATGGCGGGGGAGCCCCTGCATCCACTGGAGTACGGAGTACGTACTGGTGATGCCTTCCGGTGTGGCAGGTGTGGTCAGCACGCGGCCATGGGCGGAGGCGAGGGCGACCCGGGCGACTTCGGCGGGCAGCGTCTCGCAGTCGATGACCATCACGCCGAAGTAGCGGCGCAACGCGACCACGGCCCGTTCATAGGCCCGGCTGTCCAGCTTCACGCCGATCTGGCCCTGGCTTGCTGGCAGCAGCCAGGCATTGTTGGGGAGCTGGACGAGATAGCCGGTGACGTCGAGCAGCGACATGTCCGGCTTGACGATGTCCGCGATATCGCTCGTAGTCCAGCGCCGCGTCTGAGCGCCCAGCCGAAGCGGCAGCGAGCCGAGTGCCGGGTCGGCCTCCAGGAAGAGGAACGGGTCCTGCCGGTAGTGCGCGTAGGTGGTGCCAAGCAACGCGGCGACGGTGGACTTGCCCGCGCCACCCCGTATGGACGTCACCGCAATCTGCCGACCGGTCGTCACCGGCTGCTGAAGTACCTCGGCAGTCCGGGTTACCTCAGCAACCTCACGCGCCGCGGACGATGACAGCGTACGGCGCAGCGAGCGTGCAGCACGCATGGTGAAGGATTCGCCATGCTGCGGCTTGCTTCGCACCGCGCCGGCCAGACCCTCGTCCACCACGGGCCGCGAGCCGGGGGCGCCGTGAGGTTGGGATGCCGGCGGGTACACGACCGGGGCTTGCTGCTTTGGTGTCTGGTAACTCGCTTGCTGCGGTCGGCCAACCTGATGGCCCGCCTGCTGCTCCTGTCCCGGGTACGGGTAGCTAGCCTGCCGCGGCACACCACCTTCATGGGCGGCGGTCGGCGCCTGGGCGCTGTGCGGAGGCAGAGCCGGGCCCGGCGCACGGCTGCCGTACGCCTGCTCACCAGGGCTTTGCGCACCCTGCGCGCCGCCTCTCAGGTCGCGCAGCACCTCGCCCTGCCAGCCGTCTCCGTTCGACATACCTGCTCTTCACCCCCACCCTGTTGCCCCACCCGGAGCGCCTGCACATCGACTCAGAACTGTCAGAACTGGTTGAGCAACTGCCCGTATACCCCGAACACACCAAAGGCGAGCGGGAAGAGCCCCACCATGCCAACGGACTCGATCAGATCCGCCACGCGCCGCAGCCGCACCTGCACATGCTCGGGCACCTGCACCGCCAAAACGAGCAGCGGCAGCACTGCCGCCACACACAGCACGACAAGCGGCCCGCCACCCCCAACATGCTCCATCCACACCATCACCAGGCGCACCACAAGGCAGGCCGCGGCAGCGAAGAGCGCGACAACCTCAGCGACCAGCGGGAAGGCCCGCGCCCTCGACACGAGCACCACGACCACGAGCGACGCCAGCACTACGCTCCACACCGTCGGCTCCTCCGCCAGGGTGAGCAGCCAGCCGGCAGAGGTCGCTGAGACCGCCGTGACCGTCGTCGACAGGGCAAGGCCACGATGCGTCGCCGCCAGCGCGGTGCCCACCTGATGCCGACTGACGGAGACCCCACCCGAGCGGCGATCATCGAGCGCGGTGAGCCCCGAAGCCATCAGGGCAAGCCGCGGCAGCACGCCGAGCAGCACCAGAGAGAACACAGCCATGACGGCACCGAGCCGGGCCGGATCACCCTGAACAGCGGCCACTGGCTCCCACACGGCCGCGATCGTGGCCGTGGTGACAGCACCAACCAGCCCACCCTTGCCGAGCGGCGAAAAGTAACCGAGGGACACAAACGTCAGAACCAGCGCGCCGGCGACGGCTGCGAGCCGCGCCGTGCCCGGCCAGCCGTACGCATCGGCGGCCGTCCACGCGGTGAGAACGCCAAGCCCACCGGAGGCGACCAGGAGCGCCGTTGCCAGGCCCCGGTTTCCCCGTCCGACCCTGGCGACGAGCGCTCCGGCCACCAGGAAGACGAGTGTGACGGCCGAGAGTGCACCGACCAGGGCGCCAAGCGGGAACTCACGGCGGGCGAGCAGCGCGGCGATCACCGCGAAGGCCACGGTCGCCACGCCCGCGCTGGCTCGGCGCGCGGCGGGACGCCAGCGCCAAGCCCGCAGGTCGAGGTCGTCAGCCACCTGGTCGGTGACGTCGTGCACTACGGGGGCAGGCGGCGCAGAGTGCGTCCTGACGAGCCGGAGCACCGTGCCGTCGGCAATCCCGGCCGATGCCAACGTACTGTCGTGCGGCAGCACGGAGCCGTCAGACGTAATCAACTGCCGGGCCGTCGGCCGCGATGCGGGCCGGTCGTCCAGCAGCTGCAGGATCTCCGGGATCAGTTGCCCTACGGGCGTATCGGAGAGCAGGACGATGTCGGCCCGGCGTCGCTCGCCGACCAACGTCACTCGACTCAGCTGCGCCCGGGAAGTTGTTGCTCTGCTCACCACTTACGGGAACCTATCATCGCGGCGTTGACGAACTCTCGGGCCAAACTGGACGTGCCTGTGCTGCTGACTTCCACTGACTTCCACCCCGGCTCCGCTTCAGGGAACCCTTCGCGCATTTCCCAAGAATGCTGCAACTCTGTCCGAATCTGATCCCTGGACTTCTAGGATTTCGCCGACCTCGTCGGCTGCTCGTACTGCTGCACCTGACGCTGCTGCTTCTCCTGCTCGGCCTTCTGCTGTGCCAGCGTGTGCTGCAGAAAGGACCACCCCACGCACCCAGCGCATAGGACGGCCGTGATGGCGATCCCCGCGAACACCTTCCCAAGCCGCTCGTCCGCCGTACGCCGCCCTCGCTGCGCGCCGAACAGCAGGGCATCCCGCATCCTGCGCCGGCGTACTGCTACCGACTCCAGTAGCTGGCTGTCGTAATCCCGCGCCATTTCCTTGTCCGTCGCCTCAGTCGTCCGTCATTTCAAGTCATTGTCGGTGACTCCTCGACCATCGCCGGAAACGTGCCGACCGTCAGTCCGAGAGGTCCCTGCATGACGACACTCTTCCGTACTCTTCCGCGTCAGCCGCCGTGCATTCGCTCGACAGACACCATCATCCGCTCCGGTCCGACAGCGTGTGCAACATCCGTCACGTTGGCGAGCGTCCGGCCCCGGGGGAGGGTGAGCCTTCAGGCGGCCTTCGACAGCCTCGCTGCGGCGCGCTCTCGTACCGATGGGTCGGTGCTCAGCGCGGCATCGGCGAGGAGATGGATGTGCCAGTAGAGGTGGAGCCGTCCTTCGGCGGCGGGATCGGACTCTTCGGCGATGGCGAGGACGGGTGTGGGGTCGTCGAGGCCGAGGCGTACGGCTAAGCGACCCAGGTCGGAGCGACTGTCTCCGTAGATGGCTAGTTCCCAGTCGATCAGGAGCCGGCCGCCTGCCGATTCGTCAAGCAGGTGGCCCGGCTGCAGATCGTGGTGCAGGAGCACTGGCCGGACGTTCATGTCGGCGAGCTCGATCCGCTCGTGAAGGTGCCGCGCCACAGGGCCGAGATCTGGTGCGACCGCTGTGTACCGTCGCAGACGGTCGTGGAGGTAGTCGGACCATCTGCGGTGTCGTCGGGCGCCTGCCAGTCGGCCGATGTGTGTGCCAGGGATGCGGTGCACCAAGGCCAGGGGCTCGGCGAGTTCGTCCAGGAACTGGTCGGCAGGTATGGGCTGTGCGATGACCAGGGACTGCGCGGTCCACGACGGTGTGGCCTCCGCCTCGGCAGCGAGCAGCTGGGGTCCGGCTACGCCGTGCTCGGCGAGTAGGCGGAGTGCGGCGGCTTCGTTGGCGGCGCGGGTGGGGTCGCCGTAGTACTTGAGGATGTACGGGGTGGGTGCGTCCACCGACCAGACACGGTTGGCCTGGCCGGTGGTGAATTCGCGGGCACCGGGCGGTACGCGGCCGTCTATGCCGTGAATGGAGATGTCAGGCGACATCGCCGAGGTAGGCATCGGGAGCCGTGGGGGCCTTGGAGAGGTCGGCGACGGGCTGCCGGATGGTGTGCGGCAGCAGGTTGAGGTCCGGGACTTTGTGCAGCGGCACCCATTCCAGGCCGGTCTGCACGTCGTCTTGGCTGTGGCCGCCGAGTTGGTCAGGGTCGCTGGTGGGGGTGCACAGGAAGATCGCTTCGATGCGGTGGGTCTTGGCTTCCTGTACAGGGTTGTCGTGGTTGGCGCCGATGTATTCGCGCAGCCACAGCAGCCGGTCGACGGTGATGGTCAGGCCGGTTTCCTCGTCGACTTCGCGGCGGACGGCGTCGCTGAGGTTTTCGCCGGGGTGTTGGCCGCCCCCGGGGAGGAAGTAGCACTCCTGATCGTTCCATGTGGCCCGCATGAGGAGGACGTGGTCGTCGCGGAGGACGACAGCTTTGGCGGAAGTGCGGATTTCGGGGGTGACGGGGGTGCTCACGGGGCTGGTCCAACTTCCTGTTTCAGCTTGGGTGATCGCGTCTCAGCGTTCAGTCTTGCCGAAGGTGGTCGGGCGTCGTGTGATGCGGCGGAGAATCATCCGCCAGGGGCCGGCGAGGCGGATGAACGGCTGGACGGGGCTGGCGGCGATCAGCGCGGTGCGGCGGCTGGGGGTGAGCTGCGGTGCCGCCGCGATGTGGCTGGTGGTGGGGAGTACTGCGGTGTGGAGTAGTGGGCTCAGTTGGAGCAGGCGGGTAGTGAGGACGGGGCCGTGTAGAAGGACACCTACGAGGGCGACGACCAGCCACAGGTGCCCGGCCCACCAGGAGGAGACGATCGCGGCGGTGATCAGTGGGGCGCCTGCCAGCCAGGCGATCTCGTCAGCCCATTCCCGGAGTATCAGGAGTCTTTTGCTAGTGCGGGAGAGGGCGCTGGGGAGGTGGGCGACGGCTCTCGCGTGGCGGTGGGGGCGGGCTGATGTGCGGAAGGCAAGAGCGTGGAGGTTGGTCAGGCCGCAGGGCTCTGTGTAGGGCTCGTCGAGGACGGCTACGGGGGAGGGCGCGATGTTGGCGCCGAGGAGGGAGAGGCGGTGGCCGGTGCCGATGTCTTCCATCGGTTCGGGGAATCCGCTGAGAGCCCGCAGGGCGGGGAGGCGGACGGCCATGCCGCAGCCGACGCCGTAGATCATCGGCCGCAGCAGAGCGCCCATTGCAGCCGGGAGTTGGACGGCAGAGAGCCAGTGGTTCAAGCGGATCCGGGCGAGCTCGATGCCGAGTGAGCGGCGGAGCTGGTAGAGCCATTCCTCTGCCAGGAGCAGGCCGGTGGGTCCGGGTGGGAAGGGGCGGCGAGCCAGGAGGGGTAGTCGCTGTTGCTGGATCAGCGCAGGCGGTCGGCCTGTGCGGGCCTGGTGGGCGGTGGCGGCCTCGGCGAAGGCGTGGAGGGTGCGGACGTCGGGGATCGCGTCGGCGTCGTATACGCAGAGGTAGGTGTTGTCCGCGTCGGTCTCGTCCTGCCAGCCGAGTGGGCCGAGGATCTCGTCGAGGTGTTCGGTGGCGTGGTTGAGCTGTCCGGCTTTGCGGCCACCGCTATCGGGCTGGTGTAGGTGCACCACGCGCAGGCCGGCGGCCGCTCGCTGCTCGACGAGGGCGGTCACGGTCTGACAGGTAGTGGGTTCAGCGTCGTACAGCTCGGTGAGGGTGGCGAGGCGTTGGTCGATGGGGGCGGTGTTGATCTCGTGGGCGACGTCACGGCAGCGGGCGCGGGGGAACAGTCCGTGCAGCTGTGCCTCGGTGAGGTGGCTCGCGGCGGCCAGGGCCGGGAGGCGAGCGCGGGCGCGGCGGCGGGCGTTCTCTTCTCGTTCCGTGGTGATGACGACGATGGCTGTACGGCCTGGCGGATAGTCGAGGGATGTGAAGGCGCTGATCGTCTCGGCAGCGACGGTCTGTTCGCGCAACATGGGCAGCAGGACGACCAGCCACGGCGCCTCCTGGCCCGCAGTGGTGTGGTCTCGGTGGGAGTTGGTCAGCAGCCAGCGCGCGGATAGTTCGGTTGCGACAAGTGCCCATAGCGCGCGGGCCAGCAGCAGGGTGAGCAGGGCTGGAACGGCGAGGTGGAGCCAGAGGCCGGCGGCGGTCATTGTTCGGCCTCCAGCAGGTCGTAGATGGCTCGGATCTGGTCGGCGATGCGTGGCCAGGAGAAGAGTTCGGCGCGTTCGCGGGCTGCGGCCCGTCGTAAGGCGTGGTCTGCGGTGCTGAATTCGATGAGGAGTTTGTCGACCGCCTCGGTAGCGGCCAGTCCGTCGCCGGGCGGAGTGAGGATGGCGGCCGGACCGGCTCCGGCGTAGTGGGGGATGCCGCCGGTGTCGGTGGCGACAACGGGGGTGCCGCAGGCCAGGGCTTCGAGGAGGGCGTTGTTGGCGGTGGCGTCCGTCAGCGGCAGTAGGACGGCCGTGGCTCGGCGGTAGAGCTGGGTGAGGGTGAGCTCAGAAATGCCTTCCAGTACGCGGGCGGCCGGGTGCCAGGTGTGCTGATTGGCCTGGCGGGTGACGACGAGAAGTTCGACATCGTCGCCGTATCGCCGATGGAGCTGGTCGTGGACGGTGTCCAGGACACCCCAGTCGCGTAGCCACCAGCCCACGGTCAGGACCAGCGGGCGGGAGGAGGGTTGCGGCAGGCCAGCGGGAGCGAAGGCGTCGGTGTCGATGCCGTGGGGGATGAGATGGACGCGGTCTGCGGGCAGGTAGTCGCAGAAGAATTCCTGCTGGTCGGGGGCGAGGGTGATGATCTGGTTCGCGCGTGGGGCGAGTTTCCGCCAGCCCGCAGCCGTCATGAAACGGGCCAGGTGCGTGGGCGGCTGGTGGTAGGTGACGGTGGTAGGGCCTGATCGGCGGCGGGAGAGCCAGAACTGCTCGTCCCCGTAGAGCACATGGGCGGGGCCTCGGCGGGCGAGGACACGCCAGTCTGTGGCGAAGTGTTCCGCCGGGTAAAAGGGCAGGGGGCACCGGCGGCGTACGAGGTGGTGGGCTGCCGCGGCGATCTTCTGGCTGGTGCTGCTCTGCGGCCCGGTGATGCGGTGGGCTTCGGGGAGGTAGTCGAGAAGTCGGTCACGGAGGCATGGTGCGACGGCTCGGGGTCGGACGAGACGCAGTACGGGCAAGCCGTGGGCCCTGGCAGGGGCGAGACAGTGCTGCCAGCGCTGGCGGTGCCTGCGGTGATGGGCTGGGCCCCAGAAGAGGATCGAGTCGCGGGCGAGCAGATGCCGGAACGTCTCCCGGTTTCCGGCGAACAGTTCCTGGCCATGGGCGGCGCGCTGGAACGAGCGCTTGAGGAGCCTGGGCAGGCAAGTGCGCAAGGGGAGGTCGAGCCAGATCGCCAGCTCGGCACGGGCCAGCAGCATCTCGCCCACGGGACCGCTGTAATTGCCGTCGGCGATCCAGGTCTCAGCGGTGAGCGCGTCTCTCACCCGGCTCTGGAAGATTTCCGTCTCGACCGGAGTCCAGTTTGTTCTCCAGAACAGTTCGTCGAGGTCCAGATGGGGCAGTCCGGTATGGGTTGCGATCTCGGCAGCCAGAGTGGTCTTGCCAGAGGCCACGGGACCGACCAGGGCGATGCGGTTCGGCGTCACGGGAGCCTCCTGGCGATGGTGTCGGCGAGGCGTTCCAGCAGGTGGGGAATGTGGACGCCGGCGGCGAGCCTGAAGACAGGGACTTTGGCCACCAGGTCGTCGAGGGCTTGCTCTGCTTGAGCGCACAGACTCTCCACAGGCCGGGTCCGGTAGGCGAACCATGGGTGGAGCCAATCTTCGTCATCGGGGGTGCAGCAGGCCGAGGCCAGCTCTGCCCGTGCGGTTTGGGCGTCGAGGCACTGGATGCTGAGGTCGGTGTCGTCGTCGCTGAGCTGGGGCAGGATGGCGGCCCGGAGCGGGGCCGTCTCGCGAACCTTGGCGGCGAAGGCGGAGGCAAAGTGCTGCGGGGTACAGCTCGCTTTCTGCTCCGTGCCGAAATCACGCGGCAGTACCCGGTGGGGCGGCATGGACTCGCGCGGGGTCAGGGCGGAGAGCGTGCCGCCGGCGATGCGGATGGACAGTGGGACGCCGACGACATCGGTCGCGTTCTGGGTGATCAGTGCGCGGTCGGAGGCCACCAGGTCTGCGCGTCGGTGGCAGGCGAGGGCGGCGAGCACGGTGGTCTTGCCCGCCGTAGTGGGGCCGGCGATGAGTACCCCGTGTCCTTCAACGGTGGCCGCCGCGGCGTGGAAGGCGGTCCAGCCTCTGCTCTCACCGCAGCGCAGCACCGCTTCCCGGATGACACGGAGCAGGTAGCGCTCTCCGCGGTGGGCGTCTGGGCGCAGGACGATGTGCACGCGACCAGAGGCATCGAGGGCGTAGAGATGGTCCTGGGGCAGGTGCGATCGGGGGTCGGGACGCCACCAGTCCACGTCTCCTACGTGAGACCACAGATACGGTTCCCCGCGGAAGGGTTCGACGCGCACGCGCCATACCGTCTGAAGGCGGGTGGCGCGGTCTACGAACAGCTCTCGGTTGTGGCGGACGCGGATGTCGGTGAACTGGCCGCAGGGCTGGGCCGGATCGAGTTCGGCAGTGAAGCTGTGCAGATGGGCGGACTGTTCGACAGCGAAGTCCTCGTCCACCTCGATTTCAAAGTGGTGGCCGGCGAACGCAACGGGCGCAAGTGTCCTGGCACGGGTCATGAGCGGCTCACCGCCGGTACCGCGTCCTGGCCTGTGAGGAGTTCCTCGGCTGTCCCGGTAGCCAGACGCCGGGCGATGTCGATTCCCATCTTTACTGCGTGGTCCATGTTGCCGATCTCGTACCGCCAGGTCCCGAACCGGCCACGGGGGTAGATCCGTTGCGCTTCGAGCCAGGGCACCGTCAGCGCCAGGGCGTCATCACGGTCGAGCGTGGGAATGGGGTACGCGTACGGGATCGTCTCCACATGGGCGCTGGCCAGTTCGGCCAGTCCGGGGACCAGACAGTGCCGCCGGAGAGCCGCGTCACTGGCGTTCACCAGGTCGCGCTGGTTGACCCGGGTGCCGGGCATCACGGAGGTTTCCGTCATCCATGAGCTGTAGGCGGTGGTGTCACCGCCGGGGACGTTGGCCGGGGCGTACTTGCTGAAGTTGGTGGCGCGGTAGAACGGTACGTCATCTTGCGGGAAGTAGAACCACGAACGCTCGTCCAGGGTGGGGGCACGGTAGCCGAGGCCGACCATGGCAACGGTGGTGTGCTGTAGCTGGCGAGCCGCCTGACGGACGTCGGGTGGCGCCGTGCTGGTCATTGTGGTGAGACGGTCCAGCGGCAGGGTCGCCACGAGCTGGTCGTACGGCACCGCCTCGCCGCTCTCCAGCCGCACGAGGCGGGCATCAGGGCTGATGGAGACGGCACGGGCGCAGGTGCGGACGCGGTTGCCGAGGCGGGCGCCCAGACGGCGCCAGATTTCCCCGGTGCCACCATGAGCGGGGAAGGCGAAGGTGGCATTCGGTCCCCAGCGGGGCGTGGGCGCCTTGATGCCGTAGAAGGCCCCCAGGATCTCGTCGAGGTCGACCGGGGCCACGCGCTCGGCGACCCAGCTGGCGCTCATCTTCTCCGGGGAGATCGCCCAGACCTTGGTGTTGTACGGGGCGAGGAACCGCTCGACGAGGCCGCTGCCGTACCGGGCTTGCAGCCAGGTCGCGAAGTCCGCGCCGTTCGGAAGGCTCTGCTCGCGGTGCCGGCAGGCGTGGGTCAGCGTGCGCAGGCACTCCTCGGCGTCGGCGTGTGGGAGGCAGTGGAGGTGCTGCTGGAACGGGTAGGGCACCCAGCCGTCGCGGAATCGGATGTATGAGGACCGGTCGTGGTGCAGCAGTTCGTGAGGGGCGAAGAGTTCGTCCAGCAGCCGGTCGAATTCGCCGAAGTGGGAGAAGACCACATGGCCGCCGAGGTCCCAGGTGAAGCCCGCCCGGTCCACCACCGAGGACGCCAGCCCTCCGACGATGGGGGCTGCCTCCAGCACGGTCCAGTTGCGGTGGCCGAGCCGGTCGAGTTCATCCGCGCAGGCCAGTCCACAGGGGCCGGCACCGAGAATGACGATGCGGCCTGGTTGTAATGGCTGTCGGGATTGGGGCATGAATTTCTCTTTCTGGGAGGGAAGTTCGTGCTCGGCTTGTCCTGCGAGACGTCCGGCTGTGTAGCTGCTGCGGACCGGCGAAGCCATTCAGAGGGGCGGGCTGGTCAGGACTGGAGGCGCTGGGACGCGCGGGCCCCTGGTGGCGACCTTGAAGGTGAGCCAGACCGTCTTGCCGATCCGGTGGTCGGCCACTCCCCAGGCATCGGAGAGCTCCTCGACCAGGAGAAGGCCACGGCCGCGCGGATCATCGGGACTCGGGTTCCGTCGATGGGGCCGGCCAGCGCCTTGGTCGTGGACTTCCAGTCGTATCCCGGTGGCATCGATACTCAGCCGCGCCTGAAATCCTGCGCTGGGTGGCACCGCATGCACGAGCGCGTTGGTGGCGACTTCCGACAGACACAGGCACACGTCATCCAGCCGGTTGCGCACTCCCCACGAGGAGAGGGCTTCGACGGCGAACTTCCGGGCCTCACCGACGGATGAGCCGTGATGAGGGAAGCTCCGCTCCCGGCACAAGTGCACAGCGGTTCCGCTCACGCCGGCCTCCGTGCTGTGTGCCTCCGTACGGGAATCGATCTCATGCTGCGTCTGTTTGTCTCCTGCTGTTGGCACGGTGGATCACCACCTCATCGCTTATGTCCAGGGCGGGCACCGAGCCTGGCGGCGAAGCAGCACGCATCACCACGACGCGGGTGCCGACGTCTGATGCGTGCTTGAGGAGGCGGGCGACATGGGTACCGTCACGATGCCGCCGTCTCCACCGTCATCTCCTTGCGTAGGACGCCTTTCGCGCCGGATGACGGCCATGCGGGACTACGGTCGAACCGACGAGCCGACCGGAACCCATCGGGGGAATTGATGGCTCAAAGGCCCACATTGCTGAGGGTGTTGGTGACCAGCCGCCACTGGCAGGTGTTCGAGACCTTCAAGCTCCACTTCGAGCGCACGGCCAACGAACTCGCCGAACAGGAGAGGGATCCGGCACTGGTCGGCTTGACGGTCTCCAAGAGGCAGTTCGAGCGGTGGTACGGCGGCGAGGTGAAGACCCGCCCCTACCCGGCCCTGTGCCGGGTGCTGGAGGCGATGTTCCGATACCCCGTCGATGTTCTGCTCAGCCCGGCCGACGACAGTGGCGCGACCCCCGATGCCAGCCCCCGGCTCCGGCTCGTCATGCCGACGCAGCCGACTTCGCCCTCGCTGGAACTCACCGGCGAGGAGAGAGGCTTCGACGGCGTCGAGTTCACCAGCAGCCTCGGCCCAGGCGACAGCGCCGGCCGGGACACGTTAGAGAGGCAGGTCGCCATGGCGGCTCGTCGTGCATTCCGCTTCAGCGCGATGGCAGAAGGCAGCAGCATAGGTCCGGAGACCCTCGATGAGCTCCAGCAGGAGGTGCGACGGCTCTCGGCCGCCTATCCGCGACTGCCGCTGGCCACCCTCCTCGGCGACCTTGTCGAGGTACAGGACCTCTCCTTCCACCTCCTCGAACACGGCCGCGTCCGCCCCACCCAGGCCCGCGAGCTGTACCTGCTCTCCGCCGTCACCTCCGGAATGCTGGCCAAGGCCAGCCACGACCTCGGCGACCCGCGCTCGGCGATGATGCAGGCCCGTACCGCCTACGTATGCGGGGACAACGCCGACCATCACGCCATGCGAGCCTGGGTCCGCGGCCTGCAATCCCTGATCGCCTACTGGGACGGCCGGCACCAGGAAGCGTCCAAGTACGCCGCGCTCGGCACCTCCCAGGCACAAGGCGTCACCGGCACCAGCGCCGTATGGCTGTCCTGCCTGCACGCCCGCGCCGGCGCCGCATTGGGTGACATGGCGACCGTACGGGAGTCCCTCACGCAGGCCGAACGGGCACGCGACGCGGCGACCGCCGATGACCTCGATGAATTCGGCGGCATCATGACCTTCCCCGTACCCCGCCAGCTCTACTACGCCGCCGATGCCACCGCCTGGCTCTCCGACGCGCCAGAGGCCGAGCAGCAGGCCGAAGCAGCCGTCGCCGCGTACCGTCAAGCAGACCCCGAGGACTGGGCGTTCGGCGACCAGGCCGGCGCACACACCGACCTCGCTCTCGCCCGCGTCCACGTCGGAACCCTTGACGGCGTGGACGAAGCCCTCCGCCCCGTTCTCGACCTGCCCACCGAACAGCGCATCAACGGCATCGTCGCGTCGGTGCGGCAGGTCCACACGGCGCTGCGCGATCCCCGCTGGCTCACCACACCCGAAGCCCGCACGGCCCGCGAGGAGATCGAGGCGTTCACGGCGGCCCCCGTCGCCGCCCTGCCCAGGTAGCACCGCCTGCGGGTAGGGTCCGGGCCATGCACCCGGTCGACATCGCCGGTCCCCGGCTCCAGCTGCGCGAACTCACCCGCGACGACGTGGACTCCGTCCACGCCATCTACGGCGACGCCGATGCCACATGCCATCTGAGCTTCGAGCCCCGCACCCGCGAACAGGTCGGGGAGATCGTCGCTCGCTCCGTCACCTCGGCCGCCGAACAACCGCGTACCGAATACGCCCTTGCCGTGGTGCGTCCGGACGAGGGTGACCTGGTGGGATTCGCCCGCCTGGCACTCGATCCGCATGCCCAGAAAGCCGCCACCATCGGCTTCGCCCTGCGCCCCGACACCTGGGGCGCGGGCCTCGGCACCGAAACCGTCCATTTGATGTGTGCCCTCGCCTTCAACCACCTTGAACTGCACCGCATCTGGGCCGCACGCGCCCCTTTGAATGCCGCCTCTGCCAAGACGCTCCTGCGTGCGGGGATGACCGAGGAAGGCCGCATTCGCGAGCATGTCTTCGTGCGGGGAGCTTGGAGGGACTCGGTCACCTACTCCATCCTCGATCACGAATGGCGGGCGGCAGGAGCCTTCGCGGCGACTCTGGATCGCGGGTAGCAGTTGCGTGAGAGGAAGACACCGCTCTCGTGAGGGGCCGTCGGCGGATTGATCACCAACCCCGACGAAGCCCCCGGCCATGGCCTCTCCCCCTGTCCCGGCTGCCGCTGCGCAGCCCTGCGTAGGGTGGCTCCCCAGGTCAGAGTGTGAGAGACACACGCCAGGGGGTGCTGGATGCCGGAAGCTGAGAGGCCGTGGGGGCTGCTCGGGAAGCGCGTGGCTTCGCTCAAGAAGCGCGTACGGGGACGCTCATCACACTGGCAGGCTGCGGCAGGGGTCTTGATCGGCCTTCCCTTGCCGGTGCTGATCCTTGTGATGATCGCCATCGAGTGGCCGCTGGGCGGGATGATCTCGACGCTGCTGTGTGGACCCACGACCGTCGTCGCCGGCTGGCTCCTGCGCCCCTGGTTCGAGGAACTGCCGCGCAAGAAACAGCGCCGGATCGTTGCCGCGCCGATCGTGGGCTACATCGGCATGGTCGTGCTGTTCGCCGTCTGCGTCATGCTGATCAGCCCGCAAAGCCGCGCCCTCGCGGCCATGCTCTTGTTCTCTGCCTGGATCTTTCACTCGTTGACAGGCACGCAGCTCGAACCATCCCGCTTCCCCTACGAACATCTCCGCTGGCGCCTGGGCCGGGCGGCCCCGATGCGGGTCTTCACCATGTGGTGCGCCTTGGTCGGATTGTTCTGGCTGCTCCCCTACGCACGAGGGCAGAAGGAGTACAAGGCGGCTCTGTTCGGCGCGACCATCACGCTCGGGCTGGCAGGTGTCGCCGCCTCTGTTCGGGTGCTGGCGCGGGCACGTCGGCTGCGCACCGATCTGGATCGGCATGCGGCCGAGTTGATCACCGCGTTGCAGGAACTCCGGGAGCTGCCCGATGCGGACCGGACGAAGCAGCAGTTCGTGGTGCAGCGTGCGTGGAAGGCACTTCACCAGACCTTGAAGAACCGGGTGGACACCGGGGTGAGCGTCTCAGGGGTCTTCGTCCTGCCCAGCGCGACATTGTTGGAGCTGGAGAGGTTGGTCCTGGCCGTCCAAGGGTCTAGTGGTACGGACGCGCGTGCGTACCGTGGCGTTACCGCACGTCTGCGCATGATCTGCATGGCTTGCTCGGGGAGGACAGACACCTTGACCTAGGAGGGGCATAGGTGTGGCGCTGTAGCCCGGTGCTGATGGTGGTCCACCACATCAGTTCGTGTCTGCCGCCATCCCATCGAGGCGTAGGCAGCGAGCCTAGCCGTATGGGGTGGACATGCCGAGGGTGCAAGCACACCTGTTCCCTGAGGGAACAGGGCGGGCGTTCCTCCAAGGAACAGACGGCGCGTTCCCTCGGGGAACGTCCCGTCTCACCGAATCGAGTCGACGCAGGCTAGCGACTGGGAGCGAGCGGACCGGGGTCCCTGCTGCCAGGACCTGCGGGATGATGCCGGCATGGATGCACTGCGGAGCCGAGACACCGTTGAAGCAGGCTGGCATGCCGTTCGGGAGGACGGACGAGTCGAGGATGAACTGCTTGACGCCGCCTACCAGGAGCCCCGCCTACGGCAGCTGTTCCCCTGGACCGGTATGGGCGAGCTGCACTTCAGCCGTTGCACCGAAGCCCGCTGGACCTGGGACATTCCCTACATTCGGCCCGCAAGGGGCGGCGGCTACTGGGTCTCTGGCCCCCTCCGTCACGAGTCGGTTGGCCCGGCGACTACGGTGGAAGAGGCAGTCGCCATGGTTGTTGAGCGACTCCCTCCCGGCTGTGGCCCAGCTTTCGTGGGGACGCCCGAAGAGCTCGCGGCCCACGAGGCCGCAGCCCCGACCCTGCATGGCGGCGGTGCTTCCAAGCCTTGATCCGGCCCCCGCTCTCGGCCGCCCCTCTGACAACGAAGTAAGTCGCCGCAGGTCAGAGGAGTGCCGTCGACTAACTTCCTCTGTAGGGTCTCCTCGCCGGTGGGCAACTGCGTGCCCGTTACCTGCTGGTTCTTGGGCTGTCTCACGCCGTGGCCACGCTGCTCGGTCTCCCGAACGTGGCCAGCCTTTGCCCCGGAACCCCATGACAGTGGTCGCGTCACCCCATCGGGTGATGGCGCCCGAGGTCCTGACCAACCTGTCTCAGTTGGGTGTGGCTTCTTTCTATGGGCCACAAAGCGCTCCGGCAGTAGTGGCAATACTCCTCACGCCTCGTGACAAGCGCGGGTTCCTGCACTGAAGCGCAGTGTGCCGATCAGTGAGAGCGAGCCAGAACCGTGATCGGTCCGCTGGGGCGGGAGCTCAAGTCCCCTCTGAGGTGCGGTACGGGATCTCCAAGGAGTGCTCCTCCAGGCTGCGGAGGATCACTTGCCCGTCTCGTACCTGGTTGATCAGAAATAGCTCCCGTGTCCGGCAGTCCGGGCAGAGACTGGCCACGGCCAACGGCCAGAGATCGACTGGCCGGCCTGAGGGATCGCTGTCGACGTAGATTCGGTCCGGGCGCAGAGGGTAGGTGGTCGACCGCTCGAATGGCTCCCAGCTCGGATGGCTTCCCCGGAGCCGCAGGCCCACGGTGCGGTAGGAGGACTCGTCGAGGTACTCGCAGCGCTCCACCCAGTACCACTGGATTCCGGACAGCCAGTTGACCGAGCTGATGGCCGAGACCACGCGCGGTTCGAGTTTCTCGACATCCTCATCGATCTCGTGGCTCATGCGGACGCCGTGGGCGTGGTGGGAGTGGTTGCGGAAGTCCTTGATCTCCTCCAGGAGCGTTCGTGTCGTGTCACGCTCCCGGATTGCCGCCAGTTCCGGCAAAACAGGGGTTCCCACCTCTTCCAGGAAGCGGTCGATGAGCCAGAGCCAGGTGCCGAAAGTCGCCCCATTGCGGAACTGCTGGCGAAGAGATCGGGTGAAGCCATTGTGGTGTGCGATGAGTTCACTGAGAGCGAGAATGCCCAGCGTGCGTGCGGTGCCCTCGCCGAGCTTGAGCAGCCCGTCCTTGCGCTCGGCCGGATGGGTGCTGACACGGTAGCGACGGGCGAGGGCGGCCATGTGGAAGGGGTAGCTCGATTCCGCACGCCAGATGGGGTCGTCGAAGGGGCGTACCAACTGGCCGGCGAGCCGTGCCTCATGAGAGACGAACCGTATGGTGGTCCGGATCTCCTCGCTGAGGGTCTCGCTGCCGGAGAAGATGTTGGGCAGGATGCTCTCGGTCGTGGCCCGTAGCGCGCGGCGCCCCTCCTGTACCTCTTCCAGGAGGTCGTCGACCGCTGCATCGGTGACCAGGTCCACAGGTACGGGAGTGTCGAGCAGGTCACGGACGCTTGGGAATGTGCTGTCGTTCTTACGGGAGTTGAGCCACTCGCACAGCACTCTGCCGCGGCCCCGTAGCGGATGCAGTACGAACAGCGAGGTGACAGCTTCGCCGAACCCTGCCGGGAGAAGCCGCCAGTTGCCGAAGCGCCCCACGAGATCGCCGCCCGAGCACGGAGCCAGTTCGGAGTCATCGAGTTCCGCGTCGGGAAGTTCCACGGCTGAGTCGACGCTGTGCAGATGAGGTGCGGTGAGGTGCTTGGGCGGGGCCGGTGCAGCATCGTCTGGCGCCGGGCGGTGCAGTTTGACCCGACCCGTCTCCAGCCGGGTGAAGTTCTGAAGTGGTTCGAAGGGGCCGTCGAAGTCCGCCAGGTAGAAGAGCGTGGATCGAATCTCGCATCCCAGGCGTGTCCGGTCGGGGTCGATCCAGGCGTCGGGCGTGAGGGGCCGGACCTTGGTCCGGAGGTATTCCTCCGGTTCTTCGTGGAACTGCAGCGAGACAGTGTTCCGTAGCTCCACGTCGGGTTCTGGTGCCCCACGGCGCTGCTGGAGCTCGCCGTCGGCATCGCGCACACCGATCGCGTTGCGGACGGCCTTGTCGAACGCGGTTCCGCCGGGCCAGGCGACTCCGGCGGTCTCTGCGGCACGGCGTAGCGCTGTGCGTGCGTCGGAGCTCGTGTTCCATGTCGTACCGACGAGTCCCCGCAGCGCCGACAGCAGTGCCTCGGGGTCGTCCGTCCGCTGGACCGGCTGCAGAGCGGCGAGCCGGTCGAGGGCCTCCTCAGAGAGCTGGAAGCGCAGTCGCAGCGGGCGCTCGATGACGATCTGGCGATAGAGCAGGTCCTGGTTCCGCACGACGCGCACGTGGTCGCTCTGGGACTGGGTCGGGGAGTTAGGGGAGGACGTGGCTGAGCTGTAGAGCTGGACGATCTCGGACAGCTGATCGGGCCCAAGATACTTCCGCTTGCTGCCGACTGACTGGCGCATCTTCTGCCAGTGGTCCTGTGCCTTGACGAGAATGACGCGCCCTTGGCGGTCGGCGGGCTTGCGGTTGCTGAGCACCCAGACGTACGTGCTGATGCCGGTGTTGAAGAGGAGCTGGTCGGGCAGGGCGACGATGCCTTCGAGCCAGTCGTTTTCGACGATCCACCGCCGGATTTCGGACTCGCCTGAACCAGCAGAACCGGCGAACATGGGCGAGCCGTTGAAGGCGATCGCGATACGGCTTCCACCGCGACCGGAGTCGTCCACGGGCTTCATCTTGGCGAGCATGTGCTGGAGGAACAGCAGGGATGCGTCGTTGATGCGAGGAACCCCGGCACCGAAACGGCCTTGGTGACCTCGGTCCTCATGCTCGGTACGGACGTATTTCTCGGTCTTCTTCCACTCGACGCCGAACGGAGGATGGGCCAGCAGGTAATCGAATCGTTCCGTTGCGAAAACATCCTCGCGCAGAACGTTTCCCAATGCCATCCGCTCCGGGTCGTGCCCACTCAGCAGCATGCTGGAGCAGGCGATCGCCCAGCTCTCAGGGTTGAGTTCCTGGCCGGACAGGCGGACCCAGGCGTCGGGATTGACGTCGGTGATGCGGTCGGCCGCCTCACCGAGCAAGCCGCCGGTGCCACAGACGGGATCGTGGACCGTCCTGAGCGCACCGGGAGCTGCGAGTTGTCCCAGATCGGGCTCCAGCACGAGTGCGGCCATGAGCTGGCTGACGTCGCGAGGCGTGGTGTGCTCGCCGCTGGTCTCACTCGCTTGCTCGGCGAAGCGCCGTACCAGTTCCTCGAAGATGAGGTTCATCTCATGGACTGAGAGGTCCGGCCCCAGATCCAGGTGCTGGAAACGAGCGACGGTGTGGTACAGCAGATCGGAATTGGCCAGGCGCTTGACCGTGATGCCGAACTCGAGGCGCTCGAAGACTTCCTGGACGTTTCGGGAGAAGCCGTGCACATAGTCCAGCAGGAGGCGCTCAGTCATCTGCGGGTCACTGGCGACGTCCGTCAGAGTGAAGGGGCTGGTGTTGTAGAAGGGGTGGCCGGAGGCATGCCGGAGCATTGCGTCCAAGCCCTCGCCGTCGTGGTGCGCAAACTTCTCTGCAGTTTCGATCACCTTATGCCGGGTGGGGGCAAGGAGACCTTCGAGGCGCCGAAGCACGGTGAACGGCAGCACGACCTTGCCGTAGTCGGACCGCTTGAAATCGCCGCGGAGTAAGTCTGCCACTGACCAGACCAAGCTGGACAGTTGCGTCACCGAATCACTCATGTGCTCCCCTCCTGGATGCATGGTTCTTCCGTGCTCACGTGGCCGTTTACCACGATCGGCTTTCAGGAGCCTACGTGGCGAGGGGATGGGACGTGCGAGGGATTCGGGGACAGGTGTAGCTCCTTTGTAGGGACTGGCTGCGCTGGGGCTTTGCCAAGTCGATTGCGTGCGATGCAGGTGGCCCTTGGGCGGATTCTCAGGACGATCGGAGGGTTCACCTGCGAGCTGCCGATCCGCAGGTCTGCGCAGGTGAGACCGTCTCTCCAAAGGAGCCAACGCCCGTCTCAGTTTCGTGCCAAACTGGCCATCGAGTGGCCATGGTTCATGAGATTCGGCCACGGGATTTGAGATCCCACAAGGGAGTCCACCGCAACAGTTCGCCGGCGGCAGACAGGAAAGCCCCCGGAAGGACTGGTGCGCTGCGGCAAGGCATGTCAACGTACAACGCTCTGCCGGAAGACCTACCCCGAGTCCACGGAGGCGCCCCTGCACCCGCACCACCCCAGCGACCCCTTCCGCCCCGACACGCAGGACCCGGTGTACTGGGTTACCCCGCGCCACCTGGCCGGTGACGACGACGCTCTCGCTGAGCAGATCGGTGACACCTTGGCTGGCCTCGGCTGGCGCATGTGGCCCACTGCCCGCCACACCCTGTTGTACGTGAGCCCGGACGAGCTGTGCGGTGCCGAGTGGATTCTCGCCAGCTACCCGTTCGATCTGGGTGGACTGCCCGTTGCCTGGCAGCTCAGCGCCCGCCCGCATGCCACCTCGGCAATGACGGAGTGGAACGCATACTTCACCGCCGGCGTTCCGTATGAGGCACTCGCCGATCTCCTCGTGGCGATCGACGCCCGTGAGACGCCCGACGCCGGATTCGACGGGCCGGAGACGGTCCTCAACGCTCTGAGTACCCAGGGCTGGATCCGCGACGTGGACCGGCCCCGCACCACCGCCATGGATCCCGGCTTCTCCGCCAGCGTCTCCCTGGAATTGCTGCCGCCGCTCATCCAGGACGCCGACCCGCGCCCTGACCTGGTGGGCTGGCAGGCGTGGGCAGAACCCGTTCTCGGTGCCCCGTATCTGTGGTGTGCCAGCTTCAGCGCCAGCGTCCCCCACGACTTGGTCGCCGCGTTCGCCTCCTCGCTCGCCTCACCGGTCCCGGTGCCCCGCCGTACCGTGCCCAAGTGCGCCGAGGACCGGCTCAGCGTTGTTCGTCGCCGCTGACGACCCGTGTCCCTGGAGCGGCCTGGGCCGTTCGACGCCGATTTCCCTGAGTTGCCCGTTCCCTGTACTTGTCAGACGAGGAGATGGAGACTGCATGTTCCGACGACGTGCTCGCGCCGACCGTGAGTTCCGTGAGGCCCAGCGTGCGGGTCAGGCGATGCTGGCGATGCACGCCGAACTGCCGGTGCCTGACCTTCCTGGCCGGGTCTCCGGCCCGGCCACGGCCGCCGCGCCGGGGGCGGTGGTGCCCGAGTTCCTGCCGCCGGACTTCAGGGCGCCGTCCCGGCAGGACGTGGCCGGGTTCATGATGCGCTGGGACCAGCCGCTCGTCATCGACGGGGAGGTCCGCGAGTGCCCCGCGTGCGGGGCGTACCGGAACTGGGTCGTCTTCAACATGCGCGACGGCTCGGTGTGGCTGCGCTGCACGGACGGCCACGAGACGCAGGAGTCGCGGCTGGACACAGCCTGGTACAACCGCAACTCCGGTCCGGTCGACCACTTCCACCCCACCCTTGAGGACGGCCTGCGCCACCTCGGCCACTGAGCCCCACGAAACCCCTCTCTCTGTCCCCTACGTATCGCCGGCACCTGGAGGCCCGGTCAGGTCAGACCGTCTGCTTCGCACCAACCTTGGGGTTTCACATGCGTCTTCACACCGCAGCCATCCGCAGCCATCCGCAGCCTGAGCCCCCTTGCCGTCCTGGCCCTGGCGGGCTGCTCCGACGGCAGTACCTTCGCCGACAACCCGACGTCCCCTGGGCCCGCATCCGTGCGCCAGGAGGGCAGGAACGTCCGGAATCCCGTGCCGCTGTCCTCGGCCGCGCTGAGCAAGCGACTCCTTGACGAGAGCGACTTGGGCCAGGGCTACGTCCGTAAGCCGGAGCCGCTCAAGCGGCATGACGACGTGACCGTGAACGGTTGCCCCGCGCTGGAGAAGCTGAGCGGTGACGCCGCACTCGGCGGCAGCCTCGCATTCCCTCGGAAGGCGAAGGCATCCTTCTTCTATGCGGGCAGCAGCGACTCCGAGGTGTCCGAGGAACTGTACAGCGGCACCGAGACGAAGCTCTCCGACGGCGTGGTGCTGGTAAGTCCGGCTATCAGAAGTTGCGGAATGGTCCTCCATCCCGTGGAGACCCACGGCGGTCACCACCGGTCCCGGGAGAGGACTTCATCTGGCTCCCAGTCCGCGTAGTTTGGCAACTTATCCAGCTTGACCTCCTCTGCGAGGCCCTCCAACTCTTCAAGTTCCTCGTGCTCGACAAACAGGTCGCAGGCCGGGCAGGCGAAGACGAAGGGAGTGAACATGACCGCCCACTCATCCTCGTCCACGTGCGTGTCACCACTAAGCCAGCCCTGCGAGTCGCATGCCGGGCAGGTGGCGGGCTCGTCGTGTTCGATGAGGCCGGGAGAGGAGACTGCCGCAATCGCACCGAGGACGAGCTCACGCTCCTTTTGGGCCAAGTGGCCGTGACGTTCCGCGAAGACATCTTTGGCCCGAGCGAGTTTGCTCTCCAGCCGGACACGGACAGCTTCCACGTTCTCTTCGAGAAGCCTGTCGTGCAGGGACTCGTAACCGCCCCAGTAGGAAGTGTTGATCTTGAGCTCGACCAGCAAGGGGTCGATCAGCCGGAGACACGTGGTGAAGACGGCATTGACCTCTGACCGGTCGTACATGCCACTGTGTGCGACGCCGTTACGAGCATTGGCTAGCGGTCCAAGCGCCCGCTGATCGACCGGCATCTTCTTCCGCAAGATCTTCTGCGCTCGGGCATGGGCTTCGGCCAAGCCGATGGTCTTGACCTGCTCCGCGGGAACCGAAGCGTGTGACCCGTGACCCGTCGCGTGCAGCAAGGAGTTGAAATCCTTGCCCTCCACTACGAGAGCCGGGTGGAGGCTGGCCAGGTATGATTTGAGGAGGTGCTCGGCAGCGATCCCGGCGTGGTGCACCGCCAGGTCATGAGACGACGGGCCTTCGGCGAGCGCGGTGAAGGCCGCGAACATCCATTTGCGCGAAGAGAGCTTGAGCCGTTCAGAGTCCATGGCCAGGACACTAGGCGGCTGGAGCAGACACACTGCCGGAATTTCAGCGGCACTCAATAGTGCCACCGGCGACATATGTCCGCTTCTGTCTGTCCCAGAGCCGAGCAGATTGAGGACGCAACGGCAGCCGCGCCCGGACCGTGTTCGGGCAGGAGAACCAGGCCGCATATTGGTAAGTCCGGCTATTGGAATGTGCGGAGTGCCTCAGCAGTGATCGGGCCTCCGTCGCCTGGTCCTCAGACGGGGCGCTTGGCCATGACGACCACGCCCGGCCCGGTCTGCTCATCCGCGGGGAGCCGGAGTTCCGCGACCGGGTGCAGTCCGGCCTGCTCGATCAGGTCCACGAGCTGCTCCGGCTGCCACTTGTGCGTGGTCCAACGAACGGGCACTCCTCCGTAGGCTTCGGTGCGCACCGCGTCCTCGTCGCCGACGTGTGTGGCGGCGATGAAGTGCCCGCCCGGCTTCAGGGCGTGCGCGAAGTGGGCAAGGACCTGAGGAAGGACATCACGGGGGAGGTTGAACAGGGACCACCACCCGAGCACGCCGCCGAGCGACGCTTCACCGAGGTCGAGCTCGGTGGCGGAGGCGACGCTGAAGCGGCAATGCGGATGAAGACGGCGCGCATTCTCGATCATGCGGGGCGATAGATCCACCCCGGATACGTCGAGTCCATGTTCGGCAAGGTAGCCAGTCACCGTGCCGGGGCCGCAGCCGACGTCGAGGACGGGCCCGAGCTCGGCCACGGTGTCGGCGAAGGCGTCGATCGACGCCTGGAGCCATGGATGGCGGCGGATGTCGCCCATGCCCGTCGTCACCACCATGTGGGCGTAGTTGTCAGCCACCTGGTCATAGGAGTCACGGACCACATCGAGATCTGCCGGGCGGTCAATATGGTGTGCGCGCATCAGCCAACAATCGCAGACTCCCGTCAGCGGCGGGTGAGTTCCTCCGCGTAGGTGGCTCCGTAGCCCTGGTTGTCTCGTTGCCACTGGTCCGCGGTGGTCTGGTGGAAGCCGAGCAGGCGGCTGATGACGTAGGCGGGCAGTTCCGACGCGAGCTCGATCAGGGCGGAGCGACGGGCCACTCGGCAGCGGATCCCGAGGGCTCGCAGGCGTGCGGCCAGGGAGTAGGGAGTCAGGGGCTGGCCCGGGTAGGCGCCGGGAAAGAGCCATGGGGCCTCGTCGAGCGGGGCGGTGACCGCGCGGCCCTGTCGGCGACGTACGAGCTGACGGATCACGTCGTCGAGGGGCGGCGGCAGGGTGACCGGATCGCTGCCGAGCAGGAGGGTCACCCTATTGTCCCGGTCGGTGACCTGGTGGGTGGTGAGCTGTGTGATGCGGCTGGTGGGCTGGGCGAAGAGCAGTAGGAGGAGGCCGGCGGCCCGGTCGACGAGGTCCAGGGTGTCGTCGTGGATGAGGCGACGAACCAGGTGCCAGCGGTGATCCTGTGCGATGACGTCCTGTCCGAAGTCGGTGGTGTAGGCGGGTGCTTCCAGCGAGTGGGTGTGTCCGCGGCGGCTGGTCCAGAGAAGGAAGCTGCGGATGAGCGTCCTGTTATGAGTGCCCTCGGCGAGCCAGGCGTCGAGATGGTCCTGGGTGCACTCGCCCAGCGTGCTCTCTTGCTGGTGCAGCCACTGTACGAAGCGCACCGCATTCTTGATCTCGTGCCGGACGCCTATCGCCTGGCCGTAGGTGACCGGCTTGCTCGTAGATCGTCGGCGCAGACGACGCAACGGACCCCAAGCGACGTACGTCCGCAGGATCTTCCGCTCGTCGGGGGCCTCCACGCGGACGAGGATCCTCGACAGCCACTGCTCGAGTTGGGCGAGCTGTTCGTCCCGGGGCGGCAGGGCAGCGCCGGCGACCAGGGCAGCGCGGAGGTGCTGCACGGTCACGGTGGGTTGGAGGGCGTCCAGGGTGTCGTGGGTGATCGGCCCGCTCCCCTCGGCCAAGGCCGTGAGGATGGCGTGGCGGGCGGAGCCGGGGCGCATCCACCGCAGCAGGGCTTGGGGCCGGGCTCGCAGTAGCGCGGCGAAGACCGGCTCGATCTCCGGCCGCATGCTGAGGCGGGATCCGGTCAGGACACCGCGCAGGTGCTCGCGGGCCACGCAGGCGGCACAACGGCCGTGCCTGTACGGGTTGTCAACGGTGCCGCACTCGGTGCAGGGCCTACGGGCCGCGGGGTGTTTGCTCCAGCAGTAGCTGCACAGGGGTTCGCCGTCCGGACTGCGGCCGGCGGTGCGGCGGAGCTTGCCGCAGCCTGAGCACGGCACCGGCTTCTGCCCGCAGTGTCCGAACAGCGGACGGCCGTCCGGTGCACGGGAGTTCACGCGCCGCGCGGCGCCACAGCCGACGCATACCTCGCGCGGTTTCGCCTGCTCCCAGCACGGCTCGCACAGGGGCGCCGGACTCGTCGCGAAACGACAGGGTGCCATGCGGCCGCAGACCGAGCAGGTGGCTCGTGGTAGCTGGCGGCATCTGCCGCACAGGGCCCCGTCCTCTGTTGTTTCCACCATGATCCGCACAGCGCCGCATTGGGAGCAGGCTCTGTGATTGAAGGGGTCGGTGTGGCGGCAGCTCCGGCACAGGGGCGCGCCGTCGTGGGTGCGGCCGCCCACCGGCCTGGACTTGCCGCACCGGGCACACGTTTGGGGGCGGGACTTGTGCCAGCATTCGATGCAGCAGCGCATCCCGTCACCGGGCACCTCAAGTCGGACGGTTCGGTGGCAGATCGGGCAGGTGGGAACGATGACGTCGACAGCTCCGCGATCGACGAGTGCCTGAGCCAAGGCTGTCGTCTTGGGTGGGCCCAGGGCCCCCTGCCCCCTCAGAAGGTCGGAGATGTCTTCCACGGCCCACAGCAGACGGCGCTGACCGTTGCGGCGACGCTCCGCCGAGAGGACCGCGTCACGGATCACCGTGCGGTCGAGCCCGACGGGCAGTGCCTCGATCAGCGTGACGAGTGCCTCCAGCGGGTCCCGCCCGCCATCGGGCGGGTGGTCGCGGCAGCGCGGCCGACCCTCGCGGTCTCGGCTGGCGAAGTCCTTGATGCCGCAGATGACACAAGGGTTGGCGTGGTTGAGTCGGCGCCCCTGGCAGCGCTGGCAGATACGCAGCCCGTCACCCAGGCCGACCAAAGGGACGTCCTTGTGGCAGTCCCCGCATCTGGGTAACTCCATTCGTTCGGCGCCGTGTTCGCGCAAGGCGCGGATCAACCGCTCGACGGTCCGCGGGCCCTCGGGCCGGCCGGAGGTCAGCAGTTGGGGGTCGGCTTGCAGTACCCGTGCCAGGTCGCGGCGCTGGGGCCGCTTACCGATCGCCGCCATCAGCGCGGCCTCCACCTCGCCCGCGTCGAGTCCGGGCTCGATCTGCCGCACGGTCTCGATGATGAGCACCTCGGGCTCGGTGGCATACCGCGGAAGTTCCCGACCGTCCACTGCGGTTCCCTACTCGCGTACGATCCGGGCCCGGCGAGGGCGGAACTCACCGACCCCGGGATCATTGCCGGAGGTTCCATCGCCGCCGCCAGCCGCCGTTTCGCGGCGCCGCCCCGCGACGGGCACGGGTTCGATCAACTCGTCCATAGCGCAGCCGAGAATGTCGAGCAGTGCCATCAGGGTCTTCAGGCTGAGGCGTTCGGGCCGCTCCACCACCAGGCGGTAGGTCTGGCTGGGCGACAGATCGATGCCCCGCTCGGCCAGCAGGGGGCGCAGATCGGTGGTGGAGAACATGCCGCGGGTGGCCATCACCTCCCGCAGATGCCAGCGGTAATCCAGCTTCGCCGTCACGTCATTCTCCCTACTGGCCGCCCTCGATGGCCCGGTCCAAGACCGTGCGCATCATCGTGTTCATGAAGTCCCCGCTGACCCCCGTATAGATGGCGGTCGTGGAGGCATGGCGATGGCCTACCTGGCGTTGAACGAATGTCTCGTCCGCGCCGTCCTCGATCTGATGGGTCACGTGACTGTGCCGCAGGCAGTGCGGCACCAGGTCCTTATCCAGCCCCAGCGCATCACGGTAGTCGGCGAACCGCTCTTCGATCTCCCGAGCCTGCAGCCGGCCTCCCCGCTCGGTCAGCCACAGCGCCGGACTCTCCCGGGCTGCCGCATACCGTAGGCGCACATTGGTCACGTAGTCCTCGACCGCCTCGACAGCCCAGGGCATGACGCTCAGCACCATGCGTCGACGCGGTGGCGAACCCTTGGTGCGTTTGCCGTAGCGGACCTGCAGCGAGCCGAACCGGCCCAGCTCCGGCGCCTTCGGGCTGCGGTAGAAGTCGGTGACGTCCAGACGAGAAGTCTCCGTGCACCGCAGCCCCCACCCGTAGATCGCCTTGAACACCGTCGCGTCGCGATACGCCGCCAGGGCTCCCTTGCGGCCCAGCCGGATCGCCCGCTCCACCTGGTCGTCGGCGTGGTCCAGGAGGAGCTGGATCTCCTCACGCGTCATCGGGCGCCGGTCCGCGCCGGCCTCGTAATCGACCAGGTGCGCGGCCGTGTTCCACTCGTGGCAGACCTGCACTGGATGAGTGCCGAAACGGGCCTCGCACTCCTGCGGCCACTGGTAGTGCGGCGAGGTGGCGTAGTCGCAGAACAGGCGCACCGCCGTCTGATAGCTGCGGATCGTGGACTCGGCTCGCTTCAACTCCCCGATCAGGTACGTCGTCCACTCATCGACATCCCCTGCCGACCAGGACCACGGATAGGCATTGGCGAACGCGCCGAAGGCCCGGACCACACGCTGCCGGTCCGAGATCGTCCTGGACTGGAGCCGACGCCCGCCACGCTGCTGACGACCCCAGCCCTCCAGCATCGCTTCAAACACGGCGTCTTCGGGGTGCAGCAACGCGATGCCGTCAAGCAGAACCAGCCGAGCCGAAGCATCGCTCATTTCGGTCCGCACCATGCGCACCCCCACTATCGAGTGCCCGAATCATGCATCACATGCAAGTTTTCGCGCAACGGTACAGGTCAAGAGCTCTTGGATAGAAGTAAGTTGGAGGGAGCGACGCTGCACGTCACCAGGTCGCGACTCCGGAGATCATGCAGCAAATGCAATTGCCCGGGGTTGCCGGATCTTCGAGGCGATGACCTCCTGCCCCATGTACCAGGTGCTCGTTGGCAGCACCCCCGTCACGGTCACGACCCAGATGGCGCCCGCTCCGCGGTTGGGTGACGAGCGGTGGAGCCAGCTGCTGACCTTCACCGTTGGCCGACGGGGCAGCGTCGTCGAGCAGACGGCTGTGCGCACCGGGACTGTGGTCGTCGTGGTCTTGGGTAGCCCCGGCCTTGTCGACGCCTACGTGGCGAAGGCCGTCGACAAGGCTCACCGCGCGGTCTGAGCCCACCTCCCCCTGGATCTATCGCGTGCCTACGGCGCAGGTGGCGACTGCCTTCCGCAGACCGGTGAAGTCGGTCTCCAGTGGGTTGAGACGCTTGAGGCTGGATGGCCTGATGCTCTTCTGGCTCGGGCACCGCTCGTTCAGAACGCGGGTGGGCAGAACGTAGAAGGTCCATTGGTCGAGGTCCAGGGGGTTGAGGGTCTGTTTGTCCTGGTGGTGCAGGAGACAGAAGACGTACACGTCCGAGCGGCGCAGTTTCTCGACCGAGGTGGTGTTGGTCCGTGGGTCCCAGCCGGAGGTCGGTTCGATGTTGAACGAGATCTTCGACGGCTCGGACTGTTTCCACGACTGTAGGTAGGCCGTTGACTTCACCTCGACGCGCCATTCTTCGGGCGTGTAGATGTCGACGCTGTCCCATTCAGTGCGGGTACCGGTGGTGGCGCCCAGGGCCGTGGCCACGAGGTACTCGGCCAGGACACCGCGCAGGGTGTTGTTGGCCAGGTCGGAGCATGCCCAGCTCCAGAACTCGCCGAGTCTGCCTACGGTTTCGCCGCTGGCCCGTATCGGCTCACTGCCGTTGCGGCGCGTGATGACCAGCGGACCAAGATCGGCGGCGCTCATCTGTCCTCCTGACGACGCTCTGGGGCGGGCGATGCTCAGTCTGACACCAGCCACTGACAACGGAATTGGGCTCGAACCGGAGCGTGGGCCGACACCGTCGCATGCCGTAGGGCGAAGACAGCTGACGGGCCTGACCAAGATGGTCGGACCCGTCAGTCGTTTGTCGGCCGCTATCCGGGCCCTCCCAGACGGGTTGGTGTCGTCGCCGCAATCAGCGGCGCGGTGCGCGTGGTGCCGACGGTGTCGGCACCTGCCGAGCGGCAGCCAACTGATCGTTGGCCGGGTTGGCTCGAGTGTCTTCCGGAGCCGGTGCGTATCCCGGGAGGTCTGCCGTGCGGCGCAGGCGCCAGACGAGGACGTCGCTGATGGATTCGGCGGTGTCCAGCTCCCGGCGGGCGGCGGCCTCAGCGAGCAGGGCGCGGGGATCATGACCTGCGAGTTCGGCGTCGGCGAGGGTAGCCGCCAGAGCATCCCAGCCGGGCTCGGCCAGGACGGTCTCGGCGAGCTCGGGGAGGGCGGCACGCACAGTGGTGGCGTGGTGGCGACGTAGAGATGGGGCGATACGGCGGCCACGCTCACGCAGCACCATGAGGGGCTCGCCAGCTGCCTGCTGGTAAGCAGCCCGCAGATGCTCGGCGGCCCGGCGGGCAGCCTCGGCCTGCTGCGCGTGCTGTCGCTGGGCGTGCCAGTGCGCGACGGTGACAACGAGGAAGAACAGCATGTCCAGGACCATCGCGGTGCCGGCCCCGTCCTCGCCCCGGCCGAGCACGGGTCCGCCTCGGACTAGATCGCGGGCCGCGCGTCGCAGGTCCTGCGCGTGGCGGAACTCAGCTCGGGTGTGGGAGCGGGAGGCCCGCTCGAACGCCCAGGCTGCCTGGCGGAGTTCGTTGCGGGTGTGGAGCGCGGATGTCTTGGCGAGGGCGTCGAGGACTTCGCCGGTGGCGGCGATCTGTGCGGCCTCCGTGCCGTCGTCGCCGCTGTGGTCGAGGACAAGCAGCGCTTGCCACGCCGCGTGGGATGTGGTGCGTCGTGCCGCCACGGGTGCAGAGGGAACGGCGGGGTGTTCCGGCTGCTCGCTGTCAGTGGCACCGGGTGGGGTGGGTTCGGTGGCGAAGCGTTCCTGGATGCGGGGCAGGGACAGGTCGGGGGCGAGGGTGGATCCGGCGTAGAAGATTGGCTCCTTGTCCTTGTTGCGGTCGTCGGGCAGGGCGACTTTGTAGCCCTTCAGGTCGCCGGAGGGCAGGACTTTGGTGCGTACGAGAAGCCCGGCGTTCTTGAGGCGATCGAGGAACTCGTCCGTGGAGGAGGCGCCGGCGACTGCGCGGCGGACGGTCTCACGTAGTTCCTCGCGCGCGGCGCGGTCCCGGCCCTGGCGTTCGGCCTTGTGGCGTTCGGCGCTGGTGGGGCGCTTGGCGGCGGTGCCGTCTCCTGGGGTGACGCGGTGGAGATCGTAGTCGGCTTCGATGAGTCGAGCTTCGGCCTGGGCGCGCTTGCCGGAGAAGTGGTGGTCGGGGCGGCGGCCATCCTCGCGTACCAGGGTGGCGATGATGTGGATGTGGTCGTCGGCGTGGCGGACGGCTACCCAGCGGCAGCCCGCGCCGTCGCCGGGGTCGATGCCGGTGGCCGCGACCATGCGACGGGCGATCTCGCCCCACTGCTCTTCGGTGAGGACCGGGTCGTCGGGTGCGGCGCGCACGGAACAGTGCCACACGTGCATGTTGGGCCGCTGGTCGGCGTCGAGCAGGTGGAGGGGCTGGTCGAGAAGTTCCTGGAGGTCCTCCTCCGTGGCCCTCGGGTCGCGGCCGGGGTCGGGCGCCATGCCGTCGAAGGAGGCGACCAGGTGCGGGGCGATGTGTTCTTCGTGAGTGCCCGGGCCATAGAGGTAGAAGAGCAGACCGAGGGTCTTGCTGCCCTGCCTGTGGATACGGGGGATCAAGCCGCGTCGCCTGTCTGGGGGTTGGCGACCCGATCGGCGGCTTCCTTCACGGCGTTGGCCGCACGCTGGATGTCGGCGATCACCTCGTCGAGATGCGGTACGTCGCCGCCCGAGTTGAGTGCTTTGGCGGCCTGGTTGAGGTTGCCGCCCGCCCAGCCAAGCTCGCGGCGCATAGCGAACAGTTCGATGAGCACGTCGCGTTCGCTGGCGATGACCGCTGCTGTACGGGACTGGTTGCGGGCGGCGGCCAGGGCGGAGTGGGCGAGGAAGCCGGCCAGGCTCATCTCGACGGCGTCTGCGCCGGCCTGGATGAGGGCGTGCTCTTGATCATTGAGACGCACGCTCTGGGCAGGGCGCTGTTTCTGGTCGCGCGGACGTGCCTTCCCCTTCCCTTTGGGCTTCCCCTTGGCCTTGGTCCTTCCCTTGCTGTTGGCCTTGCTCGGCTGCGATCCGCCCTCGGTCGCAGCCCTCCCGTCCGGCGCCCCCTGGCGCTGGTCAGGCCCCGTCACCCCCGGGGCGGGGTCGGGTTCGGGCGCTCCCCCTGTGGGGGAGTGTCCGGACCTACAACTTGCTCCGCCTGGGGCAGGGGTGGTCTTCAGAGAATCTACGTGGGTGGTGGGTTCTTCGTGGTGCGGATCGTGCATGGGGCCTCCGTCTTGGGGCGTGGATAGGGGAGCCGTTGACTCCGGGGATCAAGGAGTGGGTTTGCTGGGCGCGGCTGCCTTGAGTTGCCTTTTGAACTGGCGGACGATTCTTCCGGCGTCGTCGCTGGCAACGGTGTAGCCAGCGGCGCGTACGGCGTCCTCCACCCGGTCGCGGCTGACGCTCCCGGTCTCCTCGTACATGCGGCGGGTGAAGGAGAGGATGACCTCTTCGGAGGCACGCGGTTTGCTGCCCTCCTCTTGCTTCTTCCGCGCCGCTTGCCTGCGCTTGTCCGAGACGTTGCCCACCGTTGACGGGCTGCCCGAGGACGACGGGCTGTCTTCCGGCGGGCGGGCTTCAGGCTCCGCTCGCGTAGGCGGTTCCAGCGCCGGGCGGACAGGTTGCGGGCGGGCCGTCGGTGGGGGCTGGTCGTCGCCTGGCTCCGTTGGGTGCGGGCGGGCAGCGTCCGCTGCCCGTTGCGCTGCTTGCGGGCGGGCAGAGTGCGAGCGCGCTACCCGGTGAGCGTCTTCACTGCCCGTATCCGAGGGGTGCGGGCGGCCCGTCTGCTCCGCATGCTTCGGCCGGCCGCCGGGCGGGCGGCTGTGCTCGGAGGTGCCGGCGGTGTATGAGCTCGGAGCATGCCAGCGCGGCGGCAGTGTGATGGAGGCGAGGCCGAGCGCCTGCTTGCGGGTGGCGAGCTTGCGTAGCAGCAGTTCGTCCTGGTGCGGATCGCCGTCGACGTCGGCTCGCTCCAGGGCCTGGTGCATGCGGTCGGCCAGGCGTATTCCTCGTCGCCTGCCGCGCTGCTGGTCGGTCATCTTCTCGGCGCGGAGGATCAGGGCGACGGCTTCGCTCAGAGCACGCTCGCGGATGAGTCGGGCGGCATCCGCGTCCTGGTCGGTGATGCCCAACCGGGCCAGCAGGCGTTCGCGTGTCTGCGTCACGAGGACGGCGGCCAGGCTGCGCGAGGCGGCCTCGGGGGTGCGGTGGCGCAGCTCGATGCCCATGGCCAGGTGCCACAGCATCGCTGCCATGACCGGTCCGACCAGGGCCCGAACGGTGCCGCCGACGGGCCCGAACTCGGCGTAGGCGGGGATGATCTGCACCGCGGTGATCACCCACACCAGGACGCCGGGCAGGCCCGGTGCCCGTGCGGGCCCGTTCAGGTTCTGGCGTGCCATCAGGGCGGTGGCGAACAGGGCCAGCTCGGCGATGGCGAACATGAAGGCACGCTCGACGGTGCTGCCCATGTCCAGGTAGTCGGCGGCGAACCGCCAACTGGTATCCGCGCTGTAGGCGGTACAGCCGAGCGCGGCCATGGCAGCGACGCGCACGGCGATGGTCCCGCGCCGCCAGTTCGCGCCGGACGGCTGCCGACGCTGCTGCCGCATCAGCCAGCCGGCGAACAGGGCGAGAGCCGCGAGCAGTGCGAGCAGCACCCATATCAGTGCGGGGGAGGTGGCCCAGTCCGGCAGGAGCGGGGTGCTGCCGCGTACGGCGGCGAGGGCTATCGGGGTGGGGGAGGACAAGCCAGTTCTCTCCAGGGACGTGGGGTGGGGCATGTGGTGTGGATGTGAGAGGCGCTCGCGGAGGGGCGTTCACGCGAGCCCTCGCTGAACGTCGACACTGAGGGGTCTCGCGCGTGAATGCTTGGGTGCGTGTACGGCGTGCACGGTCGTGTGACCCGTCTGAACAGGGGTTTCTCGGTGGCAGTGGAAGCTGCGAGCGCATCAAGGGGAGACGTGGGGGCGCCGGAAGTGCCGAGGTGGTTTTGTACCTCCGGCGGCCGGCCTCAGCCGATCTCGTCGACGGCGTCCCACAGCGCGTCTTGCTCGTCCTCCACCAGCTCGATGACGTTCTGCAGCTGGTCGTCAGCGACCTTCAGGCCGTGGACCTCCCGGATCTCCCTTGCGATCTCGGTGTCCTCGACATCGCCTATGCGCGCTACCACTGAGCGGGCGATGGCCAGGAGTTCGTCGATCGAGGCGTTGGGAGGTTGCTCGGCGCGTCGAGGAGCCGACGCCTCCCGCGGTTCTGGCGCAGGCACGGAAGAGCTGTGCGGGTCCCCGCTATGGGTGTGGCCGTCTTCCGGTTCGCGTTCACGTGCCGGATGGGCGTGGTTGCCAGCAGGCGGACGGGTGCCGGAATCCGACTCCTGCGGTGTCCGGGAAGTGGTGGCCAGTAGATCGCCGGGGCAGGTGGAAGAGACGGCCGGTGGCTCTGGTGGCTGATCCGGGACGGGTTCCGGGCAGTCGGCGGCCCGATCGACGAGCCGGTGGATCTGGCGCACGAGGACGCCGAAGGCCAGGAGTGCGGCGGTCGGGGGAACCGCGCCGACCACGTAGTCGAGCAGGGACACGCTGCTGGTGTGGCCCACGCTGCCGACCCCGGCCACGTTGACCGCGATGGAGCCGACCGACCCGGCGGCGGTCAGTGCGATGGCCCAGCCGTCCGTGACCCCGCGCAGGCCCGCCCGGAGCGTCAGCAGCTCACCCGCGACGATGAATGCGTACAGGGTCGCGGGCCAGGCCCAGCGGCGAGCGAGAGAGGCGCCGCGCCCGTGTGTTCCGGCGACCTCGGCGAGGTGTGCGTACGAGAGCCAGAACCCACCGACGGTGAGGGCGACGATGACGACGCCCGCCACGATGAGCGCAAACCTCTCGGGAGCGTGCCTGGGCATCAGCGGTTCCCCCACGGGGTGACGTGCACAGCTCTGGTGCACACGTGGGTGGGCAGGTGTGGGGTGTTGAGCAATGGGAGTTCTCCGGGGGTACGGGAGGGGGCAGGGAGACGCGGATCAGGCAGCCGTACGCCGTGCGAGCTCCGCGGCAGCAAGGTCCACACGGGTCGGGTGGGGCGTGGTGCGGGGTGCGTTGCCCCGGGCACGGCCACCGGGGCTCACACGGCGGGTGCGGCAGGGCTGGCCCTCGGCGGCGTGGCACCACTCGCAGCCAACGCCGAGGGCGTCGACCTGTCCCGCGGCAACGGCGGCTTCGCGGGCAGCGCGCATCGGCCGGAAGCGGGCGAGCTCGGCCCGGACAGCGGGCGGGACGCACGATCCGACGGCAGAGAGGCGGGCTGCGATGTCGGGGTGCGAGCCGCCGTGGGTGAGCTGCCGGTGCGTCGCTGGTGCGGAGACACCGGCGGCGACCGCGTGCCGGGTGGCGAGCAGTTCGGTTCGCCAGGCGGCCTCGTCGTCCGGGTCGGCAGATGGGGTCGGGTCGGTGTGCCTCTCCAGGCGGTCGCGACGGTAGGCGCGCCACTTGCGGGCGACGTCCACGGGCAGGATCGGATACGGCGAGTCGAGCACGTGGGCCCGTATCGCCTCGCGGGCATCCCAGCCGTGGCCGGTGGCCATGGGCACGTCGCTCAGCAGCTCGTGCCATTGGGCGATTTGGTCACGGGCCTCGCCAGCATCCGTCCGGATGGTGCGGGGGTCGAGGCGGCCGATGTAGGCGAGGACGGCGGCAATTTCGCGGCGATCCAGTGCGGTCACTCCGTTCCGGTCGGTTCGTCGAGGGCGGCGAGCAGGGCGGCGGTGTGTGCCTCGGCCCGGGTCATGCCGACCGTCGGGGCGGGGGTGCCGCCGGGCAGGGCGTAGAGGTTCGGGCGGCTCGATGAGGGGCTGTGCTCGCGGGCGATCCAGGCGCGCCAGTCGGCAGCCCACGCGGCGGTGGTGCGGGGCTTCCAGGCCGCCCGGTAGGAGCGCCACTTCGCGTCGGCGGCGCGGATGCCGTGCTCGCCGAGGCGTGCGAGGTGCCCCTGCTGCTGGGCCCAGGAGCGGGACTCGTCGTCGATCTCCCAGTCGGTGGCCGAGGTGAGGGTGGCAGCACTGCTGCTGTACCTACGGTTCACCTTCGGTTCATTACGGTTCTGGGGGCTGGATTCCGGTCCTTCCACGGGCTGGATTCCGGTCCCTGGAGCGGTTGGATTCCGGTCCATGCCGTTTTCCGGAGGGGCCGGATCCTGGTCCTTCGAGGGGCTGGATGCCGGCCCCTTTCGGGGACGGATTCCGTACCGTCGCAGGCCGGGCGTGTTGCGGTCGGGCTTCTTGGGCTCGACGGTGGGAGTGCCTTCGGGACGCGACGCGTTCGCGATGAGATGGGCCGCTCGGGGCAGCCAATACACGGTGGCGCGGTACGGGCCCTGGAGGTCGTCGGCCTCCTCCAGCTCACCGTTGTGCACCAGCATGTCCAGCGCGTCACGGACGGTGGACCGGGAGGCCCCCGTGCGTTCCATCAGGCTGGGCACCGTGGCGTAGGCAATGCACTTCTCGTCGGCGACGCGGTCGGCGATCGAGAGCATCACCAGCCGGGCGTTGCCCTTGCTGGCGCTGCTCTCCCAGACCCACTCGCGGGCGTCTTTGCTCATCGGTTGGCGGCTCCTAGGTCAGGTGGGGAGGTGCGGACAATCCGCTTCGGGGGGCGGGGAGGGCCGCGGCGTGGAGTTCCCGGCGAGGCCCGCGCGGGTGTGTACGAGGACTCTTTGGCCACAGCTGTGGCGTGCCGAGTCCCCCAGGCGCCGGAAACAGCGTTTCCGACGCCTGGACAAGACAGTCACGTCCACCCGTACAAGTCCAGCATTCCGCTGGGAAAGCAAACAGCTCACGGCGAACACGTCGTGCGCGGGGAAATGAAACGGTAGACCCGGATCCCCGGTTAGCGAAATCGCCGTGCGGCGGTTGTTCTGCGGGACGGGCGAACTGACATACCGTGATTTCGTTCAACTGGGGATCCCGTGTTATGTTCCGCCCTTTTCTGACGGGGACGTAGGGGATGTGACAACAAAGTGGCGGAAGACAGCAGTGGATCATCGGTTAGCGAAACCGCTCTTCCAGAGCTACAACAGATCCCATGCCGCAAAACCCTCTAGAAGTAAGCCGGTCGGAGATCAGGCCGCCCGCGCCATCGAGCGCGCCCGCACCATGCGCGGAATGGTCCGACGAAAGCTGGCCGCCGCGTGACCGAGCTGGGCAGCCCCATGACCGTCGCGACGGGCTACCGCATCGAACGCCGGCGGCGACGCTGCGACATCGAAGACCCTCGGAGAGCCCGCCCGGCCCCCCGTGCTCGGTCGGCGCGGGCGGAATATAGCCGACGATCCCCGGTTAGCGAAACCGGGGATTCTCCGCATTATTGGATTCCCAGCGCGCCCCGTCGTGCTGGCCATCCAAATCCGTCTCATCCCTCACGAGGAACCCCTTGCCCCGATCTGCAACAACCGTCGGACTCATTTTCGTCGAGAGCCGCGGGCGAACGTGAGAGCCCGGAACCCCCTCGCCACCGTGCCCCCTTCGCCTCCACAGAAACCTCCCATGCCCGCACAATCGCTGCTTGTCCCTTCCACCGCGCCCACCCCCGCTCGCGCTGCACGCACGGCCTTCCTGAATGTGAAGGACGCTGCTGAATACCTCGGCCTCTCACCGCACACGCTCTATGTCTGGCGGCATCGGCGGCAGGGACCGCCGAGCTTCCGCATGGGTCCACGTGGCCGCGTCATGTATCGAGTGGAAGCGCTCGACGCGTGGGTCTGTCAGCAGGAACAGGCCGACTCGCGCTCCAACACGGCATTGAGCCCCCTGAGCTCGGCTCCCCAGCTTCGGTCCGGTCACGCTCCCAGCGCCTGATGCGGCACGCGTCGTAGACCGCGGTTTCCATCCCCTTCGTCTAGGAGCTCCTTCTGGCTGGCTACATAGAGGACCGGTGGCTCAAGAAGCGCCCCAGCCCCGAAACCGGTAAGCGTGAACGCACAGCGATGTACGGCAAGTGCACGCGCTATCGCGTCAAGGGCATCCCGGGTGTCAAGGACCGTTCATTCGACACGGTCCAGGACGCCAAGACCTGGCTCGCCCAGGCTCAGACCGATGCGCGGCGAGGCGAGTTCGTCGATCCGCGCGACGGGGCCGTTTCTCTCAAGGACTACGTCGAGACCCACTGGTGGCCCACGCAGAGCGGCGACCCGTCCACCCTTGAGCGCATCGAGCAGCGTGTGCGTCGGCACATCCTCCCGCACCTTGGCGCTCTGCCGCTGAACAGCGTGGGTACGGAAGCCCTGAGAAGCTGGAAGAAGCGGCTGGAGAAGGACCTCGGGCCCACGTCGATCCGTCTCGTCTGGGCGACGCTCTCCGGCGTACTCCAGGCCGCCGTCGAGGACCGTCGCCTCGCACGCAACCCATGCCGCGCGAGCACAGTCCGCCCCCCAGCCGCCGCACCGGGCAGGGTCGAAGCTTGGCCGCCAGAGCGGGTATTGGCCGTACGCGCAGCTCTGTCGGATCGCTACCGGGTCCTCGTCGAGATCGGTGCCGGCCTGGGACTCCGGCAAGGAGAAGCGTTCGGCCTCTGCTTGGACGACATCGACTTCGAAGAGGAAGTCGTCCACGTCCGGCGCCAGATCAAGATGGTGCGGACAAAGCTGTGCTTTGCGCTTCCAAAGGGACGCAAGGTCCGAGACGTTCCCCTGCCCTCAAGCGTGGCCAGGGCTCTGCGGCAGCACATGGAGCTCTTCGCACCAGTGCCCGTCACGCTGCCGTGGGATGATCCGCGCCCTCCCGCGACGCCGGTGGAAGCCAAGCACCGTCGCCCGCGGACGTACAACCTCCTGGTCACGGGGCGCGAGCGGAAGGCGATCAACCGGAACTACTTCAACTCCTACGTCTGGAAGCCGGCTCTGGCCCAGGCCGGCGTGATCGCCGCGCTGGAGACGAGCTCCCAGGTCGGGGCCCGGATCTGGGAGCCATCCCGGGAGCACGGCTACCACGCCCTGCGCCACTTCTACGCCTCCGAAGAGCTGGAGGCCGGCGAATCGGTCGTCTCCCTGGCACGCTGGCTGGGCCACTCCGACCCCGGGTTCACGCTGCGGAAGTACTCCCACTTCCTGCCCCGCGCGGGCGCGCGGGGCAGCACCGCCATCGACGCGATCTTCGCGTAGCCGCGGATCGGACAGCGTCGGGTCCGGACTGATGAGGCCGTAGGAGCCCCGGCTCAGTCGCAAAGTCCCAGAGAAGTCCCACGGATGCCGCCGCACCCCTTCCTGACCCGCTTCCCCGCAGGTCAGAGTGGGTGCGGCGGCATTCGCGCATCAAATGTCCCGGAAGATCTCGATCTGTGCGCCGATCGAGTTGAGGCGCTCCGCCAGGTCCTCGTAGCCCCGGTTGATGACGTAGACGTTGCGCAGGACGGATGTGCCCTCGGCGGCCATCATGGCCAGGAGGACGACGACGGCGGGGCGCAGGGCCGGCGGGCACATCATTTCCGCGGAGCGCCAGCGGGTCGGGCCGTCGACCAGGACGCGGTGCGGGTCGAGCAACTTGACCTGGGCGCCGAGTCGGTTGAGGTCCGTCAGGTAGATCGCGCGGTTGTCGTAGACCCAGTCGTGGATCAGGGTCTGGCCCTGGGCGCTGGCCGCGATGGCCGCGAAGAAGGGGACGTTGTCGATGTTCAGGCCCGGGAAGGGCATCGGGTGGATCTTGTCCAGCGGGGCCTGGAGCTTGGAGGGGCGGACGGTCAGGTCGATCAGCCGGGTGCGCCCGTTGTCGGCGGCGTACTCGGTGCTGCGCTCGTGGTCCAGGCCCATCTCCTCAAGGACCGCCAGCTCGATCTCCAGGAACTCCACCGGTACCCGGCGGATCGTCAGCTCCGACTCCGTGACGACCGCAGCGGCCAGCAGGCTCATGGCCTCCACCGGGTCCTCGGACGGTGCGAAGTCCACGTCCCGTTCGATGCGTGCGGCGCCGTGCACGGTGAGGGTGGTGGTGCCGATGCCGTCGACCCGGACCCCCAGCTCCTCCAGGAAGAAGCAGAGGTCCTGGACCATGTAGTTGGAGGAGGCGTTGCGGATGACCGTGACGCCGTCGTGCCGGGCGGCGGCCAGCAGCGCGTTCTCGGTGACGGTGTCGCCGCGCTCGGTCAGGACGATGGCGCGCTTGGGGGCGACGCTGCGGTCGACCTCGCAGAGGTAGGTGCCGTCGGTCGCGGTGATCTCCAGCCCGAAGTGCCGCAGCGCGGTCATGTGCGGGGTCACGGTCCGGGTGCCGAGGTCGCAGCCGCCCGCGTACGGCAGCCTGAAGTGGTCCATCCGGTGCAGCAGCGGGCCGAGGAACATGATGACGCTGCGGGTGCGGCGGGCCGCCTCCACGTCCATGGAGGCGAGGTCGAGTTGGGCCGGCGGGACGATCTCCAGGTCGTTGCCGTCGTTGATCCACCGGGTGCGGACGCCGATGCTGCCCAGGACTTCGAGGATCCGGTAGACCTCCTCGATGCGGGCCACCCGGCGCAGCGTGGTGCGGCCCGCGTTCAGCAGCGTGGCGCAGAGCAGCGCGACGCAGGCGTTCTTGCTCGTCTTCACGTCGATGCTGCCGGACAACCGGCGCCCGCCGACCACCCGCAGATGCATCGGACCGGCATAGCCGAGCGACACGATTTCGCTGTCGAGGGCCTCACCGATGCGGGCGATCATCTCAAGGCTGATGTTCTGATTCCCGCGCTCGATCCGGTTGACCGCGCTCTGACTGGTGCCGAGTGCCTCCGCAAGCTGCGCCTGTGTCCAGCCACGGTGCTGCCGGGCGTCACGGATCAGCCTGCCGATGCGTACGAGGTAGTCGTCTGCCATGCGCCGACCGTATCTCAGATATGAGATGGGTACGCAATTGTGGCCGTCTTGGTTGTTCTACTACTATGCAAATAACTGAGAGGTGGTCATACAGGTCATGAAGAGCGCTCCGCGTTCCGTCCCTCGCTCAACGGGTGTGCCGCGGCCCCTGGTTGCCGTCCTGCCCTTCGTCGTCACGATCGTGACCGTCACCGCCGTCTACGTCTCCGTCTCCACCCGGTTGCCCGAGCCGCTGGCCACCCATTTCGGTGTCAGCGGCCGGGCCGACGGCTACTCCTCCACCCATGGCTTCCTGACGGGGTGTCTCGGCGTGCTCCTGGTCCTCGGCACCGCCTTCGGCCTGGCTGCCCAGGCGCGGCGGTTCGCCGACGCCGCCCCGTGGCTGGTCGTCACCGGCTACGCCACGGCGGCCGGGATCGGTTACCCCCTCTGCCTCACCCTGCTCCACAACGCCGACGTCACCGACGCCGCGACCGTGCGCCTGCCGCTGTGGCAGGTGGCCGTGACGCTCGCGGTGGCGCTCCTCGCCGGCGCGGTGGGGTGGCTGCTCGCCGGCCGTTCCGCTCGTTCGCCGCAGCGCGCGGCGGGTGACGCGCCCCGGCTCGACCTCCCGGCCGGTACGACGGCCGGCTGGTCGCGCACCATCGGCTCGCGCCCGCTGAACGTGCTGGGCGCCCTGATGCTCTGCGCCGGGGTGGTCGTCGTGGTGCGTGCGGATGCGCTGACCGGCGCCTTCCTCCTCGCCAGCGCCTCGGTGGTCCTCGGGCTCACCTCCGTACGGGTGACCGTCGACCGGCGCGGTCTGACCCTCGCGCCCCTGTTGATCCTGCCCGCCTCCCGGATCCGCTTCCGGCGCATCCCCCTCGAACGGGTCGTGGAGGCGACCAGCCGGCCGATCAACTGCCTGGCCGACCTCGGCGGCTGGGGCTACCGGATCCTGCCCGGCCGCAGCGGACTGGCACTGCGCTCCGGGGACGGCATCGTGATACGACTCACCAACGGCCGGGAGTTCATGGTGACGGTCGACGACGCGGCGACCGCCGCCGCCCTGCTCAACACCTACGCGGACCGGGCGCGTTCGCAGCAAGGAGGCTGAGGTGCTCTTCCGCGTCGATCCCGGCTCGTCCGTCCCGCTCGGTGACCAGATCGCCGCCTCGGTACGCGGTGCCATCGCCGACGGCACGGTGCACACCGGAGAGCGGCTGCCGGCCGCCCGCGAACTCGCCGCGTCCCTCGGCGTGAACGTGCACACCGTGCTGCGCGGCTATCAGCGCCTCAAGGAGGAGGGCCTGATCGAGCTCCGCCGCGGCCGCGGCGCGGTGGTCACCGGCGCGGCCTCCCCGGCCCGGGCCCGCCTCGGCGAAACCGCGGAGCGCCTGATCGCGGAGGCCCGCCATCTGGGGCTGTCCGACGAGGAGATCGTCAGCGTGGTGCGGCTGGGGCTGGCCGGGAGATGAGCGGGCGGCGGGGCGGTCCGGGTCGCCGGAGACCCGGACCGCCCCGCCGTGGCCCTCAGTCGTCCAGGATCGTCAGGTCCAGCCGGCGCAGCCGGGCGAGGTCGGCCAGGATGTTGATCTCGACGACCTTCCCGTGCGCGATGGTGAACCCCATCACGGAGAACGCCTGCCCGTCCTGCGCCGTGACCAGCCCCGGAGCGCCGTTGACCAGCGCGGGGCGGGCGAGCGGGGCGAACCGGGAGAACATCAGCGCCTGCTCGACGACCGCCCGCGCCCCACGGATCAGCTTCGACACGCCGCCGGACGCCGGGCCGGCGTCTGCGCGCAGCACCACGTCCGGGTCGAGCACCGCGAGCAGCCCCTCGAAGTCGCCGGCGCGCGAGGCGGCGAGGAAGGCCTCGACCACCTCCCGCTGGCGGACCAGGTCGGTGTCGGGAGCCGGCGCGGTGCCCTGGACGCGACGCCGCGCCCGGCTGGCGAGCTGCCGTGCGGCGGCCGGCGTCCGGTCGACGAGCGGCGCGATCTCGTCGAAGGGCATCGCGAACATGTCGTGCAGGACGAAGGCGAGCCGCTCGGCGGGGGTGAGGGTTTCCAGCACCACGAGCAGGGCGAGCCCGACCGAGTCGGCGAGCATCGCCTCGTTCTCCGGATCGACGGTGTCCAGACGGCTCACGACCGGCTCGGGGACATGTACGTCGAAGAGGTCCTCGCGCCGCGCCTTGCGCGTCCGCAGCTGGTCCAGGCACACCCGCCCGACGACCGTGGTCAGCCAGCCACCCAGGTTCTCCACACCGTCCGCCCCCGACCGGCTCAGCCGCAGCCAGGCCTCCTGGACGGCGTCGTCCGCCTCGGTCAGCGAGCCGAGCATGCGGTAGGCCACCGACCGCAGATGACCCCGGTTCTCCTCGAACCGCTCCGCGAGCCACTCATGATCGTTCATCGGTCCCATGCCTTCCCCGTGCCTCCCCGTAAAGGTCCGTCATCGTCATGACGGACGCGGCCGGTCGAATGTGACGCGGCCCTGCGTGAGATCACCCGCCCCAGCCGCTGACCGGGTGGTCAACATAGCCGTCCGCGTCCCCGGCGTAGTACCTGGCCGGGTCGGCCTTCGCCGGGTCACGGCCCAGGGCGAACCGGGTGACCAGGTCGTGACCTGCGCGCACGGTTGGAGGTCCTGACCATCGACGTCATCGCCGACCCCGCCCGCCTGCGGCGGCACGCAGGACAGGCCCCGGCAGGACATGACCCCGCCGCAACGATGTACTAGAGTTATCTCGACATCGAGATATCTGCCGAGAGCTGTACCGCTACCGCGCCAGTAAGGCATGCCTAACTAAGGTTCACCTTATCGGATCGGCCCGAGCCTGCAACGGCAGGATGCGGTGGTACGCGAGAAATCATGCATGAAGGAGACTGTCGTGTCGGCGAACAGCTTCGACGCCCGCAGCACGTTGCAGGTGGGCGACGAGTCGTACGAGATCTTCCGGCTGGACAAGGTGGAGGGCTCCGCCCGCCTGCCCTACAGCCTGAAGGTGCTGCTGGAGAACCTGCTCCGCACCGAGGACGGCGCGAACATCACCGCCGACCACATCCGGGCGCTGGGCAGCTGGGACTCGCAGGCCCAGCCCAGCCAGGAGATCCAGTTCACGCCGGCCCGCGTGATCATGCAGGACTTCACCGGTGTGCCCTGTGTCGTGGACCTCGCCACCATGCGTGAGGCCGTCAAGGAGCTCGGCGGCGACCCGGCGAAGATCAACCCGCTGGCCCCGGCCGAGCTGGTCATCGACCACTCGGTCATCGCCGACAAGTTCGGCACGAAGGACGCCTTCGGCCAGAACGTCGAGCTGGAGTACGGCCGCAACAAGGAGCGCTACCAGTTCCTGCGCTGGGGCCAGACCGCCTTCGACGAGTTCAAGGTCGTCCCGCCGGGCACCGGCATCGTCCACCAGGTCAACATCGAGCACCTCGCGCGGACCGTCATGGTGCGCAACGGGCAGGCCTACCCCGACACCCTGGTCGGCACCGACTCGCACACCACCATGGTCAACGGCCTGGGTGTGCTGGGCTGGGGCGTCGGCGGCATCGAGGCCGAGGCCGCGATGCTCGGCCAGCCGGTCTCCATGCTCATCCCGCGCGTCGTCGGCTTCAAGCTGACCGGTGAGCTGAAGGCGGGCACCACCGCCACCGACCTCGTCCTCACCATCACCGAGATGCTCCGCAAGCACGGCGTCGTCGGCAAGTTCGTCGAGTTCTACGGCGAGGGCGTGGCCGCCACCTCGCTCGCCAACCGCGCCACCATCGGCAACATGTCGCCGGAGTTCGGCTCCACCGCCGCGATCTTCCCGATCGACGGCGAGACCCTCAACTACCTGAAGCTGACCGGCCGCAGCGAGCAGCAGGTCGCCCTCGTCGAGGCGTACGCCAAGGAGCAGGGCCTCTGGCTCGACCCGGCCGCCGAGCCCGACTTCTCCGAGAAGCTGGAGCTGGACCTCTCCACGGTCGTCCCGTCGATCGCCGGCCCGAAGCGCCCGCAGGACCGCATCGTCCTCGCCAACGCCGCCCAGCAGTTCGCGCTCGACGTCCGCAACTACGTCGACACCGCCGACGAGGCCGGCATGGAGTCCTTCCCGGCCTCCGACGCCCCGGCCACCGCGAACGGCGTCCCGTCGAACCCGGTCACCGTGACCGCCCCCGACGGCTCGACCTACGAGATCGACCACGGTGCGGTGACGGTCGCCGCCATCACCTCCTGCACCAACACGTCGAACCCGTACGTGATGGTCGCCGCCGCCCTCGTGGCGAAGAAGGCGGTCGAGAAGGGCCTGACCCGCAAGCCCTGGGTCAAGACCACCCTCGCCCCGGGTTCCAAGGTCGTCACCGACTACTTCGACAAGGCGGGCCTGACCCCCTACCTCGACAAGGTCGGCTTCAACCTGGTCGGCTACGGCTGCACCACCTGCATCGGCAACTCCGGCCCGCTGCCGGAGGAGGTCTCCAAGGCCGTCAACGACCACGACCTGGCCGTGACCTCGGTGCTCTCCGGCAACCGCAACTTCGAGGGCCGGATCAACCCCGACGTCAAGATGAACTACCTGGCCTCCCCGCCGCTGGTCGTCGCGTACGCCCTCGCGGGCTCCATGAAGGTGGACATCACCAAGGACGCCCTCGGCACCGACCAGGACGGCAAGCCGGTCTACCTGAAGGACATCTGGCCGTCCGAGGCCGAGGTGAACGACGTCGTCGCCAACGCCATCGGCGAGGACATGTTCGAGAAGTCCTACCAGGACGTCTTCGCGGGCGACGCCCAGTGGCAGGCGCTGCCGGTCCCGACCGGCAACACCTTCGAGTGGGACGCGCAGTCCACCTACGTCCGCAAGCCCCCGTACTTCGAGGGCATGGCGATGGAGCCGGCGCCGGTCCAGGACATCGCCGGTGCGCGCGTCCTCGCCAAGCTCGGCGACTCGGTCACCACCGACCACATCTCCCCGGCCGGTGCGATCAAGGCCGACACCCCGGCCGGTCAGTACCTGACCGAGCACGGTGTGGAGCGTCGTGACTTCAACTCCTACGGCTCGCGCCGTGGTAACCACGAGGTCATGATCCGCGGCACGTTCGCCAACATCCGCCTGCGCAACCAGATCGCGCCGGGCACCGAGGGCGGCTTCACCCGCGACTTCACCCAGGCCGACGGTCCGGTGAGCTTCATCTACGACGCCTCGCAGAACTACCAGGCGGCCGGCGTCCCGCTGGTCATCCTGGCCGGCAAGGAGTACGGCTCCGGCTCGTCCCGCGACTGGGCCGCCAAGGGCACCGCGCTGCTCGGCGTCAAGGCCGTCGTCGCCGAGTCCTACGAGCGCATCCACCGCTCGAACCTGATCGGCATGGGTGTCCTCCCGCTCCAGTTCCCGGAGGGCCAGTCCGCCGAGGCGCTCGGCCTGACCGGTGAGGAGACCTTCTCCGTCTCCGGCGTCACCGAGCTGAACGACGGCACCACCCCGCGCACGGTGAAGGTCACCACCGACACCGGCGTCGAGTTCGACGCGGTCGTCCGCATCGACACCCCGGGTGAGGCGGACTACTACCGCAACGGCGGCATCATGCAGTACGTGCTGCGCTCGCTGATCCGCAAGTAAGTCCCCCGCAACGCCACGACGGGCCGCACTCCCTCAGGTCGAGGAGGTGCGGCCCGTCCGCGTACCGGTGGCCGGACGGCCCGGTCTCAGAACAGCAGGCGGTAGCTGCCGAAGGAGCCGTGCGCCTTGACGGGCTTGGCGTACGGCGCTGCTTCGTTGCCGGTGCCCTGGTAGATGTACAGGGTGCCGTTGCCCGCGCGGGCCAGCAGATCGGCGATGCCGTCGCGGTTCACGTCCCCGCTGGAGTGCAGGTAGTCGTAGCCGTTCCAGCCGCCGCCGATCTTCTTGCGGGGGGCGAACGGCGCCTTGGCGTCGCCGGTGCCCTTGTAGAGCCAGAGCACCCCGGCCTTGTCCCGGGCGACCAGGTCGGCACGGCCGTCACCGGTGAGATCGCCCTGCCCGGCGAGCTGGGTGTACCCGCCCCACCCGGCGCCGACCCGGATCCGCGGGGTCACCGTGCCGTCGGGGCGGGCCAGGTAGACCCACAGCACGCCGGCCTTGTCCACGGCGAGGATGTCCGACTCCTTGGCGCCGCCGACGGTGCCGGGGGAGAGGACCTTCGAGTAGATCTGCCAACCGCCGCCGATCGCACGGGTCTTCACCAGACCGTCGGCGGCGGTGTAGGTGTACGACAGGGCGCCGTTGTCCATCCAGTAGTAGGTGGCGTCGCCGTAGCCGTCCTTGTCGTTGTCGACCTGCGCGGCGGCCTTGAGGCGCTTGAAGTCCCCGATGTCGTCGCCGTCGAAGATCTTGTCGCGGGGGCCGAAGTTCCCCGTGCGGTCCGGCGCGTACATGAAGAGACTGCCGTCCCGCTCCACGCCGTCCAGGACGAAGAAGAACGGGGTGTTGTACACCGTCCCGGACGCGGCCTCGCCGCGCTCGGGGGTCGCCACCGCCGTGAGCCGCGGGGCGTCGGACGGTGCGGGGCTGTCGGCCAGCGCGGTGGCCGCGGTCGAGCCCGCCAGGGTGGTGGCGAGCGCAACGGCCGCGAGCCGGGCAAGGGCGCGTCCGTGCCGACGGCCGAGGGGAAGTATCACCCAATATCTCCCGGTATTCAGATAAGGAACGTGACGCGCCCCAAAGGGGACGCGTCACGTGATCAGCTGAATAGTTCCACAGGAACCCCACAAGTCAACCGATTTGTCGGGCTCCGAGCAGCTCGATCTCCGCGAGCGTGACCGTCCTGCCGTCGCTCACCACGCGGTAGTGCTGATACCGGCCGGGGTGTGCGATGCCGAACACCCTCGTCTGTCTGTCCCAGGTGAAGCGCTCGCCGGAGCGGCGGTCCAGTTTCCGCCAGTGCCGGCCGTCGGCGGAGCCCTCAAGCCGCCAGGCGGTGGGGGCCGTGGTGCGGTCGGCCGAGGTCAGGGTGTACGAGGCGACCCGGGTGGGGCCGGCCAGGTCGGCCGTGGCGGTGGTGAACGCGGCCGAGGTGTCGGAGGTGTCGTCGAAGAGGGGCCCGGCGGTCGGGGCGGTCACATCGGCCGGCGGGTCGGGCACCTCGTCGTCCTTGGTGATCGAGGTCGGGGCGGCGTCCGGACCGGAGCCCCAGGACGACGGCCTGGCACCCATGGTGAACTTCAGGGTCCCGCCGCGGGCGAGCAATCGGTGCGGCAGCGCGGTTGCGTTCCACGGCTTCCCGTTGAACCGGAGGCTCTGCACGTAGACGTTGCGGGCGCTGTTGCGCGGGGCGCTGATGGTGAGGTCGTGGCCGTTCTCCAGGTGGACGGTGGCCTTGGTGAACAGCGGTGAGCCCACCGCGTACTCGCCCTGCCCCATCACCAGGGGGTAGAAGCCCAGCGCACTGAAGACGTACCACGCGGACATCTCGCCGTTGTCCTCGTCGCCCGGGTACCCCTGGCCGATCTCACTGCCGAGGTACAGCCGGGAGAGCGCCTCGCGGACCTTCGCCTGGGCCTTCCAGGGCTGCCCGGCCGCGTCGTAGGTGTAGGCGATGTGGTGCGAGGGCTGGTTGCTGTGACCGTACATGCCCATCCGGGTGTCCCGGGCCTCGGTCATCTCGTGGATCACCTGGCCGTAGGAGCCGGCGAACTCCTTGGCCGCGGTCTCCGGGGTGGCGAAGTAGGCGTCGAGCTTCTTGGCCAGCGCCGGGCGGCCGCCGTAGAGGTTGGCCAGGCCGCGGGTGTCCTGCGGTGCGGTGAACGCGAACGTCCAGGCGTTGGTCTCGGTGTAGTCGTTGCCCCAGACGCGGGGGTCGAACTCCTTGGGGGGCAGGCGCCAGTCGCCCCGGCCGTCCCTGCCCTGGAAGAAGCCGATCCGGCGGTCGAAGAGCTTGACGTAGTTGCGGGCGCGACCCAGGAAGTAGGTCGACTCCTCCTTGTACCGGGGCTTCTTGGTCTTCTCGTACAGCGCCCGGCCCATGCGGGCGATGCCGAAGTCGTTGAGGTAGCCCTCCAGCGCCCAGGACATCCCCTCGCGGGTGTCGGTGCTCGTGTAGCCGAGGAAGGGTGCGGTGTTCATGCCCTTGCGGCCGACACCGGGGTACGGCGGGGCGACCGTGGCGTTCTTGACGGCCGCGTCGTAGGCGGCCTCGGCGTCGAACCGCACGCCCTTGGCGTAGGCGTCGGCGAAGGCCACGTCGGAGCTCGTCCCGGTCATCAGGTCCGCGTAACCGGGCGAGGACCACCGCGAGATCCAGCCGCCGTCCTTGTACTGCTGGACGAAGCCGTCGACCATCCTGCCGGCCCGGCGCGGGGTGAGCAGCGAGTAGGCGGGCCAGGTGGTGCGGTAGGTGTCCCAGAAGCCGTTGTTGACGTAGACCTCACCGTCGACGATCTTCGAGCCGGTGTGCGTCGGGGTGTCGGGGCCGGTCTGCGGCGAGAAGGGGGAGGCGTAGCGGCTGTGCGGGCCGACCTTCTCGAAGCCGGAGTTGGGGTAGAGGTAGAGCCGGTAGAGGCTGGAGTAGAGCGTGGTGAGCTGGTCGCGGCTCGCGCCCTCGACCTCGACGCGGCCCAGCAGGTCGTCCCACTGCGCCTGGGCCCGGTTCTTGACGCCGGCGAACGTCGCGGACACCGGGACCTCCCGGGCCAGGTTGGCCCTCGCCTGGTCCACGCTGATCAGAGAGGTGGCGATCCGCATGGTCACGGTGCGGTCGGCGCCGGGGCGGAAGCGGAGGTAGCCGGTGACGTCCTTGCCCCCGGTGCAAGCACCGGCTCCACTGGAGCGGCTGGCGCCGCACCCCTCGTTGGCCAATCTGCCGCCGCCGGTGACCGGTTTGTCGAAGGCGGCGTAGACGAAGAGCCGGGTGGCGCCGACGGACAGCCCGCTGCGGACGTCCGAGTAGCCGGTGACGATCCCGTGGTCGGTGTCCAGGCTGAGGCCGCCCTTGTCGTTGACGTTGTCGAAGATCAGGCTCGCCCGGTCGTCGGGGAAGGTGAAGCGCATCAGCGCGGCGTGGTCGGCGGGGGTGATCTCCGCCTTGAGGCCGTTGTCGAAGGTCACGCCGTAGTAGTGCGGCCGGGCGATCTCCCGGGAGTGGTGGAAGGGCAGGGCGCGGGCGGTGCGGGAGGCGTTCGGGGTGCCGGCCGCGACGGACGGCATGACCTGGAAGGTCTGCCGGTCGCCCATCCAGGGGCTGGGCTCGTGGCTGGCGCTGAAGGCCTGGAGGGTGGGGAGGTTGTCGGCGTTGTTCTTGCGCGCGTATTCGTAGAGCCAGTCCGCGGAGCCCGCGTTGGTCACCGGAGTCCAGAAGTTGAAACCGTTGGGGACGGCGGTGGCGGGGAAGGTGTTGCCGCGGGAGAAGCCACCGCTGGAGAGGGTGCCGCGGGTGGTGACGGCGTAGTCGGAGAGGTGCGCGAGCGGCTTGTCCGCAGGCTCGGGGCCGATGGCGATGTCGTCCACCCAGCCGCGGAAGGCCGGTGCGGTGCGCGGGCGCTCGGGGGCGTCGTAGGCGATCAGGATCCGGTCGATGGTCCTGCCGGCGGCGACCGCGCCGATCCGCGACTGCCGGTTGTTCCACTGGTTGACGTAGAGCGTCTTGGCCGCGGCCTGGCCCTGAGGGGTCAGGGGGGCGCCGTACTGGTCGACGGCCGGGAGGTCGCTGAGGTAGGTGCCGTCGGTGAAGGCCAGGTCGACGGCGACATGGGTCGCGGGGTAGGACAGGTCGGTTCCGGCCATCTCCGGGAAGAGCTTGTACGAGAGCGACGTCGCCGCGGTGACCGGTGTGTCGACGTCGAAGACCTTGTCGTACGCGTAGCCGTGCCCGGCGGCGGTGTGGGTGCCGGCGTAGCGCAGCGCATGGCGGCCGGTGAAGCCGGCGTTGGCCTTTGCGGTGGGGGAGTCGGTGGGGCCGGTGTCGGGCCTGGCGGTCATACCGGGGGCCGCGGGGGTGGTCTCCGGGGTGACGCCGGAGGCCCGGGGCGTGCCGTCCGGCTCGGTGTCGACGGTGTCGGTCCAGTTCGGCTGCGGGTCACCGGGCTCGAACGAGGAGCGGAACGCCGGTGCCCCCTGGGGTTTTTGGGGCGGCGCGGCCAGGGCGGTACCGGCCGGGCCGAGGGCGGTGATGACGAGCAGAGCGGCCACCACGAGGGCGCCGGGGCGGGGGGTGCCCCGCAGTGGACTGTGCAGGTGTCTGAGCCGCACGCGGTCCCTCTCAACCAGGTTGACATCGTTGTCAGTTGAATGACGCGAAGAGAAACAGAGATAAGTAAGGTGCGTGGGCACTTTGGTGTCAAGAGTGTCGCCGCGTTCGATGGGCCGGCCGGGTCCCCGGGTGATCCGGCGGGGTGACGGCGGGCGGATCGCGCGCATGTCGGGGAGGTCTCAACTAGGGAAAGAACCCCGTCGAACCCTGCATTCGATCTTGCCCCTTCGGCCGGAAGTGGACTATACCTGTCGGCGTCCGACCGGCCGTACGCCCGAGGCCGTGGGGAATCGTGGAGAGGGCGGGGAACGGATGATTTCCCCGCGGTTCTCCAGCGCGCCCCGTGCACATCCCGTACAACTCAGCTTCATCTGACCCGCGGTGCCGGGGTGGCTCCGGTACACCGCCTGAGTCCTGAAGAAGGCGAGGACTTGAGCATGGGATCCACCTCAGAATTCAACCGTCGCGATCTGGTCAAGCGGGCCGCAGCCCTGGGCATCATCGCCGTACCGGCGATGGGAACGCTCTCCGCGTGTGCCACCGGAGGTGGCGGCGGAAACGAGGACAACGGCACCAAGAACAAGGGCGCGACCTCGGCGAAGAACCCGCTGGGCGTGAAGAACGGGGTGGCGCTGGAGGCGTTCATCTTCAAGGGCGGACTGGGGGACCAGTACGCCAAGGACGCCGAGGCGGACTACAACAAGACCTATGGCGTCACGGTCCAGCACACCGGAACCCAGCAGGTCGGCCCGAAGCTCCAGCCGCGGTTCGCCGGCGGAAATCCCCCGGACATCATCGACAACTCCGGGGCCGACCACCTGGACATGAACAAGCTGTCCGCGCAGGGCCAGTTGCAGGACCTGACCGCGCTGCTCGATGCGCCGTCGCTGGACGACCCGAAGAAGAAGGTCCGGGACACGCTTTACGCCAGCACCCTGGAAAAGGGCAAGCACAAGGACACGTTCGACGTCCTCTATTACGCGTTCACGGTCTACGGCTCGTGGTACTCCGACAAGCTGCTGAAGGACAAGGGCTGGGAGTACCCGACCTCGTTCGACGACATGATCAAGCTCTGTGGCGAGATCAAGAAGGCGGGCGTGGCGCCCTGGACCTACCCGGGCAAGTATCCGTACTACGTCCACTTCAATCTGTTCGCGCAGATCGCCAAGATCGGCGGGCTGGACAAGTGGATCGCCATCGACAACCTGGAGCCCAAGGCCTGGACCTCGAACGACGCGGTCAAGCAGGTCGTGGAGCACTACGAGGAGCTCGCCGCCAAGGGCTACTTCCTCCAGGGCAGCCAGGGACTGACGCACATTCAGTCGCAGACCGCCTGGACCCGGGGCAAGGCCGTCTTCATCCCCAACGGCTCCTGGGTGGAGAACGAGGCGGCGCCGACCACCCCCAAGGACTTCGGCATGGCCGTCGGCCCGCTGTTCAACGGCGGCAGCGACGACAAGATGCCGCACGGGACCGTGCGCGCCGAGCCCAGCGAGCCGTTCATCGTGGCCAAGGGCGGAAAGAATCCGATCGGCGGAATGGAGCTGCTGCGCATTCTGCTGTCGAAGAAGCACGCACAGAATTTCGCGACCAAGGTCAAGTCGCTCACCTCGGTCCAGGGCGCCACCGACGGAATGCAGCTCTCGCCCGGCCTCTCCTCGGCCGCCAAGGTCGTCAAGGAGGGTGGCCAGAACCTGCTGATGATCCAGCTTCAGGAGTGGTACCCGAAGCTGACGGACGAGAAGCTGGGCGGGCTCACCAGTCAGCTGCTGACCGGTGATCTGAAGGCCGCAGAGTGGATCAAGAAGGCCCAGCAGTACGCGGACGAATTCGCGAAGGACGACTCCGTCACCAAGTTCCACCGCGAGGCCTGACCGAGACCACCGCTGACGAGGGAGGGCCGGGGAGCGCAATGCAACACGGCAAGTACCGATTCATCGTGGGGTTCCTGGCCCTGCCGCTACTGATCTACGCGATCTTCGTGATCTCGCCGTTCGTCCAGGCGTTCCAGATCTCGACCACGGAATGGAGCGGCCTGCGCGGCACCGCCAAGAGCATCGGTCTCGACAACTACGGCAAGCTGCTGCACAGCGACGAATTCTGGAACGCGCTCAAGCACAACGTCATCATGCTGGTGCTGGTCCCGATCGCCACGCTGACGCTGGGGCTGTTCTTCGCCTTCATGCTCAACGTCGGCGGCCGGGCCCGCCGCGGCGCCGTGATCACCGGTGTCCGCGGAACCTCGTTCTACAAATTCGTCTACTTCTTCCCGCAGGTCATCTCGATCACCATCATCTCGGTGATCTGGTTCAACATCTACAACCCGGATCCGCACGACGGCATGCTCAACTCGCTGCTCGGCGCGGTCGGTCTGGATTCGCTACAGAGCTCCTGGCTCGGTGAGCGCAGCATCGCGCTCGCCTGCATCATGGTGGTGATGGTCTGGGCGAACGTCGGCTTCTACGTCGTGCTCTTCTCCGCCGCCATGGCCTCCATTCCACGGGAGATCTACGAGGCCTCCCTGCTGGACGGGGCCAACCGCATCCACACCTTCTTCCGGATCACCCTGCCGCTGCTGTGGGACACCGTGCAGACCGGCTGGGTCTACATGGGCATCATCGCGATGGACGCGTTCGCCCTGGTGCAGATCATGTCGGTCAACATGGGCGGCCCGGACGGCGCGACCGACGTCGTACCGCTCCGGCTGTACCAAACCGCCTTCCGGGACAGTCAGTTCGGCTATGCCGCGGCGATGGGCGTCGCCATGCTCGTCGTCACGCTGTTGTTCGCCGTCCTCACGATGCGCTTCGCGCGGCGTGAGCGGATCGAGTTCTAGGGGCAGGGCGCATGACGACGGAAACCGATGCGGTGCAGAAGCTGCCGGCGCCGGCCGGGCGGCGGTCCGACGGACGGAAGGGAGCCGGGGCCGCGCGCGGGCGCGCCGAGGGCGGCGTGCTCAATGTGTTCTCGCACGGCATCCTGATCGTATGGGCGTTGATGGTGGGCATGCCCCTGCTCTGGGTGCTGTGGAGCTCGTTCAAGAGCAGCGGTGACATCCTCACCACGCCCTGGTCGCTGCCCGACAAGCTGCACTTCGAGAACTGGGTCAACGCCTGGGAGAAGGCGAACATCGGCAAGATGTTCCTCAACACCCTGATCGTGGTGGGGGGTTCGGTCACCGGGACGATGGTGCTCGGCTCCATGGCGGGCTATGTGCTGGCCCGGTTCCAGTTCCCCGGGAACCGCCTGATCTACTACCTGTTCGTGGCCGGGATGTCCTTCCCGGTGTTCATGCTGGTCATCCCGCTGTTCTTCGTGATGCGGGACTTCCCCGGAATCCCGCTGCTGGCGACGTACCAGGGCCTGATCGCCGTCTACATCGCCTACTCGCTGCCGTTCACCGTCTTCTTCATGACGTCCTTCTTCCGCACCCTGCCCACCTCGGTGGCGGAGGCGGCGATGATCGACGGGGCCTCGCACGCCAGGACGTTCTTCCAGGTGATGCTGCCGATGGCCAAGCCGGGACTGATCAGCATCGGGATCTTCAACTTCCTGGGGCAGTGGAACCAGTACCTGCTGCCGATGGTCCTCAACCAGGACGAGGACAAGTACGTGTTGACGCAGGGACTGGCCAACATCGCGCTACAGCAGGGCTATGAGGGGGACTGGGGCGGGCTGATGGCCGGCATGATGATCGCGATGCTGCCGGTGCTGATCGTCTACTTCATCTTCCAGCGACAGGTGCAGGCCGGTCTGACCGCGGGGGCGATCAAGTAGGGCCGTCCCCGGCACGATCTTCCACCGATGGTTTTCCGCCACCTCGGCGCACACCGTCGGACGCGATCCGCACCACATCCCGGGCGGCTCCCCCCATGGCGGAGCCGCCCGCGCGGCTTTCCGCACCCGCCGGCCTCGATCATGCCGGGCTCAACACCTTGACGAGACTTCCCGGCTGGAGTTCTGCTTAGAGTTCACATGTTGAATCGAGGGCCGCCCCCCGACGGTGTGGGTGCGGCCGGCGGGCGGTCGCCGTGCCTCCTTCAGCTCCTCCTCCGGTCCACGCTGGGGGGACCCAGGAGGCACCCCCAGCCCAGACAGGAGTGGATGAGTCGATGGAGACTCCGGGGTCGCAGTCCTCGCTGCACCGGGCCAATCTGGAGCGGGTCGTACGCGCGGTGCGTATGGCGGGCTCACTCACACAGGCGGAGATCGCCCGGAGCACGGGGCTGTCCGCGGCCACCGTTTCCAACATCGTTCGTGAGTTGAAGGACGGCGGGACCGTCGAGGTGACCCCCACGTCGGCGGGTGGGCGACGGGCGCGCAGCGTCTCGCTCTCCGGCGACGCGGGCATCGTCGTGGGGGTCGATTTCGGGCACTCCCACCTGCGCGTGGCGGTCGGCAACCTCGCCCACCAGGTGCTCGCCGAGGAGGTCGAGCCGATCGATGTGGACGCCTCCGCCGCGGAGGGCTTCGACCGGGCGGAAGTGCTGGTCAACCGGCTGATCGAGGCCACCGGGATCGGGCCGGGCAAGGTCATCGGCGTCGGCCTGGGCGTGCCGGGTCCGATCGATGTGGAATCCGGGACGCTGGGCTCGACCGCGATCCTGCCGGGCTGGTCCGGGACGAACCCCGGCCAGGAGCTGTCCGGGCGGCTCGGCGTGCCCGTCCACGTCGACAACGACGCCAACCTCGGAGCCCTGGGCGAGCTGGTCTGGGGCGGCGGCCGGGGGGCGTCCGACCTGGCGTACATCAAGGTCGCCAGCGGTGTCGGCGCCGGCCTGGTGATCAGCGGGCAGATCTACCGCGGCCCGGGCGGTACCGCGGGCGAGATCGGGCACATCACGCTGGACGAGTCCGGCCCGGTGTGCCGCTGCGGCAACCGCGGCTGCCTGGAGACCTTCACCGCGGCCCGCTACGTCCTGCCGCTGCTGCAACCGAGCCACGGCCAGGACCTGACCATGGCGAAGGTGGTGCAGCTGGCCCGCGAGGGCGACCCGGGCTGCCGGCGGGTGATCGCGGACGTAGGCCGCCATATCGGTAGCGGCGTGGCGAATCTGTGCAATCTGCTCAATCCCAGTCGAGTGGTGCTCGGCGGTGACCTCGCCGAGGCCGGTGAGCTGGTGCTCGGGCCGATCCGGGAGTCGGTCTCCCGGTATGCGATCCCCAGCGCGGCGCGGCAGTTGGGCATCGTCGGCGGCACGCTCGGCGGCCGGGCCGAGGTGCTGGGTGCGCTGGCGCTGGTGCTGAGCGAGATGGGCGATTCGACCCTTCTCGGCGGCGGTCAGGGCGCGGATGCGCCCGCCCTGGCGTGAGCGCGCTGAGTTCACACAGCTAACGCATGGCACCGTTGCCATCTCGTTAAGGATTTACTTCTTGACGGTCGGCTGCCGGCCGAGTTGACTTCCAGCCACCTCGGCCGCAACGACGCGGCCTCGTCAGGGAGGCAACCCCATGAACGTTTGGACGCGTCGCGTCGTCATAGGCACCGCCGCCGTTTCGATGGCGCTCTCCGTGGCCGCCTGCGGCAAGGCCGGTGACGGAGCCAAGGGCGGCGGTGGTGACACCAAGACGATCGGTCTGCTCCTTCCGGAGAACAAGACCACGCGCTACGAGACCTTCGACCGCCCGCTGATCGAGTCGAAGATCAAGGCGCTGTGCAGCGACTGCACGGTGAAGTACAACAACGCGGCGCAGGAGACCGAGACCCAGAAGAAGCAGTTCGACGCGCTGATCACCCAGGGCGTGAAGGTGATCATCCTGGACGCGGTCGACTACAAGGCCACCAAGTCGTGGGTGAACCAGGCCGCCAAGAAGGGCGTCAAGGTCATCGCGTACGACCGGCTGGCCGAGGGCAACATCTCCGCCTACGTGTCCTACGACAACGAGAAGATCGGCCGCCTCCAGGGCGAGGCGCTGGTCAAGGCGCTCGGCGACAAGGCCAAGGACAGCAATGTCGTCATGATCAACGGCTCGCCGACCGACCCGAACATGCCGTTCTTCAAGAAGGGCGCCCACAGCGTCCTCGACAAGCAGGTCAAGAAGGTCGCGTACGAGCAGGACATCCCGGACTGGTCGCCGGACGAGGCCAACCGGAAGATGGGCGCGGCCCTCGACTCGCTCGGCAAGGACGGCTTCCAGGGCGTCTACTCCGGCAACGACGGCATGGCCGGCGGCATCATCACCGCCCTCAAGCAGAAGGGTGTGAAGGTCCCGGTCGGCGGCCAGGACGCCGAGCTGGCGGGCCTCCAGCGGATCCTCAAGGGCGAGCAGGCCTTCACGATCTACAAGCAGATCAAGCCGCAGGCCGACTCCACCGCCGAGATCGCGGTCAAGCTGCTCAAGGGCGAGAAGATCGACTCCCTGACGTCCACCAAGGTCGACAGCCTCAGCGGCGAGGTCAAGGGCATCCCCGCGAAGCTCTACGACGCGCAGGTCGTGACCAAGGACAACATCGTGTCCACGATCCTCAAGGACAAGGTCTACAAGGTGAGCCAGATCTGCACCGGCGACGTCAAGAAGGCCTGCGAGGCGGCCGGCATCAAGTAAGGCCCCCGGCCCGCCGACCCCGGCCTCCGGCCACCGGTCGCGGGCCGTAGGCCCCCCGGTCCCTTCCGGCCCGCGCCGCCCTGTCCCTGGCGCGGGCCGCCCGGCCACAGCCCCCCACTTCCTCGCAGAGCCCCCGCTCTTCGCACCACCATCCCCGCCGTTGTGACGGCGGCGAAGGAGATGATTCACGTGTCCGCTACGCCTGTGCTGGCGTTGCGCGGAGTCTCCAAGCGGTTCGGCGCCGTCCAAGCACTCACGGACGTCACCCTGGAGATCCACCCCGGTGAGGTGGTCGCCCTCGTCGGCGACAACGGTGCCGGTAAGTCCACGCTGGTCAAGACCATCTCGGGCGTCCACCCGGTCGACGACGGCGCCATCGAGTGGGAGGGCAACGCGGTACGCATCAGCAAGCCGCACGACGCCCAGGAACTCGGCGTCGCCACCGTCTACCAGGACCTCGCGCTCTGCGACAACCTCGACGTCGTCGCCAACCTCTTCCTCGGCAACGAGACCCGCACCGCCGGCGTCCTCGACGAGATCGCGATGGAGAAGCGCGCCAAGGAGCTGCTGGACACCCTGTCCATCCGCATCCCCAGCGTCCGCATCCCGGTCGCCGCGCTCTCCGGCGGTCAGCGGCAGGTCGTCGCGATCGCCCGCGCACTGATCGGCGACCCGAAGATCGTCATCCTCGACGAGCCCACCGCCGCCCTCGGCGTCGAGCAGACCGCCCAGGTCCTCGACCTCGTCGAGCGGCTGCGGGAACGCGGTCTGGGCGTCATCCTCATCAGCCACAACATGGCCGATGTGCAGGCCGTCGCGGACCGGGTCGCGGTGCTGCGGCTGGGCCGCAACAACGGTGTCTTCGACGTCGAGGGCACCTCCCACGAAGAGATCATCGCCGCGATCACCGGCGCTTCGGACAACGCCGTCACCCGCCGCAAGGCGCGTACGCACCAGGTGAAGAAGGAGGCCGGCGCATGAGCGACCTCACCAAGGAGCCGACGGGGGAGTCGGCGCAGACGACGGAGGCTGCGGAAGCCGCCGTCGACACTCCCCAGCCGGCCGCCGTCGACCCCCGCCTCCTCGTCCGGGAGCAGGGCCTCGCCGGCTACCTCAACGACTTCAAGCGCCGGGTGCGCGGTGGTGAGCTGGGCTCGCTGCCGGTCGTCATCGGCCTGATCGTCATCGCGATCGTCTTCCAGATCAAGAACAGCAGCTTCCTGTCCGCGGACAGCATCGCGAACATCGGTGTCTACACCTCCGGCCTCGGCATCATGGCCGTGGGCATCGTCTTCGTGCTGCTGCTCGGTGAGATCGACCTCTCGGTCGGCTCCGTCGCGGGTGTCGGCGCGGCCGTCTGGGCCGTGCTCAGCGTCACCCACGGGGTCAACGACTGGCTCGCGGTGCTGATCGCCGTGCTGGCCGGTGTGGCCATCGGCGCCCTGCACGGATTCTTTTTCGCCAAGATCGGAGTGCCGGCCTTCGTCGTCACCCTGGCCGGTTTCCTCGGCTGGAGCGGTCTACAGATCTGGATGATGGGCAACGAGGGCTCCATCAACACGCCGAGCGGCAGTGTGGTGGAGAGCCTCACCGGCTACTACTTCGAGGACAAGGCCGCCGGCTACGGTCTCGCGCTGGTCGCGGTCCTGGCGTACGCCGGATCGCTGCTGCTGGACAGCAAGCGCCGCAAGGCTGCCGCCCTGCCGGCCCGGCCGCTCAGCGAGATCCTGCTGCGCTCCGGCGTGGTCGCGGTGCTCGCCTTCGCCGTCGCCTACGTCCTGAACGAGCCGGCCGGTGCCCGCGGTCTGCCGCTGGCCCTGGTCCTCTTCCTCGCCGTGCTGGTCGTCGCCGACTTCGTGGTGCGCCGCACCACCTACGGCCGGCAGATCTTCGCGGTCGGCGGCAACGCCGAGGCGGCCCGCCGGGCCGGCATCAACGTGAACAAGATCCGGATCACGGTCTTCGCGATCTCCGGGATGCTCGCCGCGTTCGGCGGACTCTTCATCGCCAGCCTCTCCGGCGGTGCCACCAAGAACCTGGGCTCCGGCAACACCCTGATGAACGTCATCGCGGCGGCCGTCATCGGTGGCACCAGCCTCTTCGGCGGCCGCGGCAAGATCTGGTCCGCGCTGCTCGGCATGCTGGTCATCCAGTCGATCCAGCAGGGCCTGAACCTGCTGGGCATGGCGAGTGAGATCCAGTTCATGATCACCGGCGCGGTGCTGCTCGCCGCGGTCGTGATCGACTCGGTCTCGCGGCGGACCCAGAAGACCGCTGGGCGCACCTGAGGTGCAGGGCGTCGTCCGTCTGCGGCAGCGCTCCTGGCGCACCTGACCTGCGGGGCGTCGTCCGTCTGCGGCAGCGCTCCTGGCGCACCTGAGGCGCAGGGCGTCCTCCGTCCGCGGCGGCGCTCCGGGCGCACCTGACCCGCGCCCCGGCGTCGTCCGACGGCACCGGCCCCCACCGGCACGATCCGGTGGGGGCCGGTCCGCGTGCGCGCAGAGGGGCGCGCACGGCACTCGGGAGCGCTGTCACCCAAGTGACATACAACGCGAGGCCCGGGCGTCGGCGCAGCGGACGCAACATTAGACTCATCTGATCGGCAAGCTCGATCGACAGCAGCAAGCTCGACCACAGCAGCAAGCTCGACCAAAGCAGCAAGGAGGCAGGGGTGGCGTTGCTTTCCCGTATCAGGGGACCGCGCGATCTGGACCGACTCGGCCCGGAGCAGCTTGAGCAGCTGGCGGGGGAGATCCGTACCTTCCTTGTCGATGCCGTCTCCAAGACCGGTGGGCACCTCGGGCCGAACCTGGGTGTGGTGGAGCTGACCATCGCCCTGCACCGGGTCTTCGACTCGCCTGCGGACCGGGTGCTGTTCGACACCGGTCACCAGTCGTACGTGCACAAGCTGCTCACCGGCCGGCAGGACTTCTCGAAGCTGCGGGCCAAGGGTGGGTTGTCGGGGTACCCCTCGCGGGCGGAGTCGGCGCATGACGTCATCGAGAACAGTCATGCCTCGACGGTGCTGGGCTGGGCCGACGGTCTGGCGAAGGCCAATCAGGTGCGGGGCAAGGACGACCATGTGGTGGCCGTCATCGGTGACGGTGCGCTGACCGGTGGTATGGCCTGGGAGGCGCTCAACAACATCGCGGTCGCCAAGGACCGTCCGCTGGTCATCGTCGTCAACGACAACGAGCGGTCCTACGCGCCGACCATCGGCGGTCTGGCCGACCACCTGGCCACCCTGCGCACCACCGACGGCTACGAACGCTTCCTGGCCCGCGGCAAGGACCTCCTGGAGCGCACCCCGGTGGTCGGCAAGCCGCTCTACGAGACGCTGCACGGCGCCAAGAAGGGCCTGAAGGACTTCATCGCGCCGCAGGGCATGTTCGAGGACCTGGGCCTGAAGTACGTCGGCCCGATCGACGGCCACGACATCGCGGCGCTGGAGTCCGCGTTGCAGCGCGCCAAGCGCTTCGGCGGCCCGGTCATCGTGCACTGCCTCACCGAGAAGGGCCGCGGCTACAAGCCGGCCGAGCAGGACGAGGCGGACCGCTTCCACGGCATCGGCGTCATCCACCCGGACACCGGGCTGCCGGTGGCCTCCGGCGGCGCCAGTTGGACCTCCGTCTTCGGCGACGAGATGGTCAAGCTGGGCCAGGAGCGCGACGACATCGTGGCGATCACGGCGGCGATGCTGCAACCGGTGGGTCTGGGCAAGTTCGCCAAGGCCTTCCCGGACCGGGTCTACGACGTCGGCATCGCCGAGCAGCATGCGGCCGTGTCGGCGGCGGGCCTGGCCACCGGTGGTCTGCACCCGGTCTTCGCGGTCTACGCCACCTTCCTCAACCGCGCCTTCGACCAGGTCCTGATGGACGTCGCCCTGCACCGGTGCGGCGTCACCTTCGTCCTGGACCGGGCCGGCGTCACCGGTGACGACGGTGCCTCGCACAACGGCATGTGGGACATGTCCCTGCTCCAGGTCGTCCCCGGCCTGCGGATCGCCGCGCCGCGCGACGCCGACCAGGTGCGCGCCCAGCTGCGCGAGGCCGTCGAGGTCAAGGACGCCCCGACCGTGGTGCGCTACTCCAAGGGCAAGGTCGGCCCGGCCGTCGAGGCGGTGGACCGGGTCGGCGGCATGGACGTGCTGCGCCGGCCCGCCGAGGAGGTCACCCGGCCGGACGTGCTGCTGGTCTCCGTCGGTGCGCTCGCCCCGATGTGCCTGGAGATCGCCGACCTCCTCGACAAGCAGGGCATCTCGACGACCGTCGTGGACCCGCGCTGGGTCAAGCCGGTCGACGAGGCGCTGCCGGGCCTGGCGGCCCAGCACCGTGTGGTCGTCACCGTCGAGGACAACTCCCGTGCCGGCGGCGTCGGTTCGGCCATCGCCCAGGCCCTGCGGGACGCCGGCGTGGACCTGCCGCTGCGTGACTTCGGCATCCCCGAGCGGTTCCTCGACCACGCCTCCCGCACGGAGATCATGGCGGAGATCGGGCTCACCGCGCCGGACATCGCCCGCCAGGTGACCGGACTGGTGGCCAAGATCGACGGCGTGGCGCAGGCCCCGTCCGACGGCGCGGTCGAGCCGGCCGAGGTCGCCCGCGACTGATTCCGCGGACCGTCGGTCGTAGACCGCCGGCCGCGACCGCGGAACGCGCCGATGGGCCGGGTCGGTCATCCGTACGGACGACGGCGAGAAGCACGCCGACGGCAACAAGCCCGGCGACCTGTGCTGGTCGTATGAAAACGCCTTCGTCTCCTTCAACGGCAAGGCAGGC
>NZ_JBEZIX010000037.1:0-105453 GCF_040651315.1 Streptomyces sp. NPDC048506
CAGACAATCGCGCTCCTGCACTGGTTCGGCCGCCTGCGCATCCGCTGGGAAACCCGCGACGACATCCACGAAGCGTTCCTCAAACTCGCCTGCTCACTCATCTGCTGGCGACGCTTGCAAGTCACATTGCGTTAGGAGCTCTAAGTGGTCGGCGCCGGAAGTCCTTCGGGGATTGATCATGCTGCCAGAGCGATGGAGGATTCGTGGTGTCGGTCGAGCCGGGCCAGCAGATCGTCCAGGTCGGAAGTGGTGAACCTCCACTGGAACGGCTGTGCCGTGGTGTTGTAGCGGTCTTCGAATGCTCGGAGCCGGTCCCGGACCTGGGCCAGGTCCGTGAAGTCGTTGGGTGAGACGATCTTGCGCTGGACGATCGAGAAGAAGATCTCGATCTGGTTCGTCCAGGAGGCGTGGACAGGGGTGTGGACCATGACTGCGTTCGGAAATGCCTTGGTCAGACGGTCAATGGCCTTCTTCCCCCGGTGAGAGGAGCCGTTGTCGACGATCCAGAAGACGCGTCTGGCGCTGGCGTAGGGCTCGGTGGTCATGACCTGTTCAGCCAATGCCATGAACGGCGCGATGCCGGTGGTGGCCTCGCAGCGGCCGAAGACTCTCGCCCGGTGGACGTCGTAGGCGGCCAGGTAGGCCACTGCACCGCCGCGGCCGTAGGTGTGGTTGACGCGCATTGCCCTGGCCCGTCCCGGGGCGAGGGTTGGGTGGCAGCGGCAGCGGGCCTGGATCGAGGTCTTCTCGTCGCTGGAGATCACATATTCGTCCGCGTCGAGGGGTTCGCCTTCGTAGGTTCGGGCGTATAGGTCCAGGATGCGCTGGGCCTTGGCGCGGAAGTCCGGATCCCGAATGAAGATCCAGGACTGGAACTGCCAGGGCTTGAGCGCGTCCTGGCGAAGCCAGCGGCGCACGGTGGATGGTGAGACGGTGTCGGTGACGCCGCGTGCGGTCAGTTCGGCAGCCAGTTCCGGGCACGACCAGCGCGCCAGTGGCACCCCGGTCTCGGCCGGGAGCTGGCAGGCCAGGGCCTTGGCCTCGGCGACCTGCACGGGGGTGAAGCGGGCTGGGCGCCCGCTGCGCCTACGGTCGGCCAGGGCCGGCAGGCCGCCGTCGGCGAACCGGCCGCGCCAGGTGCGCACGGTGTCCACGTGCACTCCCACCTCGACAGCGATCCGTGCGTTGGACCTGCCCTGGGCCGCCAGGAGCGCGATCTGTGACCGGACCCTGGCCTGGTGCGGAGTCTTGCGAACGTAGGCCGCCTTCTTTAAACGTTGCCGCTCGGAGGCGGTCAGGGTTATGGGGCGGGCGGCAGGAACTGGCAAGGCAGGCAGGCCGATCAACAGAAGTGGAGCACAGCGAGATGGGGGGGCTTGCTCATGCCGTCTCGTTGGGGAGGGGGTCCAGGACCGCGAGTTCTTCCTCCGACAGGTGCAGGGAGCCGACGGCAACGTTCTGGACGAGGTGGTCGAGGTCGCCGGTGCCGGGGATGGCCAGAACGTGAGGGCCTTGGTGGAGTGTCCACGCCAGCCGGATCTGGGCTGCGCTCACGCCGCGGGCGCGGGCGACGGCGTGCACCTCCGGGCTGTGGTCGGTGGTCGCGCCAGCGGTGCGTCCCGTGCCGGCGATCGAGTAGAACGGCACGAACGCGATGCGTTGTTCACCGCAGATACGGAGGAACTCCTTCTGCTCGGGCGATGCGCCGATGCCGTACATGTTCTGGACACAGACCACCGGTGCGATGGTCTCGGCCTCGGCGAGATGGTGGGGGCTGACGTTGGACAGGCCCAGGTGACGGATGAGTCCGGCCTCACGCAGTTCGGCGAGTGCGCCGAAGCGTTCGGCGATGGAGTCGGTGCCGACGATGCGCAGGTTCACCACGTCGAGGTGGTCGCGGCCGAGTTGGCGCAGGTTTTCCTCGACCTGGCCGCGCAGTTGCTCGGGGGTGGCATGCGCTAGCCACTGGCCCGAGGGGTCGCGGTCCGGTCCGACCTTGGTAGTGATGACGAGGTCGTCAGGGTAGGGAGCCAGTGCCTGATTGATCAGCTCATTGGCGGAGCGCAACGGTGAGAAGTAGAACGCGGCGGTGTCGATGTGGTTCACACCGAGCTCGACCGCGCGGCGTAGCACGCCAATCGCCTGGTCACGGTCGCGTGGGACGGCATCGGCAGTGAACGCCTCGCCGCGCTGTGGCAGGCGCATCGCGCCGAAACCGACCCGGTTGACTGCCAGGTCGCCGAGCTTCCAGGTGCCCGATGCCGCCGCGGTGATCGTCTGTGAGGTCATGGCGGGATGATCTACGCACGGTAGGCTGGCCCGCCATTGATTCATGCATTCTTGAATCTATCGAGGAGTGGTTGTCCTGGCAGAGCTGGCGTTCTCGACGAGCGATCTGGCGCAAGTGCGGTTCGCCGTCTCACCGATGTGGGAGATCGCACCCAGCTTCCGACTGCTGAGGTCCGCCGCCGCACATCCAGTCCACCGACCCTGGGCCGACCAGGTACGGCCGCGGATGGTGGCCGCCGGTCTTGACCGGGGCTGGCTGGCCGAGCTGATCCCGCCCACCGGCGGGTACGTTCCCGACTTTCTCAACCCGGCCCCCGCCGGACCGGCCCCGACCCCGGCCGCGGAGCGGGACGCGATTCGGGCATCTCCCGCCGACCGGGTACGTCAGGACCTCGACCACCTGGCCCGTCACCAGGGAAGCCTCGGCCCCCGGCTGCGGACCCTGCATGCAGATCCGCAGACCCGCCTGGCAAAGGTCACAGAAGAGATCGAAGCGTACTGGGAGCTGGCGCTGGCCCCCTACTGGGCACGGATCCGGGCAGTCCTGGATGCAGACATCCTCTACCGTGCCCGCCAGATCGCCGAGCATGGTGCGGGCCACCTCCTCAACGACTTGCACACGTCGCTGCGCTGGGACGGCGATGCGCTGCGGATGGCCCGCCGAAAGCAGCCACTGACCCGCACGACGGCAGGCACGGGACTGCTGCTGATCCCCTCGGCCTTCACCGGTCCAGGGCTGCGCACCCGAACGACGCCGCCGGACCCTCCCCAACTCGCCTATCCGGCACGCGGTATCGGCACGCTATGGCAGCCGCGCCCCGCAACCCAAGCCGACTCTCTCTCCGCCGTACTGGGTCGCTCGCGGACCCTGCTATTGGCCGAGTTGGAAATGCCGGCCTCCACCACACAGCTGGCCCACCGCACCGGACTCTCCCCTGCAGGGGTATCCCAATACCTCACCGCGCTACGCAACGCCGGCCTCGTCAGCGCCCACCGCGCCGGCCGCTCCGTCCTCTACGCCCGCACTACCGCAGCGGAAACTCTCCTCCAAGCCGCCTCCGCCTGACCTCACGTCAACCCCCGAAGGGCTTACGGAGCCGACCACTAAGCCGCCTGGTTGGGGTAGGCGGCCGGTCAACGACGAAGCTCCTGGTACACGGTGCCACGATCGAGACCCACCGTGCCCACCAGGAGCTTCGTGTGCTGCGGTGTCCATCGGCGATCAACCTGTCCATCGCTGCCTGCTGCCTGCGTCGTTGGCCGTCGCTCGCGGAGCCGGGGTATCGGGCTAACCCTCCTGTCGGTCACGGGGAGGGTGCATGTTCTCGTGGCCTCCCCGCGCCACCGTCCGGCGTCCCGCCGCTGCCCGGGGCGCAGGCCTACCAGGCCCCACGTGGGCGGAGGCCGGCTCATCGGCCCGTGGGGCACGTCGGCATACTTGCCCGTCGGCGCGACATGTTCATTCCCGCATGTGAGGAGCAGTCATGGCCGAGCAGCCCGACGCAGTGAAGACCACGTTCCGGACGGTCTTCGAAGTGGGCCCCGATGCCCTGGCGCAGACGCAGGACATGGCCGGCGCGTTCCAGTACGCGATCGCCCCGGCGACCGTGGACCACGATTTCGGTGAGATCCGCCGTGCGGCGGAGGCCGTTCCGGACAGCTCGACGGTGAAGATCATCCGCGGCTGGGGGCTCCAGGAGACCGCCCCCGTCGGCGTCATGGTGCTCTCGCTCAGGGAGGCCGTCCGCCAGGGGCTGGCGCAGCCCTTCGGCAACCCCGCCTTCTGGGCAAAGGCCGAGGCCGCGCTCGCGGACGTGTTCGTCGGTCTCGGCGACCAGGAGGGCACCCACCTGTCGTTCCACGGGGACGCCACCGACAGCACGAGCTACTACTACAACCTGCTGTTCGCGCTCCAGGACGAGGAGACCGAGGGCTTCGTCCATGCCCTCGCCTTCTGCGTCCACGTGACCGTCGCGCTGCCCGGGAACGAGGTGCGCACTCTGACCGTCGACGACATCGCACGCTGCGCGATTCGGGTCGACGCGGTCGCCGTGCGACAAGCAGTCCGGACCGCCGCTGTCTGACGTCGGCCGGGGCGTGGCGCCGCGCCACGCCCCGGTTCGCCGGAGGGAAGGCCCGGCGGATGCGTTCGCCGAGGCGGGTGTGCGGTGCTGGGCGGACAAGGGCTACCAAGGCGCCGGCCCCGTCGTCCGAGTGCCCTTCCGCGGTAGCCGGGAGAGCCTCTCCGCAGATCAGCGGTCCGGTACTCTCACCGTGCGAACTCACCCCCCACAGCGCCCAGTTGGGCGCACAAGGAGCAGGCGATCATGGACAAGGGTAGGAAAACCGCCCTCATAGTCGGCGCGATGATGTGCGCCCTGGCAGCTCTTCCCACGGCGGCGCACGGCGCACCCCGTTCGGATGCGTTGCCGAGCAAGAGCGAATGGCTCGATGACGTCGCCCCCGTCGCGGCCGACCTCCAGAGCTATCTGGAGCGGCGCCTGAACGGCGTCCGTGAGGGCGAGCAGCCCGCGGTCGTCCTGGACATCGACAACACGTCCCTGGCCACCCACTACGACGAGGGCAAGGCCATCAAGGCCATCCTGCACGCCACCCAGTACGCACACCGCCATGGCGCGGCGGTGCTGTTCGCGTCCTACCGCAGCGCCGACTCGCATGACTCCACGACCCGGCAGCTCAGCTCGGCCGGCTACACCGTCGACGGGCTCTGCCTCAAGCCCCGTGGGCACAGCCCCGGCAAGGCGCAGGTCAAACTCGGCTGCCGCAAGAAGTACGAGGGAGAGGGGTACACGCTCGTCGCCAACGTCGGGAACCGCAGCACCGACTTCGAGGGCGGGCACTACGAGAAGGGGTTCAAGCTGCCGGACTACGACGGTGCGCTGAGCTGACGGGAGCGCCCGCCTGGGGAGGGGCAGAGGCCGGCTCGATCCGCCCGCCGGGACCTGCCGGCTGGGCACGACGTGCAGGTCGTGGCGAACGGCCGCTACACCGAGCTCCGTGCGGCCATCCCGCCGAGGTCACGACTCGGCGGGATGGTTCCCGCCGGCTGCCAGGTCCGGCATGAACCGGCTGCCGACGTAGTCGCGGAACAACACGATCTGGCCGTCGCGGATCCGGAAGACCTGGATACAGGGCACCTCGAAGGGCCGTCCGGTAGTGGTGGCACGTCCCACCGTCGTCAGTTCGACGATCACGACCTCGGGATCCGAGGTCTGGTGGACCTGCCGAATGCGTAGATCGGAGATCTCCAACGGCAGTTGACCGGTGAGCCTGGAGAACTCCCGAATCGCCTCCCGACCCTCCAACCGGGAAGGCGCCCCCTCAGGGGCGAACGGCATCTCGATCACGCCGTCCTCCGCGAACAGGTCCGCGAACGCCTCCATGTCCCGGGCGACCACCACCGCTCGCCGCCGCTCCAAGACCTCCAGCGGGCCTTCCACCGATCCCGGCTCACTCATGGTGCCTCCCCCTGCGTTCAACAACTGTTGCGCGAATGGCTCAACGAGCGTAGAGCGAGCGGGAGTTCCGCCCACGGGATCCGATCCTCCTCCCGCGTCCACAAGGGTCGATCCGGCCAGTCACCCCGATGACGAGGTCGACGAGGTCGACGAGGTCGACGAGGTCGACGAGACCGCGGGCGCACGGTGGGCAACCGTAGAGGCCGGCCCGACGCTGTGAGCGCCGAGCCGGCCTCGCCGGTGGTGCATCCCCCGATGGTGCATCCCTCGGTGGTGCATCCCCCGATGGTGCATCCCTCGGGGGTGCATGCCCCGGGGGTGCATCCCTAGGGGGTGCCGAACCGTCCGTTCGGCGGGGCTGGTCAGTCCGTGCCGAACTCCATCGCGGCCCGGTCCAGCATCTCGTCGTCGTCGGAGACCTCGCCGCGGGAGGCGATGGCCTCGGCGCCGCCCTGCGGCAGCTCCGGCATGGTGCCGATCAGACCAGTCGCAGCCGCCTGGGCGGCGCCGATCGTGGGGCTGTCGGTGCCGATCAGGCCGAGCCCGGCGTACTGCTCCAGCTTGGCGCGCGAGTCGGCGATGTCGAGGTTGCGCATGGTGAGCTGGCCGATCCGGTCCACCGGGCCGAACGCCGAGTCCTCGGTGCGCTCCATGGACAGCTTGTCCGGGTGGTAGCTGAACGCCGGGCCGGTGGTGTCGAGGATCGAGTAGTCCTCACCGCGCCGCAGCCGCAGCGTCACCTCGCCGGTGACGGCCGCGCCGACCCAGCGCTGGAGCGACTCGCGCACCATCAGCGCCTGCGGGTCCAGCCAGCGGCCCTCGTACATCAGCCGGCCGAGGCGCCGTCCCTCGTTGTGGTACTGGGCGAGGGTGTCCTCGTTGTGGATCGCGTTGACCAGGCGCTCGTACGCCGCGTGCAGCAGGGCCATGCCGGGCGCCTCGTAGATGCCGCGGCTCTTGGCCTCGATGATCCGGTTCTCGATCTGGTCCGACATGCCCATGCCGTGGCGGCCGCCGATGGCGTTCGCCTCCATGACCAGGTCGACGGGGGAGACGAACTCCTTGCCGTTGATCGTCACCGGGCGGCCCTGTTCGAAGCCGATCGTCACGTCCTCGGTGAGGATCTCGACGGCGGGGTCCCAGAACCGCACGCCCATGATCGGCTCCACGGTCTCCACGCCGGTGTCCAGGTGCTCCAGGGTCTTGGCCTCGTGGGTGGCGCCCCAGATGTTGGCGTCGGTGGAGTACGCCTTCTCCGTGCTGTCCCGGTAGGGCAGGTCGTGGGCGAGGAGCCACTCCGACATCTCCTTGCGGCCGCCGAGCTCGGTCACGAAGTCCGCGTCCAGCCACGGCTTGTAGATCCGCAGGTTGGGGTTGGCGAGCAGGCCGTACCGGTAGAACCGCTCGATGTCGTTGCCCTTGAAGGTCGACCCGTCGCCCCAGATCTGTACGTCGTCCTCAAGCATCGCCCGGACCAGCAGGGTGCCCGTGACGGCGCGGCCGAGCGGCGTGGTGTTGAAGTAGGCCCGCCAGCCCGAGCGGATGTGGAACGCCCCGCAGGTGAGCGCGGCCAGGCCCTCCTCGACCAGCGCCGCGCGGCAGTCGACCAGGCGCGCGATCTCGGCGCCGTAGGTCTTCGCACGGCCGGGCACCGAGGCGATGTCGGGCTCGTCGTACTGGCCGATGTCGGCGGTGTAGGTGCACGGGACGGCGCCCTTGTCGCGCATCCACGCGACCGCGACCGAGGTGTCGAGGCCGCCCGAGAAGGCGATGCCGACGCGCTCGCCGGCGGGAAGGGAGGTGAGGACCTTAGACATGGGAAGAGTATGCATAATCGCGCATGATCATGCAACACCCGTCGGTGTGATGCCCGCGGCGCACGATCCACGCCCGCCGCCATGCGGTGTGGTTCCCGGCCGAGCTCGGGTCCCCTCCGGGGATCGAGGGGGCGTCGGAGCAGGGGCGGGATCTTGGCACAAGTTGCCATCGACCGGGCTCGGTCCCGGGGCATGTACTGATCGTCCGGGCCGGCCGGCGGAGGGAGGAAAGGCATGCGGCATCTGCTCGACGATCTGGAGAGGTGGTATGCCGACGGGCGGACCTTCGCCCTGGCCACCGTGGTCGCCACGCTGCGGAGCGCACCCCGGGACGTCGGTGCGGTCATGGCCGTCGGCGCCGGGGGCGAGGTGCTCGGCAGCGTGTCCGGGGGCTGTGTGGAGGGTGCGGTCTACGCGTTGGCGCGGGAGGTGATCGCCTCGGGACGGCCGGAGTTGGCCGGCTACGGGGTCACCCGGGAGGACGCGTTGATGGCCGGTCTCACCTGCGGCGGCACCCTGGAGGTGTTCGTCGAGCCGATCGACCCGGCCCGTCGACCGGACTTCCCGGCCCTGGTCGCCGCCGTGCGGGCGGGCACTCCGATGGCCGCGGCCACCGTTGTCTCGTCGCACGAGGCCGACCGTGTCGGTATGCGAGCCCTGGTCGGTCCCGCCGGATCCGGCGGGACCGGGCCGCTCGCGGACGCCGCCCGGGAGCTGCTCGGCCGTGGCGAGAGCGGGCTGCTCGTCCCGGGTGCCGGCGGCGGCCGGATCGCCGCGGTGAGCGCCGCGCCGCCCGGGGACGTCGTGTTCGTCCACGCGCACGTTCCCCGGCCGCTGCTGCTGGTGTTCGGCTCCAACGACTACGCGGCGGCGGTGGCGCGGGCCGGTGCGCTCGCCGGGTTCCGGGTGACCGTCTGTGATGCCCGGCCGGTGTTCACCACGCCTGAGCGCTTCCCCGGTGTGGACGATCTGGTCGTCGAGTGGCCCGACCGCTATCTCTCCGCCGTCCCGGTGGACGCCCGGACTGCCGTGTGCGTGCTGACGCACGATCCGAAGTTCGATGTGCCCGTGCTGGTGCGCGCGTTGCGCACGGAGGCCGGGTACATCGGGGCGATGGGCAGCCGGCGTGCGCACCGGGACCGGCTCGTCCGTCTGCGGGAAGAGGGCCTGACCGAGCGCGAGTTGGCCCGACTGCACTCGCCCATCGGACTCGATCTCGGCGCCCGCACCCCGGAGGAGACGGCCATAGCGGTACTCGCGGAGATCGTGCAGTGCCGGCGGGGTGGCTCGGGGAAGCGTCTGGTCGAGACGGACGGACGTATCCACGGAGGCCGTTGAGCGTGCGAGGGGACGGCCGGTGCTCCCGGCCGTCCCTTCGGTCACCGCGCCAGAGGCGGCGCGTCTCGCGCCAGTGCGCCCAGGGCCGCGGTGAAGCACGCGGCGGGCGGTGTCACCAGCCCGGCACCGACCTGGCCGGTTCCCGCGACGCGTCCGGCGATGCCGGTGTTGATCTGCGGCAGCACGCCGGTGCGGACGACCCTGGTGACATCGATGCCGGTCGGCGTGCCGCGGAAGTCCAGCACGGGCACCTGGTACGCCGGGTTCTCGGCCAGGGTGATGTCGTACATGCGGCGGGTGGCGTCGAGCGCGTCCTGCACCTGGCCGCCGACGAACCGCACGATCGCGGGTGCCGCCGCCATCGCGAAGCCACCGATGCCGGCGGTCTCCGTGATCGCCGAGTCGCCGATGTCGGGGTTGGCGTCGCCGGGACCGTAGGAACCCAGGTACATACCCTCGGGAACCTGTGCGGGACCGGTGAACCAACGGTCGCCGGTGCCGGAGACCTGGATCCCGAAGTCCGTGCCGTTGCGGGCCATCGCCACGACGAGCGTCGAACCCGGCACACCGCGCCCGGCGTCGAGTGCGAGCTTGCAGGCCGGCATGACCAGGTTGAGGAAGAAGTGGTCGTTGCCGCTGATGAAGCGCACTGCCTCGGCGATGTCGGCGGCGGGGGCGTCGGACTCGATCAGTTCGGCGAGGAGTTCGCGCAGCAGCATCAGTGTCCCGGCGCGGTTGCGATTGTGGCCCTCGTCGCCCATCTGGAGCATCTGGGCGATGATCGCCCGGACGTCGACCGGACCGTGGGCGCGGACGGCCGCGCCCAGCAGCGGGCCGAGGACCGTGGCCATCCAGCGCAGGCGCTCGACGACCTCGGGCCCGAAGGCGCCGTAACGCAGGACCTTGCCCAGGCCTTCATTGAGCGAGCACCAGGCGCGCGTGCCGTGCACCTCGTCCCGCAGTTCGCACATCCACATCGACGGGCTGACGACACCGGCCATCGGCCCGACCGCGCCGTGGTGATGGCAGCTGTCGAGCTCCACCGCTCCCCGTGCCAGTCGTTGCTCGGCCTCTTCCGGGGTGGCCGCCAGGCCCTCGAACAGCATGGCTCCGACCAGCGCGCCGCGCATCGGCCCCGAGGCGCGTTCCCAGTCGACGGGCGGCCCGGCGTGCAGGAACTGCCCGGGCCCCAGACCGAGTACCTCCCGGGCCGGACGGACGTCCACGAGCTGCGCGGTCGCCGCCAGCACCCGGCTGACGGCGATGCGGTTCGCCTCCTCGCGGCGCGGGTCGGCCAGCACCCGGGCCAGGTCCTCGGCGGAGCCCGGCAGGGGCGGGCGCCAGTCGACCCGGGTGACCGGTACGGCCTGTGCGGTCAGGGCCTCGGCGAGCAGGTCGGCCCCGGCCGCGACCACCAGGGGCTCGCGGCCGAGGAGACGTCCGGCGGGGGAGGGGTCGGTCACGGCTGGTGCCTTTCGACGAGTGCCACTGCCCGGTGGGCGGCCGCAGCGTTGGAGAGGTGGACCTCGGCGCCTGCCCCGGCCAGCACCCGGGCCTGGGCGTACAGCCCCTGGGGATCGGCGTCGGTCCCGCACAGCGAGACGACGACGGGGGGCGCTCCCGGGCCGGCCGCACGGATCACGTCGGCCACGGCGGTGGCGGGGTCGGCGTGCGCGCCGTGACCGAGCACGACATCGAGCAGCAGGACGGCGGTCCGGGGATCGGCGAGTTCGGCGGCGAGCCGTTCCAGGCGCAGGCTCGGGTCGATCATGGGGTGCGGGCGCCCGGCAGTCAGACCGTCGTCGCCGAAGTCGATCATCAGATGGCCGTCGGACCGGAGGTCGGCAGGGAGTGCCCAACCGGGCTCCAGCGGGATGTTGGAACCGATCGGTCCCAGGGCCCCGGCAGCGATGACCATCGCCTCGTCGCACAGCGTCCCGCCGCAGAACAGGCCCCGCAGCACGCCGTCACGCGGGACCAGCGACTGCTCGGGGAGCCAGGAGGGCCAGCTGGTGGGGTGGCCGTCCCCGTCCGTGAGCCCGAGGGCGGTCAGCGCCTTCTCCGCGGCGGCGGTCAGATCGTCCCGGCCGCGGCCGAGGAACGCGAGCTGCACCGGCGTGGTGAGCTCGGCGGCGTACCGCGCCACGTCGACGGCCACGGACGGCGCCGGGGGCTTGGACACGACGACGATCAGGCGGGTGTCGGGGTCGGCGTCGAGCAGGGCCATGGCCTGGAGCGTGGACCGCGCCCCCACCGCTTCGGAGAGGTCGCGTCCACCGACGCCGAGGCAGTGACTGACTCCGGTACCGGCCGAGTGCAGCAGGCACATGAGTTGCTGGCTGCCGGTGCCGGAGGCGGCCACGAGTCCGACCGGGCCGCCGCGTACGACGTTGGCGAAGCCGAGGCCGACACCGCCCACCACGGCGGTCCCGCAGTCGGGACCCATCACCAGCAGACCGCGCTCGCGCGCCCGGTCCTTGAGCCGAACCTCGTGTGCGACCGGAACGTTGTCGCTGAAGATCATGACGTCGAGGCCGGCGTCGAGCGCATCGGTTGCCTCGGCGAAGACGTGGGGACCCGGAATGGAGAGCAGCGCCAGGGTGGCGGCGTCCTTGGCCGCGCCGATGGTGCGGAAGGTATGGCTCGTGGCCGCGCCGCCGGTGGCGACGGAACCCCGGGACGGGGCGGCCAGCTCCTGTTCGAGGTGTTCGCGGGCCCGGCGCAGCGCGTCCTGGTCGCTTGCCCGGATGGCGATCACCAGGTCGTTGGGCCCGGCTTCCTCGGGCACGTCGAAGCCCATGCCGTCCAGGAGGTCCAGGTTCAGGCGCGTCGCCATGGCCACGAGGGCGCGGTCGACGCCGTCGACCGCGCCGACCGATCGGCTCACCTGCATCAGACGCACCGAGTCGCGGTACATACCGCGACGCAGTTCCAGCGCGCTGGTCACGGGGTTCTCCTTCCTGTCGGCTCTGCTACGGAGTGCTGTTCCGGCTGTTCCGGCTGTTCTGGCTGTTCCGGCTGTTCTGGCTTTTCCGCCGGTCGGCGGGGCGGTCGGCGGGCCAGGACGGCCCGTGCCCCGGCGAGCACACCGAGGCCGAGATCCGCCCCCGAGGTGTGCCCCACCGCCAGGAGCCGTGCCAGGGCCGGGGCGACGGGCCGGTGTCCGGCGACGGCCTCGATCAGTTCAACGGCCTGCGGGCAGCCGTCGCCGCGTGCGGCGTGGCCGAGCAGGGCGGCCGACAGGTCGGTGGTCCTCCCGGGGGCGAGCGCCGTGACGCGGGTCCCGAGCCAGGTGACACCGTCGGCCTCGTCCGGCTCACGGGCGCGCGGGGATCCGCCGCGGCGTCCGGCTCGGCCGGCCGGTGCCGGCGGCACCAGGTGGCGCAGCGCCAGCAGGAAGCCGCTCAGGACGTCGTCGCCGCTGGGCGTGAGTCCGGGCCCCAGCCCGAGCAGGCGTGCGGCGGCCGCGCGGGCGGCCGGGCGCTCGTCGCGAGCTGCGTGCCGGGCCAGCTCCGTCAGCACGGCACGGCCGTGGTCGGGGAGGCCCGGCCGCGGGCCCGCGGTGCTGCGGAAGAGCGCGCCCAGTTCGGCGGCGCCGACCCGCAGCGCCGTACGGTCGTGCGGTGGGTGCGGGCGAGGTGGCGTCCACCAACGGGCCACCCGCACGCGCAGACCGCCGATCCGCAGGACGCCGGCGCCACAGTCGGCGGTGTCACCGTCGTGCACGACGGCGGTCAGCGGCGCTCGGTTGCGGTCGGCCACCAGGACCACGGCGTTGGGCAGCCGCACGGCGTCCGTGGTGAGGAGAGCGAGGACGGTGCCGTCCGCCGCGGTCACATAGACCGCGGCGGGGAAGACCGCGAGCAGGCGGGCGGGCCTGGTGGGGCCCTCCAGGGGGGCCCGCACGATCCGTGCGGCGGCTCCGGGCAGAACCGTCTGCCGTCCCGCCGACTCGGTGACGGTGGTGATGGCCAAGGCTGGCACCTCCTCGGGGGCCTCGGGCGGGGAGGCCGCGGATCGGTCGGCTCGGGATCTGTTGCGAACGTAATGGGGTCGCTAAGGTCCCCCCATGGGCAAGGTTGCCAATGATCAGGCCGTTCCTTCGCAGGAGTTGCCAACGGGTGCTTCCGCGGTCCCGGCCGGCGGTGGTACCGACAGCGGCGCGGGGGCCGGCGGCGCACGCGTCGCGAGCGGCGGGTTGCTCACCCGCGGCATCCCGGTCCGCGAGGTGCTCGGCTCGCCGTGCCTCTCCGGCGCCCGCCTGATGGCCGGAGAACGCGGGCTCGACCGCGTGGTGCACCGGCTGCGCACCGTGGACGTCGTCGATGACCTGCCCCGGATCGAGCCGTACGAAATGCTGCTGGCCACCGGCCGTCCGCTCACTGAGGCCGCGCAGGACGCCGCCAGGCTCGTTGCCGAGCTGGAGCGGCGACAGGTCGCGGCGGTCGCCGTCCCACTCGGCCGCGGAGCCGACGAGCTCCCGCCCGAGATGCTGGAGACGGCGGATCACCTGGGCCTGCCGATCGTCCGCCTGCCGGGCGACGTGGCATGCGACGACCTCGTCAACGGCGTGCTCACCGACATCCTCAACCGGCAGGCGGCGGTCCTCGAACGCTCCGAGGAGGCTCATCGGGCACTGGCGAACGTGGTCCTCGCAGGCGGCGGACTGACCGCCCTGACCTGCGAGTTGAGCACGTTGCTGGGAGGCAGCGTGCTGGTGACCACTCCGGACGGGCGGGTGCTCGCCCAGTCGGATCCGCCGCAGGGCTGCCCGCAGGTGCAGGAGTGCTTCGATCCCAGTGGGCGCTTTCGCGTCGAGCGGTTCAAGCACGGGCTGCACAGCCTGGAAGAGCGTGGTGCGCGCGTGGCGCTGGTGCCCGTACGGGCCGGAGCGTTGGACCACGGCCGGATCGTGCTCATCGCCGGCGAGCGGCCGGTGGACGGCAGCGATGTGCACGTCCTGGAGCGGGCCGCGGCCACCGCCGCGCTGGTGATCACCAAGGAGCTGGCCGTCGCGGCGGTCGAGAGCAAGTACCAAGGAGACTTCCTGCGCGACCTGTTGGCCGGGCGGGCCGGCGAGCCGGAGCACGCGGTGCCGCACTGCGCGTCGCTGGGCTGGGACGTCGACCGGCCGGTCGTCGTGGTGGTCGCCGAACTCGACCCCGGTCAGGACCCCGGCCCGCAACCACGCGGACTGCGCCCCCTGCACGAACGGTTCGCCACCGCCTGGAGCATGGTCGTGCGCGAGCACGACCCCGGTGCCGCGGTGGGCGGCTTCAGCCAGGAGGTCGTCGTCGTGATGGGCGCCGTCGACGCGGCCGCCGCGATCCGCACCGTACGGCAGATGGTGGCGCAGGTCTCCGGCGACGGCGGGGGCGGGCGCCGCACGTTCAGCACGGGGGTCAGCCGGGTCACCGAGCGTCCGGCCCTGCTGCCGCAGGCGTATGAACAGGCGCGGCGAGCGGCCCGGGTGGGGCGCCAGATGCACGGGCCGGGGGCGATCGCGGACTTCGACAGCCTCGGCGTCTACCGACTGCTCAGCCTGATACCCGACTCCGCGGAGCTGTCCGCCTTCCTGCGGGAGACGCTGCGCGAACTGGCGACGCGGGACGACCAGGAGGCGGCGGGCCTGCGGACGACGCTCCAGGTGCTGCTGGACACCAACCTCAACGTGGCGGAGACCGCGCGCGCACTGCACTTCCACTACAACACGCTGCGCTACCGCATCGGCAAACTCGAACGCCTTCTGGGGCCGTTCACCACCGATCCCCATCTGCGGTTGAACCTCGCGCTGGCGCTCCAGGTGCTGCGCATGCGCGGTCTGTGACGACCGGGAGCACGGCGCCGGGCCGCCGTGGCTCCCGCTCGCGCGGCGTCGTCGGCCCGAGCAACCGCACTCGGCGGACCCTCCCGAGGAGAGTCCGCATCACCAACTCTTGCTGAGGGTCTTGGCACAAGTTGCCGATTCCCGCGGGATCGCCGCGAAGTTGAATCGCTGGCACCGCGAGCCGCCATCCGGGCGGCGCATACCGCGGCCATCACCTCCGCCACCCTCCCGCCCGAGAGGAGCGCATCCGTGACGCCAGCCGCGCACGCGAGTTCCCGGCGCCGCATACGCATCGGCATCGACACCGGGGGAACGTTCACCGACGTCGTAGCCGTTGACGAGCACACCGGCGATGTCATCACCACCAAGACCCCCTCGACCCCGTCCGACCCGGCCGACGGCTTCCTGTACGGAGTCGAGAAGGTGCTGGGCCTCATGGGCGCGACCGGCGCCGATGTCACCGGGGTGGTGCACGGCACCACCGTTGCGACCAACCAGCTCCTCGAGGACAAGATCGACTGCCTGGGGTTCATCACCACCGAGGGCTACGAGTTCATCCTGGAGATCGCCCGTCAGGCGGTGCCGGACGGCTACGGCAACTCCTACTTCTGGGTCAAGCCGGAGCGCATCGTCCCGGTCGACCGGGTACGCACCCTCGGCGGCCGCATGGACCACCAGGGCAACGAGGTGCGACCGTTCGACGAGGCGGGCGCTCGCGAAACCGCCCGCTGGTTCCGCGATCAGGGCATCACCACGCTCGGGGTGTGCCTGTTGCACGCGTACGCCAACCCCGCGCACGAGCAGCGGATGCGCAGGATCCTGCGCGAGGAGCACCCCGAGGCCGTCGTCTCCCTCAGCTCCGAGGTGCTGCGCGAGTACCGGGAGTACGAGCGTGCGATGACCACGCTGGTCGACGCCGCGGTCAAACCACGGGTGGCCCGGTACGTCGCAGGCATCAAGGACCGCCTGGACGCATCCGTCGGCGCGGGTGCGGGGCCTGCGCCGCAGGTGGTGCCGTTCGCCATCATGAAGTCCAACGGCGGCATCCTGTCCGCCGAGGAGGTCGTGCACCAGCCGATCACCACCGTGCTGTCCGGCCCGGCCGCGGGTGCGCTGGGCGCGGCGCTGATCGCACAGACGGCGGGCTTCGACAAGATTCTCACCTGTGACGGCGGTGGCACGTCGACCGATGTCTCCGTCGTCCTGGACGGCGAGCCGACGCTGACGACCGAGGGTGCCGTCGGCCGCTTCCCGTCCAGGATCCCGATGATCGACGTCGTCACCGTCGGCGCGGGGGGCGGCTCGGTCGCCTGGATCTCCCCGGAAGGCACCTTGAAGGTCGGTCCCCGCTCGGCCGGTGCCGACCCCGGTCCGCTGTGCTACGGCAGGGGCGGCACCGAACCGACGATCACCGATGCCCATGTACTGCTCGGCCGCATTCCGCCGCACCTGCTCGGCGGTGAGATTCCGCTCGACGTGGGGGCGGCCCGGCAGGGCGTGCGCAAGCTCGCCGACGAGCTGGGGCTGGGCCTGGAGCAGTGCGCCACCGGCATCCTGGAGATCTCCGCCTGGAACCAGGCGAACGCGCTGCGGCAGATCACGGTCAAACGCGGTCTGGACGTCCGCGACTTCATGATGGCCACTTTCGGCGGGTCCGGCTCGCTGCTGCTGTGCCGACTGATCGACATCCTCGGCCTGGCCGGGGTGATCGTGCCGCGAGACCCGGGCAACGTCTCCGCGTTCGGGCTCCTCACCGTCGATGTGCGCTGCGACTACGTGCAGACTGCGGTGTGCCGTCATACGGAGCTCGACCACGATCGACTGGCCGACGTCTACGGGCAGTTGACGGCGCGAGCCGCCGAGGCGCTCGACAAGGAAGGGTTCCCGCCCGCGGACCAGAGGTACGCCCGCAGCGCCGACCTGCGCTACTTCGGGCAGGCCTTCGAGGTTCGGGTTCCGGTTCCCGACGGCCCGTTGGACCCCGAGCTGACGGACACCGTCGCGACGGCGTTCCACGACGCACACCGGCAGCTGTACGGATACGACTTCCGCAGCGACCCGAACCAGGCCGTGGAGTGGGTGAACCTGCGGGTCACCGGCATCGGCCCGATCCGCCGCCCGGCCCTGCGCGAGCTGCCGGCGGGCGACGGCGACGTCACCCGTGCGCTGAGCGGCGTACGGCCGGTCTGCTTCGACGCCGCCGAGGGCCATGTCGACACCACGGTCTACCGGCGGGCCGATCTCGCGCCGGGCGACCTCGTCGAAGGCCCGGCGATTCTGGAGGAGTTCGGATCGACCATCCCGGTACATCCCGGGTTCACCGCCCGCGTCGACGCACACGGCAACGTCGTGGTGACGCGGGCCGCACAGAAGGGGGCCTGAGGCCATGACCGCGCAGACCACACAGCCGCCGGTCCCGTCGGTGGATCCGGTCGTCCTGGAGATCGTCGAAGGGACCCTCGCCTCGGTCGAGAGGGAGGTCGAGACGGCGATCGCCCGCACCTCGCGCTCACCCATGATCAGGGACGCGCACGACTTCCGTGCCGGCATCCACGACCGTGCGCTGCGCAAGCTCACCGGCCGCTCGTACTCGGCGCTGGTGCACCCCGTCGCCCGCGACTTCCCGCTGGAGACCATGCGGCCCGGGGATGTGTTCTTCCACAACGACGTGTACGAGTCCGAGGGCGGTATCGGCCACCTGCCGGACCTGTGCGTGACCGTGCCGGTGTTCCACGAGGGCGAGGTGGTCGCGTTCGTCCAGGCCTTCGGCCACCACGACGACATCGGGGGCTGCTGCCCGGGTTCGATGCCGTCGGGCGCGACCAGCGTCTACGAGGAGGGCCTGATGGTCCCCCCGATCAAGCTGTGGGACCAGGGCGTGCCCAATGCGGCCGCCCTGCGCATCATGACGCGCAACTCGCGGATGCCGGACTCGCTGGCGGCGGACCTGGACGCCGAGTGCTCGGCGTGCCTGATGGGTTCACGGCGCCTGACCGAACTGTTCGCGCGCTACGGGCGGACGACGGTCGAGGCGTGCTTCGATGCGCTCCTGGACAAGACGACACGGACGTACCGGCGGGAGATCCTGGCGAAGATCCCGGACGGCGAGTACGTGTGGGAGGACTACGCCGAACACGACGGCGTGGACGAGCCCAGGCTGCACACGCAGCGGATCACCCTCACCAAGACCCCCGAGAAGATCATTATCGACTTCACGGGGACGTCACCGCAGGCGAAGGGCCCGATCAACCACTGCGGCGACTACGCGGACGGCAACTTCCTCAAGAAGTGGCTCGCCCCGATCCTGCGCAACCTCGCCGACACCCCGGAGCGGATGGCCGAACTCGACGTCAACGAAGGCGTCGTGCCGCTCATCGAGATGAAGTTCCCGGAGAAGGGCACCCTGCTGACGCCGGTCTTCCCGGCGCCGACCAATGCGCGCACGTTCGTCATCCTGCGCCTGCTGGGCGTGCTGGCCGGCGTGCTCGCCAAGGCCGTGGACGGTCGGATGCCCGCCGACCAGGAGACCATCCGCTACACCGGCGTGTACGGCCAGGACGCCCAGGGACACGCCTACTTGATGCGCGAAGTGCTCGGCGGCGGCTCCGGCGGCCGCTACTACGCCGACGGTGAGGACACCATCCATGTGGTGCCCGACTCACGGAACCTGCCCACCGAGTTCACCGAGGCGCGCTTCCCGTTCCGGGTCGAGCGCCTCGGGCTGGCCGTCGACTCCGGTGGCCCCGGCGAGTTCCGCGGCGGCCTCGGATACGAGAAGCACATCCGGATGCTCCAGGACGCCTCCTTCATGTCGATCGCCGACCGTTCCATCCTGTCCTGCTGGGGCGTCAAGGACGGCAGGGCGGGGCGGCCCTTCGAGGTCGTGATCGACCCCGGCGGTCCCCACGAGCGCGTCATGGAAGGGCTGGTCGACGACGAGCCGGTCCGTGCCGGTGAGGTCATCCGCATCCGTACCACCGGCGGTGGCGGCTGGGGCGACCCGCTCGACCGCAGGACGGAGTCGGTCGTGCGCGACGTGCGCTGGGGCAAGGTGTCGGCGCAGGGCGCTTACGAGGACTACGGGGTGGTCGTGGTCGGCGACGGCGACGACCTCCGGGCGGACGAGGACGCCACCGCGGCACTGCGGGCCGGGTTGCGAGCGCAGCGCCCGCAGGTCCGGCCGTTCTTCGACCGCGGGCCGGGGTTCGCTTCGCTGTCGGGCGGCCGCCCGTACGCGGACGTCGATTTCCGCTAGGGCCCGTCGTCGAACTCCCGTCGTCCGCCGTGCGGCAGGCGGGAGTCCGACGGCAGGGCCCGGCCCCGTGCCGCCGGTCCGGCGGGGCGCCACCACGCACGTGCCCCGCCGGACCGGCCTTCCACACACCGCCCGTGGGCGGGCGGTCCCCGGTGACCAAGCCCGCGCGCATGCGGATTCTCCGACCCTGAGGAAGGGATGACCCGAAGTGAGCGGACCGCTTTCCGGCCTCGTCGTACTGGACTTGTCCCGGGCGCTGGCCGGCCCCCACGCCGCCATGATGCTGGGCGACATGGGGGCACGTGTGATCAAGGTGGAGCACCCCGACGGCGGTGACGACACCCGCGGATGGGGACCGCCGTTCGTCGGTCCGGCCGACGCCCGGGAGTCGACGTACTTCCTGTCCTGCAACCGCAACAAGGAATCGGTGGTCCTCGACCTGAAGTCCGCGCAGGGCCGTCACACGCTGGCCCGCCTGGTCGAACGGAGCGACGTCCTCGTGGAGAACTTCCGCACCGGAGTCCTGGACCGTCTCGGCTTTCCGGCGGAGGAGCTGCACCGGCTCAACCCCCGGCTGGTCCTGCTGTCCATCACCGGATTCGGCCACGACGGTCCGCAGGGCGGGCGACCCGGCTACGACCAGATCGCGCAGGGCGAGGCCGGACTGATGAGCCTGACCGGCCCGGACCCGGACTCACCCACACGGATCGGGGTGCCCATCGGCGACCTGCTCGCGGGCATGTACGGCGCCTACGGCGTCGTGGCAGCGCTGCATGAGCGCGCCCGCACCGGTCGGGGGCGCGTGGTGCGCACCTCGCTGCTGGCGGCGCTCGTGGGAGTGCACGCCTTCCAGGGCACCAACTACACCGTCGCGGGCCGGGTCGGCCGGGCCCAGGGCAATCTGCACCCCTCCCTCCAGCCGTACGGCTCCTACCGCTGCCGCGACGCGATCGTCCAGGTCGCCGTGGGCAGCGAGGGCCTGTGGGCGAGGTTCGCCCCCTTGGTCGGGCTGGCCGTCGACGACCCGCGCTTCGCGGTCAACGCCGACCGGGTGGTCAACGCCGAGGAACTCGCAACGGTGATCAACGCGGCGTTCGCCGACCGGGGAGTGGCGGAACTGCTGGCCGAGCTGTGCTCCGCGGGGATTCCGGCGGGCGAGGTCCGCACCCTGGACCGGGTGTACGACTGGGCGCAGACTCGGTCGCAGGGCCTGGTGGTGGAGGTCGACCACACCACCCTGGGCACGGTCGAACTGCCGGGTCCGGCGGTCCGGTTCGACGGGGACCCGCCACAGCGGCACGCCGCGCCACCAGTCCTGGGCGAGCACACCCGAGCCGTCCTGGGCTGGCTGGACGGACTCGACGGCGCCGGCGGCCTCGGCGGGCACGACGGGCTCGCCGGGGACCCTCCCGGAGCCCCCGCCGACGGCCGCCCGTACACCTCCCACCTCTGACACCCAGGATCTGGCACGCAGGACAGGAGAGCGCAACGCATGCGAGAACCCGAGAACAGGCGCGTCGTCGTCGCGCTCGGCGGAAACGCCATGACCGGCCCCGACGGCACGGCGACCCCTCAGGCACAGCGCGCGGCCGTGGCGATCGCCGCGGAGTGCGTGGCCGATCTGGTCGCCTCGGGGGCCGAGGTCGTGCTGACCCACGGCAACGGGCCGCAGGTCGGCAATCTGCTGGTGAAGAACGAGCTCACCGCGCACGTCGTCCCGCCGGTGCCACTCGACTGGTGCGGGGCGCAGACGCAGGGCACCCTCGGATTCACCATCGTCTCCGCCCTGGAGAGCGCGTTGCGGCGCCGGAGCATCCCCGTCCCGGTCGCCGCGGTGGTCACCCGTACGCTGATCGATCCGGCCGACCCGGCGTTCGGGAGGCCCACCAAACCGGTGGGCCGCCACCTGCCCCGTGCCCAGGCGCTGCACCGCGTGGCGCAGGGGCAGCACTGGGTGGACCGCGGTGCCGCCGGCTGGCGGCGCGTCGTCGCCTCCCCCGAGCCGTTGGAGGTGCTCGACGCACGGGCGGTGCGGACCCTGCTCGGGGCCGGTTTCGTCGCCGTCGCCGCCGGCGGGGGCGGCATCCCCGTGGCGCACGGCGCCGACGGCACCGAGCGCGGTGTGGAGGCCGTGCTCGACAAGGACCTGACGGCGGCGCTGCTGGCCGTCGCCGTCGGCGCGGACACGTTGGTCATCGCGACCGATGTGCCGCACGCCATGCTCGACTTCGGCACCGAACGCGAGCGCCCGATCGCCCGGACCACCGCGCGGGAGCTGCGGCAGCACGCCGCGGCCGGGCAGTTCACGGAGGGCAGCATGGGCCCCAAGGTCGAGGCGGCGCTGCGCTTCGCCGAGCACGGCGGTCGCGCCGTCATCACCACCCTCGACCGGATCACGGAGGCGGTGGCGGGCACGGCGGGCACGGTGGTGGCAGCGGCCGGCTGAGCCCGTCGCAGAGGGGATCACGACAACCGGAAGGGGCCACCCGCCGCGGCGGGTGGCCCCTTCCGTTCCGGCCGTGGTGTCCACGGCGGTCGCTATCCGTGCGGGAACGAGGTCCGCGCCGGGCCCGCCAGGTCGTCGGCGTAGCGCCGGATCAAGGACAGGTTGCGGTCGCGCAGGTGGTCGAAGACCTGGGGCACGCTCGAACCCGGGGTCAGCGCGGCGAGCGCGCGCTGCGGATCCAGTCGGGCCGAGACCCACCCCTCGTGCGTGGACCCGCGCGCGACGACCTCGGCTCCGGGCGTGACGATCAGGGAGTTGCCGAAGTACAGCACCCCGGCCGGGTCCGCGCCCGTCGCGTTGGCGCCGATCACATACACGTGGTTGTCGTACGCGCGGGCCCGGCAGGTGAGCTCCCACAGATCCGCCGAGCGCAGCAGCGCGGACGGCCGGCAGAGGATCTCCGCGCCCTGCACCGCCTGAACCCGGCTCAGCTCGGGGAAGTCCCCGTCGAAGCAGATGATCATGCCGATCCGGCCGAGCGGGGTGTCCACGACCGTCACGCGGTCGCCGGGCGTCACCCAGCCGCCGCGCTCGCGCAGCTCGGGCCCGAACGGATGGGTCTTGCGGTACACGCCCAGGACCTGGCCCCCGGGCCCGGCGAGCACCGCGCAGTTGTACACCACGCCGCGCCGCTCGCCACGCCCGTAGGCGCCCCACACGAGGTGGACACCGAGCTCGCGGGCGCGGTCGCACAGCGGCTCGCACAGCGCGCCGCCGGGCAGCTCGTCGACGAGGTCCCAGAGCTCCTCGGCCGACAGCGCCGGGGTGAACCCGGTGGTGACGCTCTCCGGGAGCACCACCAACTCGGCTCCGGTGGACTCCACACAGCGCGTCACCCACTCCGCCGCCCGCGCGACGTTGTCCTTGACGACTCCCACGGCCAATGGCCCGCTCCCGGGGGCGAGTTGGACGGCCGCCGCGGTGAATGCCCGCATTCCGCTGTCTCCTTCCATGATCGACGGTCCCTCAGAGAAGTCGGCTGATGACGCCGCCGACGAGCGCGCCGAGCAGGGCCACGGCCGCGCCGAACAGCGCGCCCTTGGCGAAGTCCCCGTCCGGGACCCGGGACGGGCCGGTCGGCGTCGGGACGGGCCGGGTGACGGCGGAGGGCTGCGCGGTGCCGGCCGCCGCCGGCGGCGCGGCCACGGTCCCGGCGGGTTCCTGACCGCCCAGCATCTGGTCCACGGTCCTGAAGAACACACCGGCGGTCTTCTTCGCCACCCCGGTGAGCACCCGTTGCCCGACCCCGCCGATCATGCCGCCGACAACCGCGTCCGCGTCGTAGTCCACCAGGGTGCGTCCGTCGCCGAGATCCGTGAGCTGCACCTTCGCCTCGGCGGTGACCGTACCCGGCCCGCCGGCCCCGGACGCCTTGAGCGTGAACGACCCCGGCTTCTGCTGGTCCATCAGCTGCACCTCACCGAGGTACGTGCCCTTGATCGAGGCCACGCCCATGGTCACGGTCATCCGGTACGCGTACGGGCCGGTCTCCTCCAACTTCTCGCAGCCCGGAATGGTGCGGGCGAGTACGGCCGGGTCGTTCAGCGCGTCCCAGACCTTGTCGATGGTCGCATTGAGTGTGGCGTTTCCGCTGACCTTCATGGCTCGGGGTGCTCCTCGTCGTTCTCGTGGTGCGGGTGGTGCCCGCCGCGGCGCAGCGCCGGGATCTCCCCGGCGGCGAAGCGTCGGCGGAGGTGGAACAGTTCGGAGGGCTGGATGGGCATGCGGGTGATCGCGAAACCCTCGGCGTCCTCGATCGCGGAGGCGAGCACGGCCGCCGCCGGAATCACCCCGGCCTCGCCCGCGCCCTTCAGACCGAGCGGGTTCAACGGGGACGGCGTCTCCAGATGGTCGATCTCGACCTCGGGTACCTCGCTCGCGTACGGCATCAGGAAGTCCATGAAGGAGGCGTTCAGCAACTGGCCGTTGTCGTCGTACTCCATGCGCTCGTACAACGCTCCGGCCACGCCCTGGGCGACGCCGCCGTGCACCTGTCCTTCGACGATCAGTGGGTTGAGCAGGTGCCCGCAGTCGTGGACCACGCAGTAGCGCAGGACCCTGATCTCGGCGGTCTCCGGGTCGGTCTCGACCACCGCCGCGTGCATGCCGTTGGCGAAGGTGGCCCGCGGTGGGGAGTAGTAGGCGCGGCCCTCCAGACCGGGCTCGTCGCCGTCGGCCACCGGCGGCCTGCTGAGGTCGCAGTGCGCGCCGAACTGCGTCGCCGCCCTGGACGCCTCGTCGAAGGCGTACCGCAGCGGGTTGGACAGCACCGCGACCGCGCCCAGCGGCATCGCCCGGTCCGGATCGCCGGCCGTGCGCACCACGCCGGCCACGATCTCCAGCTCCTCGGGAGCGACCCCGAGCGCGGTCCCCGCGATGCGCAACGCCTTGGCGCGCACCGCGCGGGCGGCGAGCGCGATGGCGTTGCCGCTCATCACCGCGGCCCGGGACGCGAACGTGCCCACCGCATAGCCGAACCGGCGGGTGTCCCCGGTCGTCACGTGCACGTCCGCGAGGGGCACGCCCAGCTCGTCGGCGACGATCTGGGCGAACACCGTCTCGTGGCCCTGCCCCTGGCTCGTCAGGCCGGTCGCCACATTGACCCGCCCGCTCGTCTCCACCTGCACATGGCCGCCCTCGTAGGGGCCGACGCCGGTGCCCTCGACGTAGCAGCCGATGCCTATGCCGACCCGGCGGCCCTCGGCACGGGCCTTCGCCCGGTACACCTCGAACGCGTCCCAGCCGACCAGTTCCTTCAACGTGTCCAACGAGGCGGGGAAGTCCCCGGAGTCGTAGATCAGCGGGCGCCCGTCCTGGAAGAGCAGCCCGTGGTCGTAGGGCATCTCGTCGGGCCGGATGAAGTTCTCCGCGCGCACCCGGGCCCGGTCCAGACCGAGGCGGTCGGCGATGGCGTCCATGGTGCGTTCCATCGCGAAGACGCCCTGCGGCCTGCCGGCTCCGCGGTAGGGCGTGACGATGACCGTGTTCGTGTACAGGCTGCGGAACTCCACCCGGTAGGCACCCGGCTTGTACGGGCCGAGGAGCTGGGTGGAGGTGATGAGGGGCACGATGATGCCGTACGGGGTGTAGGCGCCGTTGTCGTGCAGGATCTCCACATCGAGCCCCAGCACCCGGCCGCGGTCGTCGAACCCCACCCGGACGGTCTGGAGTTGGCCGCGCTCGTGGGCGGAGGAGACGAAGTGCTCGCGGCGGTCCTCGGTCCACTTGACCTCGTGGCCCAGCGTCCGGGCCGCCCACGGCACCAGTACCTCCTCCGGCCAGGGGTGCACGATCTTCACACCGAAGGCGCCGCCCACGTCGGGGGTCACGCATTCGACCTTCGCCAGCGGCAGTTCGAGCTTGGCCGCCACGGCCGCCCGCACACCGGTGGAGGTCTGCGTGGAGCTGTACACGCGCAACGACCCGTCGGCCTCGTCCCAACGCGCCAGGACCCCGCGGCCTTCCATGGGTACGCAGGCGCTGCGCTCGATGTCGAGGTGGAGCTCCAGGGTGTGCGGTGCGGCGGCGACGGCAGCGCGGGCGTCACCGGTCTCCTGGACCAGGTGGGCGGCGACGTTGCCCGGCACGTCCGGGTGCACCCGGTGATCGGCGCGGAACGCGTTCTCGATGCCGACGACCGGGGGCAGCGGTTCGTAGTCGACGGAGATGCGCTCACAGGCGTCCTCGGCCGTGTACCGGTCGCGGGCCACCACCATGACGACGGCCTCGCCGACATGGTTCACGAAATCCTTCGCCAGTGGATACGCGGTGCGGCCGTGGGTCAGTGCCGGATGGGGGATCAGCAGCGGCAGCGGCTCGGCGATCCTGCCCGGCAGGTCGTCGTGGACGTAGACGGCCACCACGCCGTCCACCTCGAACGCGTCGCGGATGTCGATGCCGGTCACCCGGGCGCGTGCGTACGGACTGCGGACGAAGGCCGCCTCGTACGCGTGGTGCCCGAGGTCGTCGAGGTAGCGCCCCTTGCCCACGACCAGGCGCAGGTCCTCGGTGCGCTCCAGCGGCGTGCCGATCAGGCCGGGTGTGGGCGTGGGCCCGGTCTCGGTGGCCGTCATCGCGCCGCCTCCGCACGCAGTATCTCGGCCGCGCGCAGTACGGCCTTGACGATGTTCTGGTATCCGGTGCAGCGGCACAGGTTGCCCGAGATGGCCTCGCGGGCCTCGTCCGGCGTCGGTTGCGGATGCTCCTCCAGGTAGGCGGCGATCACGGTGAGGAAGCCCGGGGTGCAGAACCCGCACTGCAATCCGTGGCACTCCCGGAACGCGCGCTGCACCGCGTGCATGCTCCCGTCGGGGCGGGTCAGACCCTCCACCGTTGTGATCTCAACTCCCTGCGCGGTCACCGCGAACATCAGACAGGAGCGCATCGGGCGACCGTCGACCCGGACCGTGCAGGCCCCGCACACCCCGTGCTCGCAGCCGACGTGGGTGCCGGTCAGCCCCAGGTCATGGCGCAGACAGTCGGACAGCAGCCGGCGTGCGGGGACGGTCGCGGTGCGTACGACACCGTTCACCCGCAGCCGGATCTCGTGGAGTTCCTCGGTCATCGGTGGCCGCCCTCCTGCTGGTCGTCGCTGGTGTCGTCGTCGATGCCGGCCGGCCGGGCGGCGGACTCGGCGCCCCGGACGGCGGCGGCGCGTACCGCCCGCGTGGTGAGCACCCGGGCGAGGTGGCGCCGGTAGTCGGCGGAGGCGTGGATGTCGGGCTCCGGATCGATCCGCTCCGCCGCGAGCTCCCCGGCGGCGTCCCAGCGCGCCGTGTCGAAGGCGGCGCCCGCCACCGCCTCGGTGAGGTCGAGCGGCAGCGGCACCGGCGACACCGACAGGCAGACGGCGCGGGCGCGAACGATCCGCAGGTCCTCGTCGAGGGTCACGGCGGCGGCCACTCCACACATCGCGTAGTCCCCGTGCCTGCGCGCGACCTCGACGAACTCGGTGCCGGTACGCTCCGGCGGCCGCGGGAAGTACGCCGACACGGCCATCTCGCCGGGCTCCACGCACGATTCCAGCGGACCGACGAAGAACTCGGCCGCGCCGACGGTGCGGACGCCGCCCTGGCGGGCCAGTTCCACCGAGCCGTCGAGCAGGGTGAGGACCGCCGTCATCTCACCCGAAGGGTCCGCGTGCGCCAGACTGCCCACCGTCGTCCCGCGGTTGCGGATCACGGGGTGCGCCACATGCCGCAGGCCCTGGCGCAGCAGGGGTACCGCGGAGTGGGCGGCGCCGTCGTGTTCGACCTCGGAGTGCCGTGCCAGCGCGCCCACCCGGACCCCGCCCACATCGGTTCGCACGAAGGAGAGTTCGGACAGGCCGTTGATGTCGACCAGGTGGCCGGGCGCGGCCAGTCGCATGTTGAGGATGGGGATGAGGCTCTGGCCACCGGCGAGGACCTTCGCGTCGTGGCCGACGCGGTTCAGGATCTCAAGCGCCTCGGGCAGGCTTCGCGGGGCGTGGTACTGGAAAGCCGGCGGCTTCACGGTGCTGCCTCTCCTGTCGGGTCCGGTCGGTGCCGCGTACGGGTTCTCCCTCCGGCGGTCCCGGCGTGCCGGGGCACGAACGGGAACGCCGGAGGAGAGGCCCTAGTCGAGTTCTTGCGCCGTCCCCGGTGCGGGCTCGACCGCCCGGAGGGCCGGCGCCGGATCGCCCCGGAGGTCCTGGTGTCCCGCCGTGCGGGCCGCCCGGCTCGTGGCACCACCCGCAGGCTCGCCCCGGTGGGCGGGGGCCGCGAGGCGCAGGGCGTGGTAGCCGACGAGGGTCACGAGGGTGCCGAGCGCGATGCCACCGATGGTGAAGTCGTCCGAGATCCGCACGGACACCCCGCCGATACCGATGACGAGTCCGGCGGCCACCGGTACGAGGTTCTGCGGTGCGGTGAGGTCGACCTTGTTCTCGACCCAGATCTTCGCCCCGAGCAGGCCGATCATCCCGTACAGCACGACGGTGATCCCGCCGAGCACTCCGCCGGGGGTCGCCGCGACGAGCGCGCCGAACTTGGGACACAGGCCGAACACCACCGCCACGCCGGCGGCCACGTAGTACGCGGCCGTGGAGTAGACGCGGGTGGCCGCCATGACGCCGATGTTCTCGGCGTACGTCGTCGTGGGGGAGCCGCCGACCGAGGTGGCGATCACCGTGCCCAGACCGTCCGCGGCGATCGCCCGGCCCAGGCTGCCGTCCAGGTCCGTCCCGGTCATCTCCGAGACGGCCTTGACGTGACCGGCGTTCTCCGCGACGAGTGCGATCACCGCGGGGAGAGCCACCAGCACGGCCGACGTCTTGAAGTCGGGGGCGTGCATGGTCGGCAGGCCGAACCAGTCGGCGTGGTGCACCGCCTCGAAGTTCACCCGGAAATGGGCGACCGCCCTGCCGTCCGCACTGCCCGCCGGCACCGACGTGATCGTGCCGATCGTCCTGTCCAGCACCCAGGACAGCGCGTAGCCGAAGACGAGGCCGAGGAAGACGGCTATGCGCGACCAGAACCCGCGCAGCAGCACGGTCATGGACACCACGGCCGTCATCGTCAGCAGCGCCACCCACTGGTCCTGCGGCCAGTACACCTGCGCCACCACCGGCGCCAGATTGAAACCGATCAGCATCACGACCGCGCCGGTCACCACCGGCGGCAGCGCCCGGTTCACCAGCCGGGCGCCCACGAGGTGGATCAGCACGCCGACCAGAGCCAGCACGGCGCCGGCGACGAGGACCGCGCCGGTCACCGTCGCGCTGCTGCCGCCCGACGCTCGGATCGTGGCCACCGCCCCGACGAAGGCCGCACTGGTCCCCAGGTAGCTGGGGATCCTGCCCTGAACGATCAGCAGGAACACGACCGTGGCGATGCCCGACATCATGATCGCGAGGTTGGGATCGAGGCCCATCACCACGGGGAACACGAACGTCGCGCCGAACATGGCCACCACGTGTTGGACCCCCAGGCCCACCGTGCGGCCCCAGGAGAGCCGTTCGTCCGGGCGGACGACCTCGCCGGGGGGTGGCGTGCCGCCATCCCCATGGAGCTTCCATCTCATGCCGAGTGCCATAGGAGCCGCCTTCCGTGTCCAGGGGCGATGCCCTCGGTGACGTCCACCGCGCGGCGCGCGGGGGGACGAGCACGATGATCTGCAACCGTCGGAGATGGGGGAACGCTACGGACGGCTCAGGAGCCGGGCACGGGAGACAATTGACAGAGCCCCGGGCCACCCGTTGTCGAATGTCGCCCACGCCGTGGTCAGCGGCGTGGGCGACGGGTTCGCCTGCGTGGTGTCGTGAGTCGTGGGGCGCTCTGGAGGCGTTGCCCGGGCCGGGTCCGTCACCGGCCGGGGTTGCCGGGCTCGGAGGGGGCGGCCAGTTCGAACCAGACGGCCTTGCCACCATCGGTCGGGCGGCTGCCCCACCGCCTGGTCAGCAGCGCGAGCAGGGCCATCCCCCGCCCGTGCTCGTCGGAGTCGTCGGTGCGGCGCGGGCGGGGCCGCGTCGGGTCGGCGTCCTCGACCTCGCAGCGCAACGTTGTGTACCGCACGGTGAGGGTGAGGCGGATCGGGCCGCGTGCGTGCCGGACGGCGTTGGTGACCAGCTCGGACACCAGCAGTTCGGTGTCGTCGATCTGCGCGTGCCGTCCCCAGGCACGCAGCTGGCCGCGGGTGAGGTGCCGGGCCTGGGGCACCGCGGACGGACCGTGGCCGAGCGGCCAGGACGCCTGCCGGGAGTGGGGGGTCGTGTGGTCGGCCGTGGCGACCGGCCGGGCCGGGGCACTGAGCCGCGGGGCGGTGCTGCGGATGAGAGTGGTGCTCATGGCTTTCAACCGGTCTCGTCACTTCGGGTACCGCACCAGCATCGGGAGCGGCGGGCCCTGGCACTACGGTGCAACTACCCGAACCTCTACCTGGACATCTTGGGTACGTACACGGGGCCGTCTTGGATGTATGCGCTGGGACCGTCCCGGATACGTGGTGTGGGACCAGCCCGGATGTGTGCCTGGGAACGTCCCGCCACGCGGCCGCGGACGGCTCGTCGGCGAGGGCGACGGGACCGCGCAGGGACCTCGTGCCAGCGGCGGTCGCCGGCGCCCGGCAGGCGGCGGACCAGCCGTTTCGCGCAGGACGCATTGCTATCTTTCTTATGAGGGGCGATCTTCGTACCCGGGACCGGGGCGGTGAGGGCTGGCAGTGGTGGACAATCTCCCCGCCGATGTGACGAGCATGGTGGGCCGCCGTGCCGAGGGCGCCGAGGTGAAGCGGGCGCTGTCCGCGTCGCGGCTGGTGACGCTGACGGGTGTGGGCGGGGTCGGCAAGACCCGGTTGGCGTTGCAGGTGTCGCGGCAGTTGCGGCGCGCCTTTCCCGACGGGGTGTGGCTGGCCGCGCTGGCCGAGCTCGGGGAGCCGGAGCTGCTGGCGTTGTCGGTGACGCAGGCGCTGGGGATGCGTGGTTCGGGGCCCGATCCCATGGCTGAGCTGGTGGACTATCTGCGGGACAAGCGGCTGCTGTTGGTGCTGGACAACTGTGAGCACCTGGTGGGCGCCTGCGCCGCTCTGGTGGCCAGGGTGTTGCCCGAGTGTCCCGAGGTGCGGGTGCTGGCGACCAGCCGGGAACCGCTCGGGATCGGCGGCGAGTGCACGATAGTGGTGGCGCCGTTGGCGGTGCCGGACGCGGACCGGGCGTTCACTGTGGGTGAGGGGCGTGGCTACGAGGCGGTGACGCTGTTCGCGCAGCGGGCCGCCGCGGCGGCCCCGGGTTTCGCGGTGACCGCGGACAACCACCGCGCGGTGGCCTCGCTGTGCCGACGCCTCGACGGGGTGCCGCTGGCGATCGAGCTGGCCGCCGTACGGATGCGGGCACTGCCGGTGGAACAGATCCTGGCCCGCCTCGACGACCGGTATGAGCTGCTGGCCCGCAGGCACCCGGCTCCGTCGTCACGGCACCAGTCGATGCGGGCGGCCGTGGAGTGGAGCTACGACCTGTGCTCGGAGCACGAGCGAGTGATCTGGGCCCGGTTGGCGGTGTTCGTCGGCGGGGTGGACCTGGCGGCCGCCGAGAGCGTCTGCTCGGGCGGTGGGGTCGCCCGTGAGGCCGTCTTCGAGGCGGTGGCCGGGTTGGTGGACAAGTCGATCCTGCTTCGGGAGGACGTCGGCGGCCACGCCCGGTACCGGCTGCTGGAGACGATCCGCCAGTACGGGTCGGAACGGCTGCGGGAACGCGGAGAGGAGACGGCAGTGCGCCGTCGACACCGTGATCACTTCCTGGGCGTGGCCGAACGGGCGGCGGCGCAGTGGTTCGGCTCGCAGCAGGTTGCGCTGTTCACGGGCCTGCGCAATGAGCACGCGAACCTTCGCGCGGCGCTGGAGTGCTGCCTGGGCGAGCCGGACGCGGGCAGACTCGGGCTGCGCATGGCGGGGGCGTTGTGGATCTACTGGCTGGTGTGCGGTCTGCAACGGGAGGGCCGGCTCTGGCTGGACCGGGCGCTCGCCCAGGACGCCGAGCCGAGCCCGCAGCGGGCCACGGCCCTGTGGGCCAACGGCTATCTGGCCGCTCTCGTCGGCGAGATGTCCTTGGCGTTGGGGATGTTGGAGGAGTGCCGTGACGTGGCCCGGCGCCACGGTGATCGGGCGATGCCGGCGCACGCCACCTACGCCTCGGGGATGGCCCGGTTCAATGGCGGCGATGCGGCGGCGGCCGTGGCCCTGCTGGAGGAGGGCGTCCGGCTGGAGCGGGCGCTCGACGGCCCGAACCCCCATGAGAACGTCGCCGAGGCCCTCCTGGGCCTGGCGTACTGCATGAACGGGCAGCTGGACTCGGCCGTCGGCACCCTCCAGGAGAGCCGGGCCGTCAGCGAGGCCCACGGCGAGCGCTGGCTGCTGTCCTGGAGCCTCGTATGGCTCGGCCTGGCCGGCTGGCTCCAGGGGCAGCACCGGCAGGCGACCGACCATCTGCGCGACGCCCTGCGACACAAGCACGCGCTCAGCGATCTGCTCGGCATCGCGTCGGCCGTCGAGTACCTGGCGTGGACCGCGGTGGCCGTCGAGGACGCCGAGCGCGGTGCCCGGCTGCTCGGCGCGTGCCGGACGCTGTGGGAGCCGCTGGTGGCCTATCTCGGCGGATTCCAGGTCCTGTTGGGCTGGCACGACGACTGCGTACGGCAGGTCCGGCGCGCCCTCGGAGAGCGGAACTACCAGGAGGCCTTCCGCAGCGGCACGCGTCTGACCCGGGAGGAGGCCGTCGCGTACGCCCTGGGCGGGGCCGCGGAGACGCCCCGGCGCGGCGCCACCGCGCCCGTCGAACCCCAGGTGCTCACGCGGCGCGAGACACAGATCGCCGAGCTCCTGGCGCACGGCATGTCCAACAAGGAGATCGCCGACCGGCTGGTGATCGCACAGCGCACCGCCGAGGGGCATGTGCAGCGCATCCTGGCGAAGCTCGGGTTCAGTTCCCGTGTCCAAGTGGCCACTTGGGTCGCCGAGCGGCGGTACGCCGCGGGCGGCGAGCAGACGAGATAGCGCTCGGCCCGACACGACCCGGGACGAGCGCCGCGCCTCGCTGCCGCGGCGCGGCGCTCGTGCCGTTGGGGGTGGCCCGGATGCGGTGCCCGGGTGGGGCGGTGGAGGAAGTGGCCGCGGCCGCCTCCCCCGTACGCGTCACAGGAGGTCGTGCAGGAGCCCGGTGGCGGGCAGCGCCGGATGCAGGTAGACCTGCTCACCGCGCAGCGAGACGGCCGACCGCAGGGCGTGGAAGGTGGCCTCCGCCTCCTCCGTCCGCCCGGCACGGTGCTGGGCCTGACCGAGCAGCCCCAGGTGCAGCGGATGGCGCAGGAGCGTTCTGGAGCGCCGCAGTTCGGCCAGCGAGGAGTGCATCAGCGCCAGGCCCTCGTCCTGCTGCCCCGAGTGGGTCAGCCCCCACCCTTCGAGCAGGCCGAGCATCGCCTTCCAGTAGAGCAGCCCGTGCTCGTCCGCCAGGCGCGCGCCCTCGGCGCCGGAAGAGCGTGCGGTGCGGGCGTCGCCCTCCCAGGCCGCCACGACCGCGTCCACGTAGAGGGCGAAGGAACGGTCGGAGGGCCTGCTGTCGCACTCGGTCAGACGCAGCAGCTCGCGGCGGCGCGCCCGGGCGGTCTGTCGGTCCCCCAGGAGCCAGTGCGTGAAGGTGGTGTAGGTGCGGCACGAGACCCGCGGGTCGTGCTGGAAGGTGCGCGCCAGCGAGTGACCCTCGCTGGCGAAGTGGTCCGCCATCGCCACGCCGTGTTCCAACGTGGTGACCGCCTGCGAGAGTTGGCCGCGCACGTGCAGCACGATGCCCTCACCGTATGCCGCGCCGAGCACCGCGACCGGTGCGCCGGTCCGGCCGGAGAGGTCGCCCAGGAGGCCGGAGAACCGGCGCGAGGCTTCGTAGCGGCCGGTGACCAGGTAGGCCGCGCACAGCGCCCACAGCACCGAGGGGTCCTCGGGGGCCTGGGCCGCCTCGCTGAGCGCCCGGCCGTGTGCCAGCGCGGTCTCGGCCTCGGCGTCGCCGTAGCCGCGGGTGGTGGCCAGCGCCTGGCCCAGCTGGACGTGCAGCCGCTGCTCCAGACGCACGGCTGACGGGTCGTCGGGGGGCAGCAGCCCGACCAGGTGCACCGCCCGGCGCAGCCAGGTCTCCACCTGCTCGTAGGCCAGGTGCTGCTCCGCCTGCTCGGCGGCGCGCAGCAGCCGGGGTAGCGCCTGCACGGCGGGCAGCGCGCCCTTGGCGTGCCAGGTGTGGTGTGCCACCCGCTCGATCTCGTGGTCCCCGACCCGACCGGGCCTGCGGGAGCACAGCGCCTCCGCGATCCGGGCGTGTAACCTGTGCCGTTCCTCGCGGGTGAGCTCGTCGATGAGCGTCTCCTGGACCAGGACGTGGGCGAAGTACAACCGTCCGGGGTGGTGGGCGTCCTCGCTGAGCAGCCCGACGCGGATGGCCGATTCCAGTGCGGTGGCGACCGGTTCGCCCTCGTCGGCGGTGCGGTGCAGCAGATCGGTGTCGACCTCGGCGCCGATGACGGCACACAGCCGCAGTACGCGCAGCACCGGCTCGGGCAGCGCGGCGAACCGCTGGTGCAGCGCTTCGCGCACACCGGTCGGCACGCGGGTCAGGAGCACCTCCACCGCGTCCGGGCGGCGCAGGCTCCGGGCGTCGCCCAGGAGGGAGAGGAGCTGCATGACGAAGTACGGATTGCCCTCGCTGCGCTGGTGCAGCACGTCGACGACCTTCGCGTCGACGCTCGGCCCGGCCTGTGCCACGACCAGTTCGGCGACGGCCTCCCGGGAGAGCCCGCCGAGTCGTAGGGTCTCGGTCCTGGGGCCGCGCAGGATCTCGGAGAGCATCCGCCGCAGCGTGGCGTCGGACTCCACCTCGAACTCGCGGGCGGTCAGCACGATGCCGAGGGGGTGGCCCTGGCTGCGGGTGCTCAGCAGCCGGAGAAGGTCCATGGAGGCGGTGTCGGCCCAGTGCAGGTCCTCCAGGAGCAGCACGAGCGGGCGCTGCGAGGCCAGGGCGAGGAGGACCTCGCAGACCGCGTCGTAGGTGAGGAACCGGGCCTGACCCCAGTCGGAGTCGGCGGCCGGTCTGCCGCCGGTCCCGGCCGACCGCTCGGGCATCAGCGGGGCGAGCAGGGCGCCGAAGGGCGCCGTGGCATCGCGGAAGGCGTCCGGGCGGCTGGTGGCGAGCTGCCGGAGGATCTGGGTCCACAGCCAGTACGGCGGGACCCCCTCACCCAGGAAGCAGTGGCTCCAGACCACCTGCGGGCCGGCGTCGTCCGGGCCCTCGCCCGGGGCCTCCAGCCGTGGGGCGAGTTCCAGGAGCAGGCGGGTCTTGCCGACGCCGGCGGGACCGAGGACGCCGGCCACGTGTCCGTCCCCGGAGACCGCGCTCGCCGCCGCGGCCGTCAGGCGTTGCAGCTCCTGGCTGCGACCGGTGAACGGTGAGGCCCCCGGGCGCCCCTGGCCGGGCGGTTCGGCCGTCGTCCCGACACCGGGGTCCCGGACGTCTCCTGCCGGCGCCCCTGATTCCGCGGCAGCCAGGGCGGTTCCACCCTGCTGTCCCTGTCCCTGTCCCTGTCGCTGCCGCTGTCCCGACCCCGCCGCGACGCACGGCGCGGCGGGGCCGCCCGCGCCGGTGCCGGAGTGTTCGGCCCTCGCGCACCCCGTGGATCCGCTGCTCGTCGTGCGCCCCTCGGTTCCGCCGGCCTCCCCGGCCTCCCCGGGCCGCCCGGGTTCCGGGGCCATGCGGGCCAGGGCACACGCGTCGGGCCTGCGCGCCCGCTCGTCGCCCTCCGTCCTCGCGACAGCCGGTCCGGCCGGCTCGCCGCGGCCGGCGCCGGGTGGTTCGGCGAGCCCGCCCGACCCCGGCTCCTGACGCAGGATCGCGGTCCTGACCCGGCGGAGTTCGGCGGCGGTGCCCACGCCGAACTCCTCGTCCAGGTGCGCCCGGGTCCGTTCGTAGACCTCCAACGCCTCGGCCTGCCGGCCGAGTCGGGAGAGGGCGGTCATCAGGTGGCCGACGAGCCGCTCCCGTGCCGGGTGGCGGCGTACCTCCCGGTCGAGGTCCGCGGCCACCTCCTCGGCCGCGCCGAGCGTCAGCCGGGCCTCCGCGCAGGACTCCACGGCGGTGAGCCGGATGTGTTCCAGCCGTGAGCCCTCGTCGCTGAGCGGCGGATGGCCGTCGAACTCCGCGTACGGCGAGCCCCGCCACAGCGCCAGCGCCTGGGTGAACCGGTCCTGCGCGGCGCCGGGATCGCGGCGCTCCAGCAGTCGCCGGCCGTCGGCCACGAGGCGTTCGAAGCGGCAGACGTCGGTCTGCTCGGGGTCGATTTCCAGGACGTACCCGGGTGCCCGGTGCCGCAGCATCGAGGGGCGGTCCGGCCCGCCGGCCGGCTGGAGGGCTCGGCGCAGGTGGGAGACGTGGCTCTGGAGCGTGGCGACCGCCTGGCGCGGGGGCTCCTCGCCCCAGAGCTCCTCGACGAGCAGCTCGGTGGGCACCACGCGGCCCAGGCGTATGAGTAACAGGGCGAGCAGCGCCCGCCGGCGTGGTGGTCCGAGGGGGAGTTCGTGTCCGTCGTGGCGTGCCGACAGGGGCCCCAGAACGTTCAGCAGGAGGGGGTCGTCCGGCCCGTCCGCCATGGGCGGGGCAGCCGGCGTCTGGATCTGCGTGGGGGATACGGGCATAGCAGTCCCAATCGTTCTCGCAGCACTAAGGCGCTGAGTGGGAATCCTGGCATATCGAACGGGGCATTCCAAGATCACGATTCAGTGAGCGGCAAGGGAACGGCAGGGTTTACGCAGGGATTTCGGCAAGCGTGGCGGAAAACCATCTCAGCCGTCGGCAAGAATTCGTCAGCCCTCGACAAGGTGGCCGCAAGGGGGCCGACGCACCATGTCCGGCGTCGGACACCGCCGTTGACCGGGGGCGACGGTCTCACTCCCGGTCACCGCCGTCGCACCACTCGGCGCCGCCGCGCGGCAGTACGACGGGAATTCGCCGCTTGGCGTCACTGCCATTGGCGAATTCCTGACGCGCACATGACGGCATATCGGCGGCAGAAAGGGCGTCCAGGCGCCCGTACATGGATGGGAAAGCGGACCATGACTCGAATAAGCGCCACAGCGGGTCCGGCGTGAGGGCTTGTGCACCGGGACCGCATGCCGTGCTTTTCCCCGGGCAGGGATCCCAGAGCAGGGGTATGGGAGCCGGGTTGTTCGACCGGTTCCGCGAGACGACCGACCTGGCCGATGCCGTGCTCGGCTACGACCTCGCGCGGCTGTGCCTGGAGGACCCCGACGACCGGCTCGACGACACCCGCTACACCCAGCCCGCGCTCTACGTCGTCAACGCACTGTCTTATAGGGAATCGCTGGAGCGGGGCGAGCCCGAGGGCGAGTATCTGCTGGGGCACAGCCTGGGGGAGTACAACGCCCTGCATGCCGCGGGCGCCTTCGACTTCGAGACCGGCCTGAAGCTCGTGGCCAAGCGCGGCGAGCTGATGGCCCGGGCCCGGGACGGCGCCATGCTCGCGGTCGTCGGCACGAGCGAGCGCGCGATGCGCTCCTTCCTCGTCGAGGAGGGGCTGTCCCTGCTCGACGTCGCCAACGTCAACACCGCCACCCAGATCGTGCTCTCCGGGGACCGGGAGGAGATCGAGCGCGCCCACCGGGCGCTCGACGAACGGGGTACCAGGGTCGCCCGGCTGAAGGTGTCCGCCGCCTTCCACTCCCGGTTCATGGCACCCGCCCGCGACGAGTTCGCCGCGTTCCTCAAGGGCTTCCGGTTCTCCCCCCTACGGGCCACGGTGGTCGCCAACCTCACCGCGCGGCCGTACCCCGGGCAGGACGTCGCCGCGACGCTGAGCCAGCAGATCCCCGGGTCGGTGCGGTGGCTGGAGAGCGTGCAGTACCTGCTGGCGCGCACGCCCGTCGAGCGCTGCCGCGAGGTGGGCCGGGCGGGCGTCCTCACCCGCATGGTCCGGCAGATCGCTGCCGCATCCGGGCCGGGCGCGACGGCTTCCGGCCCGGGCGCCACGGCATCGGGCCCCGACACGACGGCTTCCGGCCCGGACCCGACTCTGCCCGTGCAGGGCGCGACGGCACCCGTCCAGCGCACCGCACCCGGCCGCGGGCCGGCCGAGCCGGCGCGGCCACGGCTGTTCTGCGTCGCCTACGCCGGAGCCGACGAGCGCGCCTACGCGGGCCTGGCCGAGCACTGCCCGGACCTCGACGTGGTGACGCTGGAGCGGCCCGGACGGGGACGGCGCATCTCCGAGCCGCTGCTGCGCGAGCCCGCCGCGATCGTCGACGACCTCTTCCGGCAGCTGCGGGACGCGCTCGACGCCCCGTACGCGCTGTACGGGCACAGCCTCGGCGCCCGGTTGGCGTTCCTGCTGTGCCGGCGGCTGCGCGCGGAAGGGCTGCCCGCGCCGGTCCACCTGTTCGTCTCCGGGGAGAGCGGACCGTCGCTGCCGAGCCGCGAGCGCCACACCTGGGAGCTGCCGACCGACGCCTTCTGGGCGCACCTGAAGCAGCTCGGCGGAACCCCGGCGGAGCTGTGGGAGCACCCGGACCTGATGGTGTTCTACGAGCGCATCCTGCGCGCCGACTTCGCCGCGCTGGGCGCCTACCGGCACCAGGCGGCTCCCCCGCTCGACGTGCCGATCACCGCCATGACCGGCGAGGACGAGTGGTTCACCGAGGCCGACGTCGAGGCCTGGCAGCAGGAGAGCACCCGGCCCCTGACCACGCACCGCTTCCCCGGCGACCACTTCTTCATCCGGGCGCACTGGCCCGCGCTGGCCCGGATCGTCGCATCCGGGCTCGACATCCCCCCGACGCCGCACCGCGGCGGCGACGAGCTCACGCCCGCCGGAGACCGGCGCGCGTCACGGAACCGACAGAACCGAGGGTGACGGACAGCCATGAAGCACGAACTCAAGAAGCACATGGAAGAGCGGTTCATGTTCGAGTTCGACTCGGACATCACCGAGGACACCGACCTGTTCAAGGCGGGCATCCTCGACTCCTACGGCTATGTCTCGCTGATGGGGCACATCGAGCGGGAGTACGGCGTGCGCCTCGGCGGCGAGGAGATCCTCGGCAACGTCATGGTGTCGCTGTCCGGCATCGTCGAGTTCATCGACGCGGCCCGTACGCGGGCCGCCGAGGGCCGGTGACCCGATGTGCGGCATCGCCGGCTTCTACCGAAGCCCCCTGCCCCCGCAGGACCACCGGAGCCTGATGGACGGCATGCTCGCACAGATCGAGCACCGCGGCCCGGACGAGGCGGGCTGTTACCTCGACGACCGGCTCGCCATGGGCACGGTGCGGCTGCGGATCATCGACCTTCAGACGGGCTCACAGCCGATGGGCAGCGCCGACGGCCGCTACTGGCTCTGCTACAACGGCGAGTTGTACAACTACCGCGAACTGCGGCGCGAACTGTCCTCCCACGGCGTCACCTTCAGCACCGCCTCGGACACCGAGGTGGTACTGAACGCCTGGGCCACCTGGGGCCGCGACTGCCTGCCGCGCTTCAACGGCGCCTTCGCGTTCGCCCTCTACGACAGCACCACCGGCGAACTGCACCTGGCCCGCGACCGCTACGGCAAGCGCCCGCTGTTCGTGGCCCGCCACCAGGGCGCCGTGCTGTTCGCCTCCGAGATGAAGGCGTTCCTCGCCTACCCCGGCTTCCGGTTCGCCTTCGACGCAGCACAGCTGTCCTCCGTCTTCGCCACCTGGACCCCGCTGCCCGGGCAGACCGTCTACCAGGGGATCGAGCAGATCCCCATGGGCGCGTACCTGACGATCCGGGGCGACCAGACCAGCCGCGGCCGCTGGGCCACGCTCGGGCCGGACCTGGTCGGTGGCCCGGCGCCGGGGACCGAGCAGGAGGCCGTGGAACTCGTCCGCGCGGACCTCGAAGCCGCGGTCGACGTCCGGCTGCGCAGCGACGTGGAGGTCGGGGTCTACGCCTCCGGCGGCCTGGACTCGTCCATCGTCGCGCACCTCGCCGCGCAGCGCACCGGCCGGCAGCTGCGGACCTTCTCCCTCGCGTTCGAGGACGCCGAGTTCGACGAGTCGGCCGAACAGGACGACCTGGTCAGGCACCTCGGCACACGCCACTCCACGGTGCGGGTGAGCGACGCCGACGTCGTCGAGAACTTCCCCGAAGCGGTCCGGCACGCCGAGCTGCCCGCCTTCCGCACCGCCTTCGTGCCCATGTACCTGCTGGCCCGGCAGGTGCGCGCGGAAGGCGTCAAGGTCGTCCTCAGCGGCGAGGGCGCGGACGAGGCGTTCCTGGGCTACGGCATCTTCAAGGACGTGCTGCTGCTCTCGGCCTGGCACGAGCTGGACGACGACACCCGCCTGCGCCGCATGGGTCAGCTCTACCCCTATCTGCGCCACTTCGGCGACGAGGACGGCCACCGCCGGATGCTCGGGCTCTACCGGCAGTTCGTCGAGGAGGACCTGCCCGGCCTGTTCTCCCACCAGATGCGCTTCCAGAACGGCCGGTTCGCCGCCCGCCTGCTGAAGGACGCGGGCGACCCGTTCGCGGCCGTCAAGGAACTCGTGGCGCGGGAGCCGGGCTACGCGGCGCTCTCCCCGGTGCAGAGGGCCCAGTGGCTGGAGTTCCGCACCCTGCTCGGCGGCTACCTCCTCTCCACCCAGGGCGAGCGCATGGCGCTGGCCCACGGCGTGGAGAACCGTTGCCCCTTCCTCGACCCCGCCGTGGTGCGCCGGGCCGCCTCCGTCAACCTGCGCTTCGGCGACCCCTTCGACGAGAAGTACCTCCTCAAGCGCGCCTACGCCGACGTGCTGCCGGAACGCATCGTCAAGAAGGGGAAGTTCCCCTACCGCGCCCCGGACAGCGCCGCGTTCGTCCGCTCCCGCCCGGACTACCGCGAGCTGCTGACCGACGCCGGCACCCTCGACCAGATCGGCGTCCTCGACCCGCGCTTCGTCCGCCGCCTGACCGACCGCGTCTTCGACAGCCCCCCCGACCGGATCGGCACCAAGGAGAACCAGGCGTTCGTCTTCCTGGCCTCCACGATCTGGCTGCACCACTGGTACGTGCGCGGGCACGCCCGCCGCCGGGCTCCGCTCGGAGTCCCCCTGAACGTCGTCGACCGGCGCAGCGGCGCCCGGTCGGCCCAGGACGGAGAACGTGGATGAAGAAGGAGATCGCCGGCCCCGCCGACGACCAGGACATCGCCGTCATCGGCCTGTCCCTGCGGCTGCCCGCCTCCCGCACCCCGGAGGAGTTCTGGGACCATCTGGCCGCGGGACGCTCGCTCATCAGCGAGGTGCCCGAGCGCCGCTGGCGCAGGGAGGACCACTTCGGCCACCCGCGCCGCGAGTTCAACAAGACCAACAGCGTCTGGGGCGGCTTCGTCGACGACGTCGACTGCTTCGACGCGGACTTCTTCCAGATCTCCCCCCGCGAGGCGCGGTCCATGGACCCCCAGCAGCGGATGGCCCTGGAGCTGAGCTGGCACGCGTTGGAGGACGCCGGCTACCGGGCCGACCACCTCGCGGGTTCACGCACCGGCGTCTTCATGGGTGTGTGCCACTGGGACTACGCGGAGCTCATCGAGCAGCAGGTCGCGGAGATCGACGCCTACTACCCCACCGGTGCCGCCTACGCGATCATCGCCAACCGGGTCTCCCACCACCTCGACCTCCGCGGCCCCAGCGTCGTCAACGACACCGCCTGTGCCAGCTCGCTGGTCGCCGTGCACCAGGCCGTGCAGGCCCTGAAGTCCGGCGAGTGCGACCTGGCGCTCGCCGGCGGGGTCAACCTGACCTGGTCGCCCCGCCACTTCATCGCCTTCGCCAAGGCGGGCATGCTCTCGCCCGACGGGCTGTGCCGGGCCTTCGACGCGGACGCCAACGGCTATGTGCGCGGCGAGGGCGGCGGCATCGTCCTGCTCAAGCGGGCATCCGACGCCCGCAGCGACGGCGACGCCGTGCACGCGGTGATCAAGGGCATCGGCACCAACCACGGCGGACGCACCAGCTCACTGACCGTCACCAACCCTGCCGCGCAGGCCCAGTTGATCGCCGACGTCTACCGCCGGTCGGGGATCGCCCCCGAGACCGTCAGCTACGTCGAGACCCACGGCCCCGGCACGCCCGTCGGCGATCCGATCGAGATCAGCGGTCTCAAGCAGGCCTTCGCCGCACTGGGCGAGGACCGTGCCGGGGACGCGCCGGCCGCCCCGGCACACCGCTGCGGCGTCGGATCGGTGAAGACCAACATCGGCCACCTGGAGGGGGCCGCCGGCATCGCGGGCATGCTCAAGGTCATCCTCGCCATGCGGCACCGCAAGCTGCCCACAACCGTCAACTTCCGCACCCTCAACCCGCTCATCACGCTGGACGGCAGCCCCCTGTACGTCGTGGACCGCCTCACCGACTGGCACCCCGAGGAGCCGGTGCCGCTGCGGGCCGGCGTCAGCTCCTTCGGGTTCGGCGGCACCAACGCCCATGTGCTGCTGGAAGCCCCGGAGCCGGTCGAGGCTGCCGAGGACGGCGCCGCACAGTGGCTTCCGGTGTCCGCCAAGGACGAGGACCGGCTGCGCGAGACCTGCGCCGGGCTCGCGCGCTGGGCCCGTGACCGCATCCGGCAGAACGCCCCACCGTCCCTCTCGGACGTCGCACGCACACTGCGCGAGGGCCGGGTGCCGATGCGCGAGCGGGTGGTGTTCCACGCGAGCGACGTCGAGGAGTGGGCGGCCCAACTGGAGGGCGTCGCCGACGGGGAGGAACCGCCCGCGAGCTGCCCGCGCGGCCGGGCGGGCACGGACGTGCCCGACGGGCTGGACGCGGACGACATGGCGGCACTGGCCGCACGCTGGCTGGAGACCGGCCGCCTGGACAAGTTCGCGGCCGCCTGGGCCCAGGGCCTGCCGCTGGACTGGGCACAGTGGCCGGAGCAGGGCCGACGGGTGCACGTTCCCGGCACCGCCTTCGCACGGACACACCACTGGTTCGAACCCACCGTCGGGCCCGAGCCGAGGACGGACACCACCGCCCCACGGCCGCTCGGCGAGGGCGAACTCGTCGACGGCGGCTGGTCGTTCCCGCTGCACTTCGATGCGGCACAGGGCTTCGTGCGCGACCACCTCGTGGCCGGCACCCGGATCGTCCCGGGCGTGGTGGCATTGGAACTCGTCGTGGCGGCCGCCGGACAACAGGCCGTCGCGGGCACCCGGGCGGGGCTCGCCCCCCGCATCCGCAATGCGGTGTGGACCCGGCCACTCGCCGTCGGCGACACGGCGCTGACCGCACGGCTGCGGCTCACCCCCGCCGGTGCCGGCTACGACTACACCGTCACCGACGAGCACGGCCGGACCTGCGCCGGCGGCCGGGTCGAGTACGGCGAGGCCGGGGCGGAGACGACCGATCCCGCGGTACTGCGCGCACGCTTCCCGCAGTCCGTCGACGTCGCGGAGGGCTACGCCGCGCTGCGGGCCAGCGGCATCGAGCACGGCCACGCGCTGCGCGGCCTGCACGCCCTGCACCGCGGACCGGACGGCGTGCTGGCCGAGCTGAGGCTGCCCGCCGGCACACCGGACGGCATGGCGTTGCAGCCCGCCGTCCTCGACAGCGCGCTCTTCGCGGCCCTGGCCCTCGGCCCGGCCGACGGCGGCTGGCGCAACCCGTCCGCGCCGGCGGTGCCGTTCGCACTCGACGACCTCACCGTGCACGCGCCGACGACCCGGACGATGTGGGCGTGGCTGCGTCCCGCCGGCGGCGGGGCAGGCGCCACCCGGGCCGATATCGACCTGTTCGACGAGCACGGCCGGTTGTGCGTGCGACTCACCGGTTACACCGCACGGGAGCTGCCCGCCGCCCGGCCCGCGACGGACCCGGCCCCCGAGGGGGAGCTCCTGGAAGTCACCGGCGCGTGGACGCCGTCCCCGGCTCCACAGGCCGGACCGGACCGCCCGGTGACGGTGTTGAACGCCGCACTCGACCATGACCTGGTCGCGGCGAGCGCCGCGCGGCTGGGGATGGACGTGCAGCACCTGGCGGTCCCGGCGGACGCCGACGACGCGTCGGCGATGAAGGCGGCCTTCGCCGCCTGCTACCCGCACGTCCGGCGACTGCTCGGCCAGGAGCGGCGGGTGCTCGTGATCGCACCCGGAGCACCGGAGTCGCCGGTCTACGCACCCCTGGCGGCCCTGCTGAAGACCGCGCACCAGGAGAACCCCTCCTTCACGGGCCGCCTGGTGCTTCTCGACGACCACGACCCCCGCGACACCGCCCGGTTCGAACGCATCGTCCGCGCGGAGGCGGCCACCGACGACGACACCGAGGTCGCCTACGACCGTGACGACCGTCGCCTGCGCCACGGCACCGTCGAACTCGACCGGGCCGCGACGGGCGGAAGCCTGCTGCGCGACGGCGGCGTCTACTGGATCACCGGCGGTGCCGGCGGCATCGGCCGGCTCCTGGCCGAGCACCTGTGCCGGCACCGGCGCGCGACGGTCGTCGTCAGCGGCCGGTCGGCGCACAGTCCGGCCGTCGAAACGCTGCGGGCCGGCCTGTCCCAGGGCGCGGTGGAGTACCGCCGGACCGATGTCACGGACGCGGACAGCGTGCGGGAGACGGTGGCGGCCATCCGCGCGGAACACGGGCGGCTCGACGGCGTGTTCCACGCGGCCGGTGTCCTCGACGACGGCTACCTCGCGAACAAGCCGCTCACCGGCACCGCCGCCGTGCTCGCGCCGAAGGTGGACGGTGCCGTGCACATCGACGCAGCGACCCGCGAGCACGGGCTGGACTTCCTTCTGCTGTTCGGCTCGGTGGCCGGTGCGTTCGGCAACGCCGCACAGGCCGACTACGCCGCCGCCAACGCCTTCCTCGACGCGTTCGCGGCCGGGCGGCAGGCAGCTGGCCAGGTGACCCGCTCGGTCGACTGGCCGCTGTGGGCCGACGGCGGCATGCGCGTCGACCACGCCAGCCTGGCCTATCTGCGCAAGCGCACCGGCACCGTGCCGCTGCCCAGCGAGGTCGGCCTGGACGCACTGGAGCGCGCACTGCACGCCGACGCACCCGTGCGACGCGTGGTCCTCTACGGCGAGCGGGCCGCCCTGCGCGTCTACGCGGGCCTGGACCGTGCCGCGGAGCGCGCACCGCACCGCGGCGCCGGGGCGCCGCCCGCCGCGGACGACGGCGAACTCCTCCAGCACGCCCAGGACTTCCTGCGGAAGCTGTTCGCCGAGGTGACGCTCCAGGACGAGCAGCAGATCCTGGCAGACGAGAAGCTGGAGACCTACGGCATCGACTCGATCTCCATCGTCGACCTGACCAGCAGGCTGGAGGACACCTTCGGCTCGCTGCCCAAGACGCTCTTCTTCGAGCACGTCGACCTGCGGGGCGTGGCCGGCTATCTCGTCGCCGAGCACCGCGACCGGCTCGCCGGGCTCTTCGCCCCCGAAGACCTGATACCGGGGGACGCGACGCCCGAGGAGGACGCTCCCCAGGCCGTGATCCCCGAGGAGGACGCTCCCCAGGCCGTGAACCCCGAGGCGACGGCCGTCGAGGAGCCTGCGACCGCCGCGGCCCTGCCGGCACCCGCCGCCGCGGCGCCTTCCGCCGCATCGTGGGCCGACCCGCGGCGGCACGACATCGCGGTCATCGGCATGGCCGGGCGGTACCCGGGCGCCGACACGCTGGAGGAGTTCTGGGAACTGCTCAGCGAGGGCCGGCACAGCTTCGAACCGGTCCCCGCGGCGCGCTGGCGGCACAGCGACATCTACTTCGACGAGCGTGACGTCCAAGGCAAGACGGTCGTCAGGACCGGCACGTTCCTGCGGGACGTCGAGGCGTTCGACCCGCGCTACTTCAGCATCTCGCAGCGCGACGCCGAGCTGCTGTCCCCGGAGGTCCGCCTCTTCCTCCAGGCGGGCGTGGCGGCACTGGAGGACGCCGGCTACTCGCGGGAGACGCTGCGGCGCCGCTACGACGGCGACATCGGCGTGCTCGTCGGCTCGATGAACAACAGCTACGGGCTCTACGGCTTCCAGAACACGCTGATGCGCGGCGCCGCGACCAGTGGCAGCGAGATCGGCGTGATGGCCAACATGCTGTCCTACCACTACGGCTTCACCGGGCCGTCGGTGTTCCTCGACACCATGTGCTCGTCCTCGTCGGCGTGTGTGCACCAGGCGGTGCGCATGCTGCGCAGCGGCGAGTGCCGGATGGCCGTCGTCGGCGGCATCAACCTGATGCTCCACCCGTTCGACCTGATCGCCACCTCGCAGGCGCACTTCACCTCCAAGACCGCGGAGGTGGTGCGCAGTTACGGACTCGGCGCCGACGGGACGATCCTGGGCGAAGGCGTCGGCACCCTCGTGCTCAAGCCGCTCGCCGAGGCGGTCGCGGACGGCGACCACGTCTACGGCGTGATCAAGGGCAGCGGTATGACCAACGCCGGGGTCCGCAACGGCTTCACCGTACCGAGCCCACAACAGCAGGCACGTGCCATCGAGAAGGCGCTCGACGACGCCGACGTGGACGCGCGCACCATCAGCTACCTGGAGGGGCACGGCTCCGCCACCTCCCTCGGCGACCCGATCGAGATCAAGGGCGCAGCCCTGGCGTTCGCCCGCGACACCCAGGACGTGCAGTTCTGCGCGCTCGGCTCGGTCAAGTCCAACGTGGCGCACCTGCTGTCCGGATCGGGCCTGGCGGGCCTGACCAAGGTGCTGTTGCAGCTCAGGCACCGCACGCTGGCACCCTCCCTGCACGCGGAGACGCTCAGCTCGGCGATCGACTTCGCCACCACGCCGTTCGTCGTGCAGCGCCACCGCGACACCTGGCAGCGCCCCACGATCGGCGGCGTGCAGGTACCGCGCCGGGCGGGCGTCACCTCCATCGGTGCCGGCGGCATCAATGTGCACCTCGTCGTCGAGGAGTACGACGGGCAGGTCGTCGCCGCACCCGACAGCGGCCGTCCGCAGCTGCTGGTGTTCTCCGCCATGACGCCGCAGGCCCTGCGCACCGTGCTGCGCGACGTGCACGACCATGTGCGGCAGGGCGAACCGGGCCTGGATGCGCTCGCGTACACCCTTCAGACCGGCAAGAACGAGCTGCCGTGCCGGCTGGCGTTCGTCGCGGAGGACTCCGCCGACGCACGAACCCGGCTGGCGCGGCTGTCCGCGGTGGACTGGGCCGCGCCGGAGCCCGAGGTTCCCGACGGCGTGCACTTCACCGTGAGCACGCTCAGGCGACGGCGCACCGTCGACGCGGCGACCGTGGAACGGGCCCTCGGCGGGGCGGACCTGGCCGGGCTGGCGCAGCACTGGGCGGCCGGCGCGAGCGTGGACTGGGACCGGCTGTGGCCGGCGGGACACCGCCCGGCCAAGCTGGCGCTGCCCGCCTACCCCTTCGAGAAGGTGCGCTGCTGGTACCCCGAGGACGACGACGCGCCCAGCGTGCTGCGGCCGCTGGCCTTCACCCGGCGGGCGCACCCGTGGGTCGGCGTCAACGGTTCCGACCTGCACGGGGTCCGCTACAGCCTCCGGCTGCGCGGGGACGAACTGCTCGACTACGTCTACACCGTCGGCCGCACGCGTCACTACGCCACCGTGGCGCTGCTGGACGCCGCGCTGGCGTTCGCCCGGCTCGCCGGGCTGGGGGGGCCGCTGCGGCTGCGGAACGCCCACTGGGCAGCGCTGCCGTCGCCCACGGACGTACCCGATACGCTCGTCTGGCGGCTGGGCACGTCCGGATCCGGCGCCCACCGCGTGGAGCTGCGGCACGAGGCCGACGACACCGTGCGGTTCGCCGTCGATGTCGAGCCGGCCGGGGCCGCCGCCGGCACCGCCGCCGGAACCGTCCCGGTGCCGCAGCCGGGCGGACCCTCGACGCTCGACGGCGACGCCTTCTACGCCGGGCTCGCCGCATCGGGCCTCGACCCCCGGCCGTACGCACGCAGCGTCGAGGGCGTCACCGAGCTCGGCCCGCACCGGCTGCTGGTCCGGGTGGCCGCGCCGAGCATGTGCCAGGACCCCCACAAGCGGCAGGTCCACATCCCGGCGTGGGTGCTGGCCGGGCTGCTCCAGGGCGTCCAGCACGCGCTGGGCCGCCCGGCGGCGACCGTGGCGCGGGTCGGGTCGGTGCAGGGCGAACAGCTGGTTCACACCCGGGCGATCGTGCTGGACCGCACGTCCGACGACGTCTTCCACGCGACGTTCGTCGACCGGGACGGGCGGGTGCTGGGCCGGGTCGAGGACGCCGAGTTCACCGACGGCACGCTCCCGCCGGCCCTGCACATCGAGGCCGGGCGGGCGCTGCCGGCCCTGCCCGGGACACCGCACCCGGCACTGCGGCGTCCGGCGGGTCCGCAGGAGCAACAGCCGGTGGCCACACAGCTGGTGCCCACACAGCCGGTGGCCACAGAGCCGGTGGCCACAGAGCCGGTGCCCGGGCCGGCCACGGCCGGGCCGTCGGTCGTGCCCGCGGTGACCGCCGGCGTGCCGGCGGGACTCCTCCAGTCGCTGCGCGAGACCGTCGCCGACCTGCTCAAGTTCGACCTGGCCGACATCGACGCCGACACCCACTTCCACGCGTACGGCTTCGAGTCCATCGCACTCGCCAAGCTGGCCGCGGAACTCAATGCCACCCTCGGCACCGACGTCACCCCGGCGCTCTTCTTCGAGTGCCCCGACATCCGCAGCCTGGCCGAGCACCTGAGGGACCGCTACGGCGCCGAACTGAGGCTCCCGGCCGACCCCGAGGAGGCGGAGCCGGTCCCGGCCGGGGCGGAACCCGTGCCCGCTTCGGCACCCGTGCCGCCGGCCGCGCCGGCGCCCGCACCGCTGCCCGCGTCGGCGCCGGCGCCCGTGCCCGTGCCCGTGCCCGTGCCGGACGACGGTGCCGTGGCGATCGTCGGCGCGGCCGGGCGCTTTCCCGGCGCGGACGACCTGGACACCTTCTGGCAGCGGCTGCGCGCCGGCGACGACCTGGTCGGCGACTACCCCGGCAACCGGTTCGACGCGCGCTACGCAGGCGTGCTGGCCCGGGCGGACTTCCCGAAGTTCGCCGGCCGCATCGAAGGCGTCGACCGCTTCGACGCGGACTTCTTCCACCTTTCCCGGCTGGAAGCCGAACTGATGGACCCGCAACACCGGTTGGCGCTGGAGACCGTGTGGGCGGCGCTGGACAACGGCGGCTACGCCCCGGCGCGGCTCCCGGAGAACACCGGGGTCTACTTCGGCGTCTCCGGCAGCGACTACCACCATCTGCTCAACGCCAGCGGCGTGGCGCCCGACGGCTTCACCGCCACCGGCAACGCGCACTCGATGCTCGCCAACCGGATCTCCTTCGTCCTGGACGTGCACGGCCCGAGCGAACCGGTCGACACCGCCTGCTCCAGCTCGCTGGTCGCGCTGCACCGCGCGGTGGAGAGCATCCGGTCCGGCCGCTGCGACATGGCCGTCGCGGGCGGGGTCAACCTCCTGCTGAGCGTCGACACGTTCGCCGCGGCGCACATGGCGGGGATGCTCAGTCCGGACGGCCGCTGCAAGTCCTTCTCGGCCGACGCGGACGGCTACGTCCGCTCCGAGGGCGTCGCCGCGGTGCTGCTCAAGCCGCTCGCACAGGCGCAGCGCGACGGCGACGCCGTCTGGGGAGTCGTCCGGGGCAGCGCCGAGAACCACGGCGGCCGCGCCGGCTCCCTGACCGCCCCCAACGGCAAGGCGCAGGCCGCGCTCATCCAGGACGCCATGCGCGGCATCGACCCGGACAGCATCGGCTACGTCGAGGCGCACGGTACGGGCACCGCTCTCGGCGACCCGGTCGAGGTCAACGCCCTCGACAGCGCCTACCGCGCGCTGCGGGCCGCCCGGAGCGGGCCGGCGCCGGGACACCGGCCGTGCGCACTCGGCTCGGTGAAGACGAACATCGGCCACGCGGAGGCGGCCGCGGGCCTGGCCGGGGTGCTGAAGGTGCTGCTCGCGATGCGCCACGGCGAGCTGCCGCCGACCCTGCACTGCGACCGGCTCAACCCCCATCTGCCGCTCGCCGCCGGCGACTTCGAGGTGGTGCGTGAGCTGCGCCGCTGGGAGCCGCGCACCGACGGCACCGGGCGGGCCCGGCCGCTGCGGGCCGGGGTGAGCAGCTTCGGCTTCGGCGGTGCCAACGCCCATGTCGTCCTCGAGGCCGCGCCCGCGCCGGCACCCCGGACCGGCCCGACCCGCACGGCGGCGCCCCAGGCCATCGTGCTCTCGGCCCGCGACGACGACCGGTTGCGCGCCTCGGCCGGACGCCTGCGCGACGCCCTCGCCGAGGCGCGCCGCGAGGGACGCACCCCGGACCCGGCGGACCTGGCGTTCACCCTCCAGGTGGGCCGTCAGGCCATGGAACGACGCCTGGGCTTCGTCGCCGGAAGCGTCGACGACGTGCTCGGCGTACTGGACCGCTACCTCGCCGGGGGCCCGCCCGCCGGCTGGCACACGGGTGGCACCGGGCGCGCACGTGGCGCCGGGGTGCGACGCCGGGTGGAGCAGGACCCCGAGGTGACCCTGGCCCTGCGCGACGGGCGGCTCGACACCGTCGTGGCCCTGTGGTGCGAAGGCGCACCGGTCGACTGGCAGGCGATGCGACCCGCCGGGGAACGGCGCACCGTGCGGCTGCCCGGCTACCCCTTCGCCCGCGAGCGCTACTGGGTGCCCGAGAGCGAGCGGACCCCCGCCCCGCCGCCCGCGCTTGAGCCCGTCTTCGAGGCCGGTGCCCGCGCGGCACTGCTCGACGCGGTCCTCGACGGCCGCGCCGACGCGAGCGCCCTGAGCGGGAACTGACGCTTTCCCCTGACTCCTTGGACCAGGTGGCCCGGCCGCCCGGCGACGTGGAACGGAAGTGAACGTGAGCAGAGACATCCTTCGCGTGCCGATGTGGCGCGACGAACCCCTGCGAGGGCAGTCCGCATCGGCACCCGACCGGCGGCTGGTCGTGCTGTGCGACGCCCCCGACGGGGCCGCGGCCGCCCTGCGTCGGCACCTGCCGCGCGTGTCCCTCGCCGAGGTGGAGAGCCGCACCGACGGCCCCGTCGCGGCCTATGAGCACGCGGCGACGCGGCTGCTGGGCGAGCTCCAGCGACTGCTGCACCTGCCGTCCGGCGGCCCGCGCGGTGTCCAGGTCGTCTGCCGGGAAGGCACGCCGTACGGCTACGCCGGTCTGATCGGCATGCTGCGCACGGCCGCGCAGGAGGACCCCGGACTGCGCGGTCAGCTGATCGAGTTCACCCGGTGGCCTTCGGGCGAGGAACTCGCCGAGCTGCTGCGGGCGGAGTCGGGGCAGCGGCAGGACCACCTGCGCTACACGGGGGGCCGCCGCCAGGTCCGCGACTGGGTCGCGGCCCCGCGGGCGGTGGCGGCCCCGGTGTGGAGGGCCGACGGCGTCTACCTGATCAGCGGGGGAGCGGGTGGCGTCGGGCGGCTGCTCGCCGCCGACGTCGCGCGGCACGCCCCCGGTGCCCGGATCGTGGCCTGCGGACGCTCCGCAGCGGGTGAGGCCGGCCCGGGGGCCGAGTACCACCGGGTGGACGTCACCGACGTCGCTGCCGTGGCGGCGCTGGTCAGCGACATCGTGCACCGGTACGGCCGGCTCGACGGCGTCGTGCACGCGGCGGGCGCGATCAACGACGGCTATCTGATCCGCGCGTCCCACCAGGACGCCCAACGGGTCCTGGCGCCCAAGGTCGCAGGGCTGGTCAACCTCGACGAGGCCACCGGGGACCTGCCGTTGGACTTCCTGGCGGCGTTCTCCTCCGGCGCGGGCACGCTCGGCAACGCCGGGCAGGCCGGCTACGCGGCCGCGAACGGCTTCCTCGACGCCTACCAGACCCACCGCGCCGCACTGGCCGCCGCGGGCGAGCGGCACGGCCTCAGCGTCTCGATCGGCTGGCCGCTGTGGCGCGAGGGCGGCATGAGCGTCCCGGCCGAGGAGGTGCCCGCGCTCACCGCACGCTTCGGCCGCCCCCTGGGCACGGACACCGCGCTGCGTGCGCTGCACGGCGCGCTGGCGCTCGGCACACCACACCTCATGGTCATGGACACGGAGGACGAGGACAGCGACGTGGACAGCGACGTGGGCGACGGAGCGACGCGGTCGCAGGACCTCCGGGCGCGGCTGCTGCCCCGGTTGAAGGAGCTGGTGGCCGAGACGGTGCGGCTGGACCCGGCCCGGCTGGACGCCGCCGCGCCGCTGGACGGCTTCGGGATCGACTCGCTGGCCGTCACCCGGCTCAACCGCCGCTTCGCGCGGTGGTTCGGCGCCCTGCCCAAGACGCTGCTCTACCAGTACCCGACGCTGAACGAGCTCGCCGGCCACCTGGTGGAGCAGCACGCCGACGGCTGCCACCGCTGGCTCGGCGACCCGGCGGCCCGGGCCGGGGCATCCGCCCCGACGCAGGCTCCGCCCGTCGCCGCGCCACCCGCCACCGGCCAGGCACCCCTTACCACCGCGGCACCGGCGACGCGCCCCGAACCGCCGCGTTCCGCCGTCGAGTTGGTGACGCCGCGACGGCCGGCCGCCGCGGACGAGCCCATCGCCATCATCGGCCTGAGCGGGCGCTACCCCGAGGCGCCGACGCTGGAGGCGTTCTGGGAGAACCTGCGCGCGGGCCGCGAGAGCGTCCGCGAGATCCCCGCCGAGCGGTGGTCCCTGGACGGCTTCTACGAACCGGACGCCCAGCGCGCCGTGCAACAGGGCGCCAGTTACAGCAAGTGGGGCGCGTTCCTCGATGACTTCGCCCGGTTCGACGCCGCCTTCTTCGGCATCGCACCGCGCGACGCGGCCGACATGGACCCGCAGGAGCGGCTCTTCGTCGAGACTGCGTGGTCGGTGCTGGAGGACGCCGGCTACACGCGGCAGCGGCTCGCCGAGCAGCACGGCTCGCGGGTCGGCGTCTTCGCCGGGATCACCAAGACCGGCTTCGACCGCAACCGGCCGCCGGCGACGGACGGGCTACCGCCCGCACCGCGCACGTCGTTCGGGTCGCTGGCCAACCGCGTGTCCTACCTGCTGGACCTGCGCGGCCCGAGCATGCCGGTCGACACCATGTGCTCGGCGTCCCTGACCGCCATCCACGAGGCCTGCGAGCACCTGCGGCACGGCGCCTGCGAACTGGCCGTAGCCGGCGGGGTGAACCTCTACCTGCACCCCTCCACCTATGTCGAACTGTGCCGCTCCCGGATGCTCGCCGGCGACGGGCACTGCCGCAGCTTCGGTGCCGGCGGAGACGGGTTCCTGCCCGGCGAGGGCGTGGGCGCGGTGCTGCTGAAACCGCTGTCCCGGGCCGAGGCCGACGGCGACCCGATCCACGCGGTCGTCCTCGGGTCCGCCATCAACCACGGCGGGCGCACCAACGGCTACACCGTGCCCAACCCGCGGGCGCAGGCCGCGCTGATCCGTGAGGCGCTGGACCACGCCGGTGTGTCCGCGGCCGACGTCGGCTGCATCGAGGCGCACGGCACCGGCACCCGGCTCGGCGACCCCGTCGAGATCGACGGTCTGACGCAGGCCTTCGCCCCCGATGCCGTGGGCTCCGGGGGGTGCGCCCTCGGATCGGTCAAGTCCAACATCGGCCACCTCGAAGCCGCCGCCGGCATCGCGGGCCTGACCAAGGTGGTCCTGCAACTGCGGCACCGCGAGCTCGTCCCCACCTTGCACGCCGAGCAGCCCAACCCGGACATCGACCTCGCGGCCACCCCGTTCGCCCTCCAGACCTCCGCGGCCCCCTGGCCGCGGCCCGAGGGCGGCGGACCGCGCACGGCCGGGATCTCCTCCTTCGGCGCGGGCGGAGCCAATGCCCATGTCATCGTCGCCGAGTACCAGGGCACCTCCGGCACGCCGACCGCACCGGCCACCCCCGACCGCCCGGTGCTGCTGCCGGTGTCCGCCCGCACCCCCGAGGACCTGCACGCCCGGGTCGACCGACTCGCCTCCTGGCTCCAGGCCACCGGCCACGTGGACCTACCCGCCGTCGCGGCCACGCTCCAGACCGGCCGCGAGGCGATGGACGAGCGGCTGTGCTTCGTCGCCGAGACCCCCGAGCAGTGGCGGGAACAGCTGCTCGGCTTCCTCGCCGGTCCACCGGCCGAGGGCCCCTGGTACCGGGGCCAGGTGAAGGTCACCCGGGAGACGCTGGCCGCGCTGGCGGAGAAGGACGAGCTGCGCGAGCTCGCCGACCGGTGGATCGCGGCGGGCGAGTGGAGCGAGTTGGCCGCGTTCTGGGCCAAGGGCATGCCGCTGGACTGGACCCGCCTGCACCCCGGCCAGGACGCGCCCGCGCGTGTGCACCTGCCCGGATATCCCTTCGCGGGCCGGCACTTCTGGTTCGGTCCGGCCACGAACGAGCAGCCGGCCGCCGCCCCCGCGCCGCAGGCCGCCGCCCCCGCGGCCGAGGACGTCGAGCGCGTCCTGCTCGACGCACTGGGCGAGGCCCTCCAGATGCCGGTCGCCGAGATCGAGCGTCGCCGCCCGTTCGCGGACTACGGGCTGGACTCCATCCTCGGCGTGCACCTGGTGCACACGCTCAACACCGCCCTGGGCACCGAGCTGGAGACGACAGACCTGTTCGATCACGGCTCCGTCGAGCGCCTGCACGCGTTCATCGCGGGTGCCCACGGCGCCGCGCCACGCCCCCAGACGTCCCCGGCGCCCCAGGCGTCCCCCGAGACCGGGCCGTCCGCCGACCCGGCGACGGACGCCGCGGTCGCCGTGGTCGGGATGGCCGCCCGCTACTCCGACGCCGAGGACCCGCGCGCCCTGTGGGACCACCTGATGGCCGGCGACGACCTCGTCGAACCGGTGACCCGCTGGCCGCTCGGCCCGGACGTCACCTGCCGCTCCGGCAGCTTCGTCCGCGACATCGACCGGTTCGACCCGGTGTTCTTCGCGATCTCCGGGGTCGAGGCGACCACCATGGACCCACAGCAGCGGATCTTCCTGGAACAGTGCTGGAACGCACTGGAGGACGCCGGCTACACCGGGGAACGCCTGCGCAACCGCAACTGCGGGGTGTACGTCGGCTGCTACAGCGGGGACTACCACGACCAGCTCGACGCCAACCCGCCCGCTCAGGCGCTGTGGGGCACCATGGGCTCGGTCGTCGCCTCCCGGATCGCCTACCACCTCGACCTCACGGGCCCGGCCCTCACCGTCGACACCTCCTGCTCCAGCTCGCTGGTCTCGCTGCACCTGGCCTGCCGCGACCTGCGCGCCGGCACCGCGGACATGGCGATCGCCGGCGGAGTCTTCATCCAGACCACCCCGCGGTTGTACGAGTCGGCGTCCCGCGCGGGCATGCTCTCGGCCAACGGCCGCTGCCACAGCTTCGACAGCCGGGCCGACGGCTTCGTACCCGGTGAGGGCGCGGGCGCGGTCGTCCTCAAGCGGCTCGCCGACGCCCGCCGCGACGGCGACCACGTCTACGGCATCGTCCGCGGGTCGGGCATCAACCAGGACGGCACCACCAACGGCATCACCGCCCCCAGCGCGGCGTCGCAGGAGCAGCTGCTGCGCGAGGTCCACGCCGGATGCGGCGTCCGGCCCGGCGGCATCCAGCTCGTCGAGGCACACGGCACGGGCACCCAGCTGGGCGACCCGATCGAATTCCGCGCCCTCACCCGCGCGTTCGAGGGTGCCCCGGCCGCGAGCGCCATCCTCGGCTCGATCAAGACCAACCTGGGCCACACGCAGTTCGCCGCCGGCATCGCGGGCGTCATCAAGGCGCTGCTGGCCCTGGAGCACCGTCAGATCCCGCCGTCCCTGCACTTCCGCGCGGCCAACCGGGCCGTCGCGCTCGACGGCAGCCCGTTCACCGTCACCACCACCGCGCAGCCGTGGCCGGCGCCCGCCCGCGGCCCGCGCCGGGCGGCGGTCAGCTCGTTCGGGGCCAGCGGCACCAACGCGCATGTGGTGCTGGAGGAGTACCCGCAGGACCCCGCCCCCCGGCCCGCCGAAACGGGCGGAGCACACGCCTTCCTGCTGTCGGCACGCACCACGGCCGCCCTGCGCGCCGTGGTCGAGCGGCTGCTGACCCACCTGGAGCGCGAACCCGGCCTGCCCGCCGGAGCCGTCGCCTACAGCCTGGCCGCGGGGCGCAACCACTTCGCGCACCGGCTGGCCGTCGTCGCCGCCGGACTGCCGGAGCTGACGGCCCGTCTGCGTGCCTGGCTGAGCGGCATGCCCGATGACGCGGTGGCACAAGGGGAGACCACCGCGGACCCGCGCCCCGGCGACGGCGGGCGGGCCCTGACGCCGGCCGCACTGGCCGACGCCTACGTCCGCGGCGAGGCCGACCGGTTCACCGAGAGCTTCCCGACCGCCTCGCGCCGTCAAGTGCCGCTGCCCACCTACCCGTTCGAGCGGCAGCGCTACTGGACCGGTGCCCCGGCCCCGCAGGCCGCCGCGGGCTCGGCGGCAGAAGGGGAGACCGACCCGGCCGCGTACCGGATCCGGCTCAGCGGCGAGGAGTTCTTCCTGGCCGACCACCACGTCGCCGGCCGGGCGGTGCTGCCCGGCGTGCTGTCGCTGGAAGTCGCGTGCCGGGCCGCCACCGGCGACTCCTTCGCACCGCTCGGCCTGCGCGACGTCGTCTGGCCCGAGCCGTTCCCCGTCGGGGAGCGCGGCGCCGAACTGCGCGTCGACCTCGACGGCGACGCCTTCCGCGTGCTGCGCGACGACTCGGCCGTGCACGCCCAGGGCCGCCTGGTCCCGCCCGGCCGGCCGGCGCCGGAGCCGCTGGCGGCGCTGCGGGCCCGTTGCGGGCGGCGCACCCTGTCGGGGCGGCAGTGCCGCGACGCCCTGGACGGCGTCGGCATCCGCCACGGCGACCGGCTGCGCGCCATCGACACGCTGGCCGTCGGCGACGGCGAGGTCCTGGCACGCCTCGTGCTGCCCGGCGGCACCCCGGACGGCGGGTTCGTCCTGCATCCGGCGATGCTCGACAGCGCCGTCCAGGCCGTCGTCGGGCTCCACGGCGACGCCACCGGCACTCTGGCCGAACGGCCGGGCGCCCCGTCGCTGCCGTTCGCGCTGGACGCCGTCGACGTCCTCGCCCCCACCACCGCGCGCATGTGGGCCCATCTGCGCCACACCGAGGGCTACGCCCCCGCGGCCGACCGGAACGTGACCAAAGTGGACATCGACCTCTACGACGACGACGGACGGCCCGCCGTGAGCCTGCGCGGCTGCTCCTTCCGCCACCTGACCGCACCCGCCGTCGGCGACGCCCCGCGTGCGACGCTGCTGGCACCGGTGTGGGACGCCCTGCCCGCGGACGCCGCCCCGCGCCGGCCCCACCCGCAGGCCCGCGTCGTGCTGATCGGCGGCAGCGCCGGCGAACAGGCCGCACTGCGCCGCCACCACCCCGACGCCGTCGTCCTGGACGCCCACGACGACGAGTCGGCCGACCACCTGGCCGCGCGGCTGCCCGCCGACGCCGACCACGTCTTCTGGCTCGCTCCGGCAGCCGACCCCGCAGCGTCGCGGGCGGAGTCCTGCCAGGCCACGCTCGCCGTCTTCCGCCTGGTCAAGGCGCTCCTGGCGGGCGGCGCCGACGCCCGTGAACTCGGGCTGACCGTGGTCACCCGGCAGGCTCGCCTGCTGCCGGGGGACACCGGCGCCGACCCGGCCCAGGCCGGTGTGCACGGCCTCTGCGGCACCCTCGCCAAGGAGTACCCGCACTGGCGCGTACGGGTGGCCGACGTCGAGGCCGGCGCCCTGGTGCCGTGGCCGGCGCTGCTGGCGCTGCCCGCCGACCCCCGCGGCGAGCCGCTGGCCCACCGGCGCGGCGAGTGGTACCGGCAACGCCTGCTGGAGCTGTCCGGGCCGGCCACCGCGACCGCCCCGCCCGCGGGCGACGGCGTCATCGTGGCCATCGGCGGCGCCGGCGGCATCGGCGCCGTGTGGACAAAGCACATGATGTACCGTCACGGGGCCAGGGTGGTCTGGATCGGCCGTCGGCCGCTGGACGCCGCCATCGCCGCCCGGCAGGACGCCCTCGCGGCGTACGGCCCGAAGCCGGACTACATTCAGGCCGACGCGACCGACCCGGACGACCTGCGCCGCGCCCGCGACGAGATCGTGCGGCGGCACGGACCCGTGCGCGGCGTCCTGCACACCGCGATCGTCCTCGGTGACCGCACCCTCGCCCGCATGGACGAGGACGGCTTCCGCGCGACCTACGCGGCCAAGGCGGACGTTGCGGTGAACCTCGCCGACGCCTTCGCCGGCCAGCCGCTGGAGTTCGTCGCGTTCTTCTCCTCGATGCAGGCCTTCTTCAAGGCACCCGGGCAGGCCAACTACGCGGCCGGCTGCACCTTCGCCGACGCCTTCGCCGAGCACCTGTCCACCCGGCTCGACTGCCCGGTCAAGGTGATGAACTGGGGCTACTGGGCCGGCGTCGGCGCCGTCACCGCCGACGGCTACCGACAGCGGATGGCCCGGCTGGGCCTGGGCTCGATCGAACCGGACGAGGGCATGGCGGCGTTCGACGCGCTGCTGGCCTCCCCCTACCGGCAGCTCGCACTGCTCAAGGCCACCGACCCCCGGAGCATCGACGGGATCTACGACGACGACGCGATCACCCACCCGGCCACCTCCGCTCCCTCGCTCATCACGGCCGTGCGCGCGGACCGGCCCGACCGGCGCGCGGAGATCGAGCGCCTGCGCGCCGAGGCCGGCGGGCACGCCGCGGTCATGCACGACGCGCTCGTACGGATCACCTGGGCGCTGCTTCGGTCACTGGGGCTCTTCCGTGACGGCCGCGCGGCCACCGCCGCCGAGTGGCGCGCCGCCGGCGGCATCGAGGACCGCTACCAGCGCTGGACGGCGCACACCCTCATCGTGCTGGCCGACGCCGGCCTCCTGCGCCGCGAGGGGGACGACCGGTTCGCGGCCCTCGACACCCGCGCCGCACCCCTCGACGACGCCTGGGCGGACTGGGACCGGGAGCGGCAGCCGTGGCTGGCCGATGCGGCCAAGCGCCCGCAGGCCGTCCTCGTCGACACCACGCTGCGCGCGCTGCCCGCCATCCTCACCGGCCGCCGCCCGGCCACCGACGTGATGTTCCCGAACGCCTCCCTCGAACTGGTCGAGGGCGTCTACAAGAACAACCCGGTCGCCGACTACTTCAACGACGTGCTCGCCGACACCCTCGTCGGCTACCTCGAACGCCGGCTGGCCGACGATCCGTCCGCACGCCTGCGCATCCTGGAGATCGGCGCGGGCACCGGCGGCACCAGCGCCACCGTGTTCCGCAGGCTGCGGCCGTGGGCCGAACACATCGAGCAGTACAGCTACACCGACATCTCCAAGGCGTTCCTGCTGCACGCGAGGCGGGAGTACGCCGAGATCGCGCCGTACCTGGACCCGCGGCTCTTCGACGCCGAGCAGCCGCTCGCCGGCCAGCAGGTGACCCCCGGCGAGTACGACGTGGTGATCGCCACCAACGTGCTGCACGCGACCCGCAACATCCGCAGGACGCTGCGCAACGCCAAGGCCGCCGCCCGCCCCAACGCCCTGCTGCTGCTCAACGAGTTGAGCGACAACATCCTCTTCAGCCATCTGACGTTCGGCCTGCTGGACGGCTGGTGGCTCTACGACGACCCGGCGCCGCGCATCGCCGGTTCTCCCGGCCTCGCGCCGGAGAGCTGGCGGCGGGTGCTCGGCGAGACCGGCTTCCGCGGGGCGTTCGTCGCCGCCGAGGGCGCCGACCACCTCGGCCAGCAGGTGATCGTCGCCGAGAGCGACGGCGCGATCCGTCAGCCGCGCCCCGACGGTGTGTCCGCCTTCCGCGGAGCCCTCCCCGAGGCCGGGCGTCCGTCCACCGAGCCGCAACCGCCCGCACCGACACCCGCCTCGACACTCGCCCCGTCGTCCGTCCCGACGGCCGCTCCGGCCACTGCCGCCGCCGGCGGCGCGCGCGACGACGATCTGCTGGCGGACCTGGCCCGCGACCACTTCCGCACCCTGGTCGCGGAGACCTTGCAACTGCCGGTCTCCGACATCCGGGCCGATGTGCCCTTCGACCGCTACGGCATCGACTCGATCCTGGTCGTCCAACTGACCGAGGCGGTCCGCCAGGGCCTCGACAACGTCGGCAGCACGCTGTTCTTCGAGGTGCGGACGGTCGACGGCCTGGTGCGGCACTTCCTGCGCACCCAGCCCGAAGCCCTCGCGAAACTGGTCGGGTTGCCGGACCACGGTTCCGCGTCGGCCACTGCCACTGCCACTGCCACCGCCACCGCCACCGCGCCTGAGCCGCCCGACACCCCGGAGCCCTCCACCGAGGCCCCGGCCTCCACCGCGGCGTCCCGCCCCGGCGTCCGTACCGCCGCCGTCACCGCACAGCCGGCGCACGACGCCCCCGCGGAGCAGCAGATGCCCATCGCGATCGTCGGCATGGCCGGTCGCTACCCCGGCGCGCCCGACCTGGAGGCCTACTGGGACAACCTGCTCGCCGGGCGCGACAGCATCACCGAGATCCCGGGTGACCGCTGGGACCACGCCCGCTACTACGATGCGCGCCGCGGCGTGGCGGGCAGGACCTACAGCAAGTGGGGCGGCTTCCTCGACGGAGTCGACGAGTTCGACCCGCTGTTCTTCGGCATCTCGCCGAAGGCCGCCTCGACGATGGACCCGCAGGAGCGGCTCTTCCTCCAGTGCGCCCACCACACGCTGGAGGACGCCGGCTACACCCGCGACGCCCTGCGCGCGGTCGCCCGAACCCGGGTGGCCGAGGACGCCGGTGACATCGGGGTGTTCGTGGGCGCGATGTACTCCGAGTACCAGCTGTACGGTGCCGAGTACAGCGTGCGTGGCGAGCCGATCGTCGTCCCGGGCAGCCTCGCGTCCATCGCGAACCGCGTCTCGTACTTCTTCGACGCGAGCGGCCCGAGCCTCACCGTCGACACCATGTGCGCCTCGGCGCTGTCCGCGATCCACCTCGCGTGCGAGGCGCTCCGGCGCGGGGAGTGCGGCGCGGCCCTGGCCGGCGGGATCAACCTGTCGCTGCACCCGGCCAAGTACCTGATGATCGGTGAGGGGCAGTTCGCCTCCGGCGACGGCCGCTGCCGCAGCTTCGGCGAGGGCGGCGACGGCTATGTGCCCGGCGAGGGCGTCGGCGCGGTGTTGCTGCGCCCGCTCGCCGACGCGGTCGCCGACGGCGACCGCATCCTCGGGGTGATCCGCGGCAGTGCGCTGAACCACGGCGGGCACACGCACGGATTCACCGTGCCCAACCCGCTGGCGCAGGCCGCGGTCATCCGCAGTGCGTGGCGCCGGTCCGGGGTGGACCCCCGGGACATCGGCTGCATCGAGGCGCACGGCACCGGCACCGCGCTGGGCGACCCGATCGAGGTCGCCGGATTGACGGCGGCCTTCGCCGAGTTCACCGACGCCCGCAACTTCTGCTCCCTCGGCTCGGCGAAGTCCAACATCGGCCACCTGGAGTCGGCCGCGGGCATCGCCGGCCTCACCAAACTGCTGCTGCAACTGCGGCACGGCACCCTCGTGCCGTCCCTGCACGCCGAACGCACCAACCCGAACATCGACTTCGCCGACAGCCCGTTCGTGCTGCAACGTGCGGCCGCACCCTGGCCGAGGACCGGCGGTCGCCCCCGGCTCGGCGGTCTCTCCTCCTTCGGCGCGGGCGGTGCCAACGCGCACGTCCTGGTCGAGGAGTACGTCGAGGAGCACACCGAGGAGCGCACCGAGGTGGCCAGGAGGCCCGAGGCAGCCGGGCACCGCGCCGGGCCCGTGGTGGCGGTGCTGTCCGCGTTCGACGAGGAGCGCCTGCGCGAGACCGCCGGGCGGCTGCGCGACGCACTGCGGACCGGACGGTGGAGCAGCGGCGACCTGGGCGACATCGCCTACACGTTGCAGACCGGCCGGGAGGCGATGGCCGCACGGCTCGCCGTGGTGGTCACCGAACTGCCCGCGCTCATCGAGGCGTTCGACGCCTGTGCGCGCGGCGGCGGGCTGCCCGCGGGTGCGTTCCTGAACTCCGGTGGCGACCGCGGCGGTGCGGTCAAGGACTTCCTCCGCGACGAGGACTTCCAGGAGACCGTCGTGCGCTGGGCGCGGCGCGGAAAGCTGGCCCCGCTGGCCGAGGCCTGGACGACCGGCCTCGCCGTGGACTGGAGCCGTCTGCACGCCGATGGCCCCCGGCCGCGGAAGGTCGGGCTGCCGGGTTATCCCTTCGCCCGGGAGCGCTACTGGTACACCGACGGACTGCCCGAACTCCCCGCACCGCCCCAGCACATGGCGGCCGAGGCCTGGTCCGAACCCCCGGCGCGGCCCGTCGCGCCGCTCCCCGCGGCGCAGCCCCCTGTGGCGCCGCCGCCCCCGGTGGTGCCGCCCCGCCCCGCCGCGGCGTCCACCGCTCCTGACACCGCGTCCGCCCAGCCGGTGGGCTCCCACCAGCTCCCCGCCGGTGACCTCACCCTGCACCCGGTCTGGGAACCCGCGCGGCTGCTGCGGGGCACCCCCTATCCGTCCGGGTCGGCCCGTGTGGTGGCGATCGGCCTCGCCCCGGAGGCGCTGGCGGAGCTGACGGCCCGTCACCCGCAGGCGACGGTGCTGGACACCGGCGCGGCGTCCGTCGACGAGGTCCGCGACCAACTGGCCGCGGTGGGCGGGTTCGACCACGTCGTCATGGAGTTCCCGACCCCCGCCGCGCACGACACCGCGGCGCGGATCGGCGTGCAGCGCGGTGCGATCCGGCGGATGTTCCGCGTCCTGAAGGCACTGACGGCCCTGGGCCGGCACGAAGAGCGGCTGGGGCTCACCCTCGTGACCCGCGGCGCCTTCGACGCGGGCGCCTCCGGCCCGGTGGATGCGGCGCAGGCGAGCCTGCACGGTCTGATCGGCGGGCTGGCCAAGGAACAGCCGCAGTGGCGCATCCGCGCGGTGGACCTCGCCGACGACGAGCCGTTCGTGGTGGAGGAGGTCTTCGCGCTGCCCGCCGACCGGCGTGCCCACCCGCTCGCACGACGTGGCGGCCAGTGGCTGCGCCGGCAGCTCCTGCCGGTGGACCCCACCCCGGCCCCGGCCGGACCCGTGCTGCGGCGCGGCGGCGTCTACGTCCTCATCGGCGGCGCCGGTGACCTCGGCGTGCTGCTCAGCGAACACCTCGTCCGCCGGTACGACGCACGCGTCGTGTGGGTCGGCCGGCGCGCCGAGGACGAAGCCATCCGGACCAAGGCGGAACAGATCGCCGCGGGCGGGCGCACACCGGTCTACCTCTCCGCCGATGCCTCCGACCCCGACGCACTCGCCGGCATGCGGGACGAGGTCGTCCGCCGCCACGGCCGCATCGACGGCGTGGTGCACCTGGCGATGGTCTTCAGCCACACGCCGCTCGCGCGGATGACCGAGCAGGAGCTGGAGGCCACGCTGGGGGCCAAGGTCGACCCGTGCGCGCACTTCGCCGACGTCTTCGCCGGCCGCGACCTGGACTTCGTCCTGCTGATCTCGTCGCTGGTGAGCTTCATCCGCAACCCGGACCAGGCGCACTACTCGGCGGCCTGCGCCTTCGAGGACGCCCACGCCGACGCGCTGCGCACCGCGCTGGACTGCCCGGTCAAGGTCGTCAACTGGGGCTACTGGGGCAACGTGCCCGAACCGCTGCTGCGCGACGTGACCTCGATGGGACTGGCCCCGATCGCCCCGGCCACGGCGATGGGTGCACTGGAGCGCCTGCTGGCCGGCCCGCTCCACCAGATCGGCTTTATGCGCCTCGGCCGGCCGTTGCCCGTCGAGGGGGTGCTGACCGGCCAGACCCTGACCCCGCACCCGCACGGTGCGGCGGCGCCGGTCGGCCCCGCGGCCGTGCCCCTGCCCGCGGCCCTCGCCGCCCACCGGGCCGGCCCGGTGCCGGGGGAGATCGATGGGTTCCTCCGCCGCCGCCTCGTCGCCGAGCTGCGCCGCGCCGGTCTCGACGAGCCGCGCCGGGGCCTGGCCCGGTGGAAGGACCGGCAGCGCATCGACGCGCGGTTCGACGGCTGGCTCTCGGCCACCCTGCGCACCCTGGCCGAGCACGGAATGGTCGACGACCAGGGCCGCTGGAGCAGCGACAGCCCGGCGGCACAGGACGCCGAGGCATACCGCGCCGACTGGGCCGGGCAGCGGGACCGGTGGGCCGCGGCCAACCCCGATCTGCGTGCACCGCTGACGCTGCTGGACACGACCCTGCCCGCGCTCACCGACATCCTTTGCGGCCGCACGCGCGCCACCGACGTGCTCTTCCCCCAGGGCTCGTTCTCCCTCGTGGAGGGCGTCTACCGGGACAACCGGGTGGCCGAACACTTCAACGTGGTGCTGGCCGACCGCGTCGCGGCGTTCCTGCGGGCCCGCCGGGACGCCGAACCAGGCGCCGGCCTAAGGGTGTTGGAGATCGGCGCCGGGACCGGCGGCACCACCGGCCCGGTGCTCGACCGCCTGGCCCGCGAGGGACTGGAACCGGCCGAGTACTGCTTCACCGACCTGTCGCCGGCGTTCCTCCAGAACGCCGAGGACACGTTCGGGCCGCACCACGGCCATCTGACGTACCGTCTCTTCGACGTGAGCCGGCCCCCGCACGGCCAGGGGCTCGACACCGGCGCGTTCGACGTGGTGATCGCGGCCAATGTGCTGCACGCCACGGACAACATCCGCCCGGCCCTCCGGCACGCCAAGGCGCTGCTGCGCGGCAACGGCCTGTTGGCGCTGAACGAGATCAGCGGCTTCTACCTGGTCAACCACCTCACCTTCGGTCTGCTCGACGGATGGTGGCTCTACGACGACGCCGAGCTGCGCGTGCCGGGCAGCCCCGCGCTGTCGCCGGCGGCCTGGCGCCTGGTGCTGGAACAGGAGGGCTTCACCGACATCGGCCAACCCGCCGGGGACGCCCTGTCGTTGGGGCAGCAGGTCGTGGTGGCCCACAGCGACGGCCTGTCCCGCAGCCCCCGGCCGCCGGCCGACGCACCGGCCCTGGACGACCGTCCGGCCCGGGCGTTCGACGCGCCCTCGGCGCCGGCTCCCGCGCCCGCCGTGGCTCCGGCACCGGACCCGGCACGTACGGTGGCCGACGTGGTGCTGGCGGAGCTCGCCGATGCGCTGCGGATGTCCGCCGACCGGATAGATCCGGGCCAGGCGTTCGCCGACTACGGCCTCGACTCCCTCGTCGGCGCCCGGTTCGTCCAGCGCCTCAACGAAGAGCTGCGGCTCGACCTGCTGACCACGGTGATCTTCGACTACCGCAGCGTGGCACAGCTCGCAGCGCACATCGTCGACCGCCACCGGCCGCACCTGCCCGCGCCCGCAGTGCCGGCCGCCCCCGCAGCTGCACCGCCTGCCACCCCGAGGCCCAACTCCGCGTCGCCTGCTACCTCGTCACCCGCCGCCCCGCCGCCTGCCGTGCCGGCCTCCGCCGTGCGGACCACGACTTCCGACGCGGCCGCAGCGACTCCTCGCCCCGCAGGGCGCGAGCCCATCGCCATCGTCGGCATCAGCGGCCGCTTCGCGCAGTCGGACGACGTCGACGCGCTGTGGCAGCACCTGGCCGCCGGCCACGACCTGGTCGGCCCGGTCGAACGGTGGGACCTCTCCGGCTACGGCCGGGACGAGCTCTCCTGCCGCACGGGCAGCTTCCTCGACGGCATCGACCGGTTCGACGCCCGCTTCTTCAACCTCACCGGCCTCGAAGCGACCTACACCGACCCGCAGCAGCGGCTGTTCCTCGAACAGGCATGGGCGGCCATCGAGGACGCCGGATACGCCGGCTCCGCGCTGGACGGCCGCCGGTGCGGGGTCTACGTCGGCTGCACCGGCGGCGACTACCCCCGCTGGTTCGAGGGCGCACCGCCCGCCCAGGCCGCGTGGGGCAACGCACCCTCGGTCGTCCCGGCGCGCATCGCCTACCACCTGAACCTCCAGGGCCCCGCCATCGCGGTCGACACGGCCTGCTCCAGCTCGCTGGTCGCCGTCCACCTCGCCTGCCAGGGACTGTGGAGCGGCGAGACGGAGCTGGCCATCGCCGGCGGGGTCAGCGTGCAGACCACGCCGGAGACCTACCTGGCGGCCGGCCGGGGCGGGATGTTGTCGCCCACGGGCCGGTGCCACACCTTCGACGCCCGGGCCGACGGATTCGTCCCCGGCGAGGGCGTGGGCGTGGTGGTGCTCCGGCGGCTGTCCGACGCCCTGGCCGACGGCGACCACATCCACGCGGTGATCCGCGGTTCGGCGATCAACCAGGACGGGGCGACCAACGGCATCACCGCACCGAGCGCACTGTCGCAGGAGCGGCTCATCCGTCAGGTCCACGCCGACTTCGGCATCGACCCCGCCGGCATCGGCCTGGTCGAGGCGCACGGCACCGGCACCCAGCTGGGCGACCCCATCGAATGCCGGGCACTGGTCGACGCGTTCGGCCCGGCCGGCGGCCCCGGCTCCTGCGCGCTCGGCTCCCTCAAGACCAACCTCGGCCACACCACCTCCGCGGCGGGCGTGGCGGGCCTCCTGAAGATCGTGCTCTCCCTGCGCCACGGGCAGATCCCGCCCTCGCTCCACTTCCACGAAGCCAACCCCGCGATCCGGCTCGCCGGCAGCCCGTTCCACGTGAACACCGAGCTGCGGACCTGGCAGCCGAACGGCGAGGGCAGGCGCATGGCGGCCCTGAGCGCCTTCGGCTTCAGCGGCACCAACGGGCACCTCGTCGTCGAGGACGCCCCCGACCGCGGTGAGCGCCGGGAGGCGGCGGGCGAGCTGCTGTTCGTGCTCTCCGCCCAGCAGCCGGAGGCGCTGCGCCGGCGCGCCGAGGACCTCCTGGCGCACCTGCGCGGCACCCCCGGCGCCGCACTGGGGGACGTCAGCTACACGCTGGCCGTCGGCCGGGACCACTTCGCCCACCGCGCCGCGTTCGTCGCGGGCAGCCGCGAGGCGCTGCTGCGCCGGCTGACGGCCTGGCTCGCGGACGAGCCGGCCGGTGCCGGCGACCGGAGCGGTGATGCCGTGCTGGACAGCGCGCGGGACCGGTACCTCGACGGCGCCACGGTGGACCTCGCGCCGCTGTTCTCCGGTCTCGACGTGCGCCGTACGCCGCTGCCGACCTACCCCTTCCAGCGCAAGAGCTACTGGGTGGCGACGACCGCACCCGTCCTCTCCGCCCCGCCGCCCGTATCCGCCCTCGCCTCCCCGCCGCCGGCGCCCGCCGACCCGGCCCCCGCGCCGCGGAGCGCGGAGACCGACGCACCGACGCTGCGGTACCTGGTCGGCGACCGCCTGCTGACCGAGGTGTGCGGTGTGCTGGTGATGGAGCCCGACGAGATCGATCCGCAGGCGTCGTTCTCCGACATGGGCGTGGACTCGATCCTGAGCGTCAAGCTCGTCGAGGCCGTGAACGGCGCTCTCGGCGTCGACCTCGCCAGCACCGCGCTGTTCGAGCACAGCTCGCTGCACCGTCTGACGGACCATCTGCTCGACCGGTACGGCGACCGGTTGCGGTCGTCCGGCGTGCTGCGCGAGGCTGTGGGCGAGGCCGGCGGAGCGCCGGAGCGGGCCACCGGGACGGTGCCCGCCCCCCACGGCGACGCGCCGGCCGACGACGCCACCGCGGTCGCGGTGAGCGAGCCGGCGGCACCCCGGTCCGTGGCCTCTGTACCCACCACCCCCGCACCGATCGCGAACGGACCCGCCGACGACGGCATCGCGGTGGTCGGCATCGCCGCCCGCTTCGCGGGCTCGCCCGACGCCAGGACCCTGTGGGCGCACCTCGCCGCGGGCGACGACCTGGTCGGCGAGGTCACCCGCTGGGACCTGCGCGACGCACTGGGTGCCGACGCGCCGCGCCAGTACGGAAGCTTCGTGGACGACATCGAGCGCTTCGACGCCTGGTTCTTCCGCATGTCCGGCAAGGAGGCGACCTGCACCGATCCCCAGCAGCGCATCTTCCTGGAGGAGTGCTGGCACGCACTGGAGGACGCGGGCTACGCCGGTGAACGGCTCGACGGCCGCGGCTGCGGCGTCTACGTCGGCGGCTCGCCCAGCGACTACCAGCAGCTGATCGGGGACGACGCGCCGCCGCAGACGCTGTGGGGCAACATCTCCTCGGTCATCGCCTCGCGGATCTCCTACTTCCTCGACCTCCAGGGGCCCGCACTGTCGGTGGACACGGCCTGCTCCAGCTCGCTGGTGGCCATCCACCAGGCGTGCCAGGACCTCCACCAGGGCAACACCTCGATGGCGCTGGCGGGCGGCGTGTTCATCCAGTCCACGCCGATCTTCTACCGGTCCGCCGTGCGCGCCAACATGCTGTCCGCCCGCGGACGGTGCCACACCTTCGACGAGCGCGCCGACGGCTTCGTGCCGGGCGAGGGCGCCGGGGTGGTCGTCCTCAAGCGCCTGGCCGACGCGCTGCGCGACGGCGACCGCATCCACGGAGTGATCCGCGGGTCGGGCGTGAACCAGGACGGAACGACCAACGGGCTCACCGCGCCCAGTGCCCGGTCGCAGGAACGCCTGCTGCGCAGCGTCTACGACCGCGCCGGTGTCGACCCCGCCGGCATCCAGCTGATCGAGGCGCACGGCACCGGCACCCCGCTGGGCGACCCCATCGAATTCGAGGCGCTGCGCGCCGCGTTCGGTGACGCCCCGGAAGGCGGCTGCGCCCTGGGGTCGGTCAAGACCAACCTCGGGCACACCCAGTTCGCCGCGGGCGTGGCCGGAGTCATCAAGGTGCTGCTGGCGCTCGACCACGCACAGCTGCCGCCGTCGCTGCACTACCGCCGCAGCAACCCGGCCATCGCGCTGGAGGGCAGCCCGTTCTACGTCAACACCCGTCTGCGCCCGTGGCCGGCACCGGAGAACGGTCCGCGCCGCGCCGCTGTCAGCTCCTTCGGCGCGGCCGGTACCAATGCGCACGCGGTGATCGAACAGGCCCCCGCCACGGAGACCGCCGGACACGCCCCGCGGCCGGGCTGGCTGATCCTGCTGTCCGGACAGGACGACGCCACACGCCGCGCCCAGGTGGAGCGCCTGCTGGAGCACGCTCTCGCGCACGAGGACCTCGACCTGGGCGACGTGGCCCACACCCTGGCCACCGGCCGCCGGCACTGCGGCCACCGCTGGGCCTGCGTGGCGGCGGACCGCGAACAGCTGATCGCCGCCCTGCGGACGTGGCTGCGCGAGGGCCGGGCGCAGGGCGTGGTCACCGGTGAGGCGGCCGACGGGCGCCGCCACCAGGACCCGGCCGGGCACGCCCGGGCGGGTCGTCTGATGGCCGAGCGCCACCGCACCGACGGCCTCACCGAGCTGGCCGCGCTCTTCGCGCAGGGACTCGACCTGCGTTTCGCCCCGCTCTTCGACGACGGCGGTTTCCGCATCCTCTCCCTTCCGCCCTACCCCTTCGCCGGTGAGCGTTACTGGGCCGCCCCGCGCCCGCCCCGCTCCGGTGCCCCCGCCGCCGGGTCGCCGCTGGAAGGCCGAAGGCGACCCGGCGAGTCCGGCTCGTCGTCCTTCGCCCTCGACCTGACGGGAGGCGAGTTCTTCCTCGACGACCACCGCGTGCACGGCGTGCCGGTGCTCCCCGGCGTGGCCTACCTGGAGATGGCGTACGCGGCGGCCCGGGCCGAAGGCCTTGAGCCCACCGGCGTCCGCCTGCGCAACGTCGTCTGGTCGCGCCCCGCACGCATCACCGGGCCGACCCCGGTCCGGATCGCGTTGCGGCGGCGGTCGGACGACGGCTTCGGCTACGAGATCACCACGGCGGCCGGGGACGAGCGGCCCGTGGTGCACGGTCAGGGGCTCCTCGAACCGGCCACGGCGGCTTCGCCCGCCCGCCTGGACGTCGCCGCGCTGCGCGCCCAGTGCGATGTGCGCACCGTGGAACACGAGGACTGCTACCGGATCTTCGACGGTATGGGCATCGGCTACGGTCCCGCGCTGCGGGGCCTGCGGCGGATCCACGTCGGTGCCGGGCTCGTCGTGGCGCGGCTGGAACTGCCCCCGGCCGCACGGGACGGCGCCGCCTGGACCCTGCACCCGTCGATGCTCGACGCCGCGCTCCAGGCCACCGTGGGCCTGTCGTTGACCCGGGACACCGACGACGTGGTCACCGCACTGCCCTTCGTCCTGGAGGAGGTGCAGCTGCTCGCGCCGAGCCCGGCCAGCGGGTGGGCCGTGGTGCGGCCCGCCGCCAACGACCGCGACGGGGCCGTGCGCCGTATCGACATCGAGCTGTGCGACGACGCCGGCCAGGTGTGTGTCCGCCTGCTCGGCTTCAGTACCCGTGTGCTGTCAACGAGGCGTGAAACGGCAGTAGTTGATGGTACGTCAGGGGCGCCCGGCACCCCGTCCGAGGGCGCCTCGCTCACCCTCATGCGTGCCGGCTGGCGCCCTGCCGAGCCCACCGGGGCGTCCGGTCCGGTCGCGCGGCACGAGGTGCTGCTCGGTGGGTTGGACGGGTTGGATCCCGCGCAGGTCGGTGCCGGGCTGGGCGTGCCGTGTGCCGCACTGCCCGCGGAGGACGACCCGGTCCTGCGCTACGGCCACCACGCCGAGGCGGTGCTGACGCGGCTGCGGCAGCTCATCCCGGCGACCCGTGACGAACAGGTGCTGTTGCAGCTGGTCGTGCCCGCCGACGGCGAGGACCGGCTGCTCGCAGGCCTGGGCGGCCTGCTGCGCACCGCCCGCATGGAGCACCCCAGGCTGCTGACCCAGCTCATCGAGGTGGAGGCGTCCGTCGACACCGCGACCCTGTGCGAGCGCCTGCGCGCGGACGCGGCCGGCCCCGACGACGTGGCCGTGCGGTACTCCTCCGGGCAGCGCCTGGTGCCGCAGTGGACCGCCGTCGAGGACGCGCCGCCGGTCCGGCCCTGGAAAGCCGGCGGCGTCTACCTCGTCACCGGGGGAGCCGGCGGGCTCGGTGCGGTGTTCGCCCGCGACATCGCGGCACGGGCGCCCGGTGCCACCCTCGTGCTGTGCGGGCGTTCACCGGAGGGCTCCCGCCAGCGGGAGCTGGTGCGCGCGCTCGCCGACGCAGGAGCGCAGGCGAGCTACCGGGTGGTGGACGTGGCCCGGCGCGAGGCCGTGACCGCCTGCGTGGACGCGATCGTCGCCGAGCACGGGCGCCTGGACGGCGTCGTCCACACCGCCGGTGTGGTGCGCGACGGCTACCTGGCCACGAAGAGCGGCGCAGACCTGCGGGACGTGCTCGCCGCCAAGGTCGCCGGGCTGGTGCACCTCGACGAGGCCACCGCCGGCCTCGACCTGGACTGCTTCGTCGCCTTCTCCTCGCTCTCGGCCTTCGGCAACCCGGGCCAGGGCGACTACGCGGCGGCCAACGCCTTCATGGACGGCTACGCGACGCTGCGCCAGGAGCGGGTGGCCCGCGAGGAACGCCACGGCCGCACACTCGTGATCGGCTGGCCCCTGTGGGCCGACGGCGGCATGACGGTCGACGCCGCCACCGAGAGCCGTCTGCGGGAGACCGTCGGCATGGCTCCGATGCGTGCCCCACAGGGCGTGGAGGCGCTGATGCGCGCCTACGGCAGCGGTGAGCCGCATGTGATGGCGGTCTACGGCGACCGCGCCCGGATCGACGCCACCCTCCTGGCCGCACCGGAGACCACCGCCGTCGCCGCGCCCGACCGGGCGGCCCTGCACGCGACGGTCCTCGGCCGCACGATCGGCCATGCGGCGACCGTGCTGGGCGTCCCGGCACACGAGATCGACGGCGCCGTGGAGTTGAGCGAGTACGGATTCGACGCGGTCTCGCTCACCGTGCTCGCCGACCGGCTCACCGCGGAGTTCGCCCTGCCCGCGGCGCCCAAGCCGTTCCCCGAACACCTGACCCTGGGAGAGGTCGTGGACCACCTGCTCGACAACCATCCCCGCCGCTTCGGGACGCTCGCCCCGCCGCCCGCGCCCCCGCGCCCGACCGGACCGGAGCCGACGCCCGACCGGGCGGCGCAGCACAAGACGCTGCTGAAGAAGCTCATCGCACGCGTCTCCGTCCTGCTGGACGTCCCGGCCGAACGGATCACCGGTGCGGCCGAGATGACCCGGTACGGCTTCGACTCGCTCTCGTTCATCGGCTTCGCCAACGAGCTCAACGCGGAGTTCGGACTCTCCCTGTCGCCCACCCAGTTCTTCGAGAACCCCACGCTGGACGGGCTCGTGGAGCACCTTCTCGACCAGCACGCCGACCGCGTCACCGGCGCGCCCGAGGAGCCGGCAGAGCCGTCCGCGGCAGCACCGCCCGCCCGGCGGCCCGGCACGCCCGCGCCCGACACCGCGGAGGACGGTGCACCGGCGGCCGGGGCGTCCGAGGCCGGCACGCCCGGGAACGAACCCATCGCCGTGATCGGCATCAGCGGCCGCTTCCCCATGGCGGACGACCTCGACGCGTTCTGGGAGAACCTGAGCGAGGGACGCGACTGCACCCGCGAGGTCCCCGCCGACCGCTGGGACTGGCGCGCGCACTTCGGCGACCCCGTCAGGGACCCCAACACGTCCAATGTGACGTCGGGCGGCTTCATGGACGGCGTGGGGGACTTCGACCCGCTGTTCTTCGACATCTCGCCCAAAGAAGCCGAGTTGATGGACCCCCAGCAGCGCCTGCTGATGCTGTACGTGTGGAAGGCGCTGGAGGACGCCGGCTACGCGGCGGACGCGGTCGCCGGCAGCAACACCGCCCTCATCGTCGGCACCACCAGCACCGGCTACAGCACCCTGGTCACACGCTACTCGCCGGTGATCGAAGGGTACGACATCACCGGAGCGGCCCCCTCGATGGGCCCGAACCGGATGAGCTACTTCCTCGACCTGCACGGACCGAGCGAGCCGGTCGACACGGCCTGTTCCAGCGCGCTGGTCGCCCTCCACCGGGCCGTCCAGACCCTCCGCCAGGGCCAGTCGGACCTGGCGATCGCCGGTGGCGTCAACACCATCGTCAGCGTCGACGGCCACATCAGCATCTCCAAGGCCGGGATGCTCAGCCCCGAAGGCCGGTGCAAGACCTTCTCCGACCGCGCCGACGGCTACGCCCGCGGTGAGGGCGTCGGCATGCTGGTGCTCAAGAGGCTCTCGGCGGCGGAGCGCGACGGCGACCACATCTACGGCCTGATCCGCGCCACGGCCGAGAACCACGGCGGCCGGGGCAGCTCGTTGACCGCCCCCAACCCCCGGGCCCAGGCCGCCTTGCTGCGCGAGGCGTACGGCACGGCGGGGATCGACCCGCGGACCGTGGGCTACATCGAGGCCCACGGCACCGGCACCAAACTCGGTGACCCCGTGGAGATCAACGGCCTCAAGGCCGCGTTCCGCGCCCTCTACGAGGAGCACGGCGCGACGGTGGAGGAGGCCCACTGCGGCGTCGGCTCTGTCAAGACCAACATCGGTCATCTGGAGCTGGCGGCGGGCGCGGCGGGCGTGATCAAGGTGCTGTTGCAGATGCGGCACCGCACGCTGGTGCAGAGCCTGCACTGCGAGAGCGTCAACCCGTACATCGACCTGGAGGGCAGCCCGTTCCGCCTGGTCCGGGAGCGGCAGCCCTGGCCCGCTCCGCGCGATGCGGAGGGGCGTGAGCTGCCGCGTCGGGCCGGCGTCAGCTCGTTCGGCTTCGGCGGCGTCAACGCCCATGTGGTCCTGGAGGAGTACGTACCGCGCAGCGCCCCGGACCGGGCGCCCACCGGGCGGATCCCGGTCCTGTTGTCGGCGACCCACCCCGACGTGCTGCGGACGCTCGTCACGCGCTGGGTCGAGGCGCTCCGCCGCGGGGACTACGCCGACACCGACCTCCCCGCGATCGCCCACACCACGCAGACGGGACGCACGGCCATGACCGAGCGTCTCGCCTGCCTGGCCCGCACCGTCGACGAACTCAGGGCGCAGCTGGAGTCCTGGCTGCGCGGTGAGCCCGCCGGCAACGTCTTCGGCGGCCGCGTCCCGCGCGGCACGGACCTGCCGGCCGCACCGGCCGGGTTCGGGGCGCGGGACGACCTCGCCGCCGCGGACGAGGGGGACTGGGCACGCCTGCTCCAGGCGTGGGTGCAGGGCGCGGAGTTCAGCTGGGACCGGCTCCACGCCGGGCGGCGCCCGCGCCGGATCTCCCTGCCGACCTACCCGTTCCGCCTGCGGCGCCACTGGGTCGACACCACGCGCCCCGCGAACGCTCCCGATGCCGCGGCGACGCACCCGCCGGTGCACACGAACACCGCGGACCCGGGCGAGCACCGGTACCCCTCGCACCCCACCGGCGAGCCTGCCCGGCAGGCACTCCAGCCACCGTCGGAGCCCTCGTCGCGGTCCGACGACGCCTATCTGCTGGACCTGATCGAAGCCATCGGCCGACGCGGAATGAGCGCGGACGAGTTCAAGAGGAGCCTGATATGAGCACCACGCCCGTGGATTCCCTGGACGACCTGCATCGGCTCATACGTGAGGGACGGGTGGGCAGGGACGAAGCGCTCGGCCTGATCCGCGGCTGGCAGCAGGCACAGGCCACCCGGCCGGCCTCCGGAGCCCCCGCCGAAGCCGAGGCCCGGGTCGCCGCCGACGCCCTGGCGGAACGCGTCAGCGCCGTCGTCGTGGAGACGGTCTGCGAGCTGCTGAAGGTGAGCGCGGCGGACCTGGACGTGGACGTCGACCTGAGCGAGTACGGGCTGGACTCGATCGTCATCACCCAGCTGGTGAACACGGTGAACGACGCCCTCGGCCTCGAACTCGCGCCCACCGTGTTCTTCGAGCACGCGACGATCCGGGCCTTCAGCGCGCATCTGACCGCGGAGCACGGTCCCGCGCTGGCCGCGCGCCTGGGTCTGCGGTCGCCCGCGGCAGGGACCGCCGATCCCGTCACGACCGTCCCCGCCGCAGTCCCCGCTGCGGAATCCGCCGCTGTCCCCGCTGCGGAATCCGCCGCCGGGCCCGCCGGGGAACCCGTCGTCGCCGCGCCGTCCGCCCGACCCGCCGGTGTGCCGGCATCCGCTCCGGTCCCGTTCGCCGCCACCGGACCGAACCCGCGGGACGTCGATCCCCTCGCGGTGGTCGGCATCAGCGGCCGCTTCCCGCAGTCCGAGGACATCGACGCCTTCTGGCGGAACCTCTCCGAAGGCCGCGACTGCATCGCGGAGGTCCCCGCCGACCGGTGGGACTGGCGTGCCTACTACGGCGATCCCCTCAAGGAGCCCGGCCGCACCGACGTCAAGTGGGGCGGCTTCATGGACGGCGTCGCCGACTTCGACCCGCTGTTCTTCGGCATCGCACCGAAGGACGCCGCGCACATGGACCCCCAGCAGCGGCTGCTGATGCTGTACGTGTGGAAGGCGCTGGAGGACGCCGGCTACGCCGCCGATGCCCTGGCGGGGAGCAGCCTCGGGCTGTTCGTCGGCACGGGCGACACCGGCTACGGCCTGCTCTCCGAACGCAGCGGCGGCAGCCGGGGCGTGTCGCCCACCGGCAGCGTCCCCTCGGTCGGCCCCAACCGGATGAGCTACTTCCTCGACGTCCACGGACCGAGCGAGCCGGTCGAGACCGCCTGTTCGAGCTCCCTGGTCGCCATCCACCGGGGCGTCGCCGCCATCGAACGCGGCGAATGCGACCTGGTCGTCGTCGGTGGCATCAACACCATCGTGATCCCCGACGGCCACCTCACCTTCAGCCGGTCGGGGATGCTCAGCACCGGAGGCCGGTGCAGGACCTTCTCCGACCGTGCCGACGGCTACGCCCGCGGTGAGGGGGTCGGCATGCTGGTGCTCAAGAGGCTCTCGGCGGCGGAGCGCGACGGCGACCACGTCTACGGCCTGATCCGCGCCACGGCCGAGAACCACGGCGGCCGGGCCAAGTCGCTGACCTCCCCCAACCCCAGGGCCCAGGCCATGCTCATCCGGCAGGCCTATGCGAAGGCGGGCATCGACCCGCGGACCGTGGGCTACATCGAGGCCCACGGCACCGGCACCGCGCTGGGCGATCCCATCGAGATCAACGGGCTCAAGGAGGCCTTCGGTGCCCTCTACGAGGAGCACGGCGCGACGGTGGAGGAGGCCCACTGCGGCATCGGCTCTGTCAAGACGAACATCGGCCACCTCGAACTCGCCGCGGGCATCGCGGGCGTGATCAAGGTGCTGTTGCAGATGCGGCACCGCACGCTGGTGCAGAGCCTGCACTGCGAGAGCGTCAACCCGTACATCGACCTGGAGGGCAGCCCGTTCCACCTGGTCCGCGAGCGGCAGCCCTGGCCCGCTCCGCGCGACGCGGAGGGGCGTGAGCTGCCGCGCCGGGCCGGTGTCAGCTCGTTCGGCTTCGGCGGCGTCAACGCCCATGTCGTCCTGGAGGAGTACGTGCCGCGCGCCGAGGCACCCACGAGCATCCCGCCGGGGCCGGTGGCCGTCGTGCTGTCGGCCGCCGGCCCCGAGACGCTCCGGGCCCGGGTCCAGCAGCTCGCCGACTGGCTCGACGCGGGCCGGATCGGCGAGGCCGACCTGCCGGACCTCGCCTACACCCTGCAAGTGGGGCGCGTCGCCATGGACGAACGGCTGGCCGTCCTCACCCACTCGCTCACCGAACTGCGCGAGCAGCTGGCGGCATTCCTCGACGGCTCCGGGGCCGGCGGCGTCCACACCGGACGGGCGCAGCGCATCGGTCCGTGGAGCGAGCTCGCCGGGGACGACGACATCGCCGTCGCCCTGGACAGCTGGATGGCCAAGGGCAAGTTCGCCGGCCTGCTCAAACTCTGGGTGGCCGGCTTCACCCTCGACTGGTGGCGGCTGTACCGGGAACGGCCGATGCGCCGCATCCCGCTGCCCACCTACCCGTTCCGCCTACAGCGCTACTGGACCGCCGACGAGAAGGGCACGACGCGGACACCACCGGGCACGCGGTCCTCGCCCTACCGCCGGGAGCTGAACGGGCAGGAGTTCTACCTGCGCGACCATCGCGTGGGCGAGGCACCCGTCCTGCCGGGCACCGCCTACCTCGCCTTCGTGTGCGACGCGCTCGCCGCCACCTCGTCCACCGCCGCCGCCACCGGCGTGCGACTGCGCGACGTGGTGTGGCTGCGGCCCCTGGAGGTCACCGAGCCGTGCGCACTGGGCGTCGAGACGGACCCCACGGGCGGGACGTTCGAGGTGTACGCCCACCACCAGGGGGAGCGCGTCCTGCACGCGAAGGGCACCGCCCAGGCCGACCCCGCGCTGACCGCGTCCGGTGACGCCCACGACATCGAGGCGCTGCGCGCGAGCTGCCCGTCCCGGCGCGACGCGGCCGAGTGCTACGCGACGTTCGCGCGCATGGGCCTGGGCTACGGGCCCGCCTTCCGGGCCGTCGAGGCGCTCTACCACGGCGAGGACATGGCGCTCGCCCGCCTGCGCCTGCCGGGGACGGCGGCCTCGTCGTTGACGCTCAACCCGGCCATGCTCGACGCCGCGCTCCAGGCGACGCTGGGCCTGGCGCTCGACGAGCGGGGCGGCACTGCTTCCGGCACGGCGCTGCCGTTCACCGTGCGCGAGGTGCAGGTGCTGGCTCCCACCCCGACCGAGGGCTGGGCGCTGGTGCGGCGGGCAGCGGACGACCGCCCCGACTCCGGGGTACGCCGCCTGGACGTCGAACTCTGCGACCCGCAGGGCAGGGTCTGCGTGCGACTGCTGGGCTTCGGCACGCGCACCCAGCGCACCCCGGCGCCCAGCACGGTGCCCGCCGTCGCCTCCGCCGCCCCGCCCGCGCTGCTGATCCAGGCGGACTGGCGGGAGAGCGCGGCACCCGAGCACCCCGGCGACGACGTGATCCGGCACGTCGTGCTGTGCGAACTGCCGGAGACGGATGCCGCCGCGCTGGGCGAGGCCGTGGGAGGTGGCTGTGAGAGCTGGCAGGCCGACGGCGAGCTCGCCACGCGCGGTACCGCATACGCCGTGCGCCTGCTGGAACTGCTGCGTGACAAGGCGCAGGAGGCGGCCCGGCCGCCGCGCCTGATCCAGGTCGTCACCCCCGCTCACGCGCCCTGGCTGCGCGGGCTGAGCGGGATGCTCCGCACGGCCCGCATGGAGCACCCCAAGCTGCTGACGCAGTGGATCGAGGTGGACGGGAACCCCTCGCCGGCCGAACTGGCCGGACGACTCCGGCGCGACGGCGCCGACTCCGATGAGGAGGCGGTGCGCTACCGGGGAGGACGCCGACAGGTGTCCCACTGGCGGGAAGTCGCGCCCCCAGCCCCGGAACGGCCCTGGCGGGACGGCGGGGTGTACCTGCTGACCGGTGGCGCCGGTGGGCTCGGTGCCCTGTTCGCCGAGGACATCGCCCGACGCGTCGAGGCACCCGTCCTGGTCCTGTGCGGCCGCAGCCAGGCCGGACCGGACCAGGAGGAGTTGCTCACCGCCTTGCGCGCGTTGGGAGCCAGGGCCGCCTACCGCACCCTCGACGTCGCCGACCGCGCCGAGGTGTTCCGGGTCGTGCGCGAGGTCGAGGCCGAGTACGGCGCTCTGCACGGCGTCGTGCACGCCGCGGGAGTGCTGCGCGACGGCTTCGTCGTCCGGAAGAGCACGGCGGATCTGCGGGACGTCTTCGCGGCCAAGGTCAGCGGGCTGTGCCACCTCGACGAGGCCACCGCCGGCACGCCGCTCGACTGCTTCATCGGCTTCTCCTCGATGGCCGCCTTCGGCAACGTCGGACAGGCCGACTACGCCGCGGCGAACGCCTTCATGGACGGTTACGCCGCCCACCGCACCGCCCTGACGGACCTGGGCCGCCGGTCGGGGCGCACCCTGATGGTCGACTGGCCGCTGTGGGAGAAGGGCGGCATGGGCGCCGACGCGTCGACCGTGAGCCTGCTGGAGTCCGTCGGGATGCGGCCGATGCGGTCGTCCGTGGGCGTGGACGCGCTGGACCGCCTCTGGGCGGCCCGACTGCCGAGCGCCATCGCCCTGGACGGTGACCACGCACGGATGCGGGAGCGGTTCCTTTCGACCGCGGAGCCCGAAGGCGAGCGCGCGGAGCCGGGCGAGGCACCGGAACCGCACGCCGCACCGTCGACCGTGGCGGCCGTGACGGCAGAACTCATGGCGACCCTGCTGGAGGTCGACGCGCAGACCCTGCGGTGGGACGAGCCCCTGCACACCTACGGCTTCGACTCCATCTTCATGATGCAGTTCCTCAGCCAGGCACAGACGCGGATGGACCCGGCCCTCACCCTCGACGTCATAGCCGACTGCGAGACGTTGCAGCAGGTCGCCGACGCCATCGCCGCCGCGACGTCCCCGGAGCCCGCCGCGATGTCCTCGGAGCCCGCCACGGCCTCTCCGGAGTCCACCGCGACCTCCCCGGAGTCCACCGCGACCTCCCCGGAGCCCGCCGCGGCGGAGGAGCCGGGCCCGGTCCGCGTGGCCGAACCCACGGCCCGTCCGGCCGAGCCGGCGTCGCCGGACGACTTCCCCGAACTGGTCCGGATGAACGGTGTAACCGCGGGCAGGCCCGTCTTCTGGATCCACCACGGCAACGGCGGCGTCGAGTCCTACGCCCCGCTCGCCGCACGGTGCCCGCGCCCCTTCTACGGCATCCAGCCCAAGGGGTGGATCGACTCCACCGACATCCTCACCGGCCAGTACGCCATGGCCGAGTACTACGCCTCCGCCATCCTCGCCGTGGCGCCGGAAGGCCCGTACGACATCGGCGGATTCTCCCTCGGCGGCCTGTTCGCCTACGAGGTCGTCCGACAGCTCCAGCTCCGGGACGCAACCGTGCGCTCGCTGGTCATGCTGGACACGCTGGACGCGACCTCGACCAACAAGGCCAACGCCCTGATCGTCGGAGGGGACTTCGACCCCGAGGTGGTGGCCAAGGTCAGCGCGTTCCGCGCGGTCAACCTGATCCTCGGCGCCAACCGCTTCGACGCCCACGGGGGCACCACCCCGATCCTGCGCCGCGACGAGGTCGACGCCACGCTCGACAGCACACGCTTCCTCGACTCCCTCGTCGACGCCGCCCTGGCACGTGGCGTCCACAAGACCGAGGCACAACTGCGCGCCCGGGTCGGCCAACTGGCCCGCTACTTCGAGGCCACACAGGGCGAGACGTACACGGTGGACCCCCTGCCGCGGCGCGACGACCTGAGCTGCTACTACCTGCGCAACCGCAGCGGCCGGTTCTTCGGGGCCTTCGAGGAGCACATGGTGCTCTTCCCGAACCCGGACCTGCCGACGGTAGACGGCAGCGCCTACTGGCAGGAGTGGCACGACGCGATCGACGACTTCTTCACGATCGACGTCGACACCGCCATGCACGCCGACGTCATGACGGCCCCGCAGGCGCTCGACAAGCTGATGCGCCTGTGCGACCGGCTCTACGCCGCCGACGACGCCCCCGCGGGCCGTGCACGGGGAGGACACTGACATGAAGGCCGTGGTCTTTCCCGGTCAGGGAGCCCAACAGCGCGGCATGGGACGGGAGTTGTTCGATTCCTGCCCTTCGCTCACCGAAGAGGCCTCCGAGGTGCTCGGGTACTCCGTCCGCGAACTGTGCCTGGACGACCCGCGGCGCCAGCTGGGCCGCACCGAGTACACCCAACCCGCGCTGTACGTGGTCGGTGCGCTCTCCTACTGGCGCTGGCGCGAGGAGAACGGCGACGAGCCGGCCTACTTCGCCGGACACAGCCTGGGGGAGTACTGCGCCCTGCACGCCGCGGGCGCCTTCGACTTCGCGACCGGGCTGCGCCTCGTCCAACGGCGGGGCGCCCTGATGGCGCAGGCCCGGGACGGCGGCATGGCGGCGGTGGTCGGCACCGAGCCGGCACGGCTGCGCGCGCTCCTCGACGACGGCGGCTTCGGCGGCCTGACCGTGGCCAACGACAACGCGCCGCAGCAGAAGGTCGTCTCCGGCGACATCGACACCATCGGCGCACTGGTGCCGTATCTGGAGTCGCGGGGCGTGCGCTGTGTCCGGCTGAACGTGTCCGGCGCCTTCCACTCACCGCTGATGCGGCCGGCACAGCGGGATTTCGCCCACTTCATGGCGGGCTTCTCCCTCGGCGACCCCAGGACCCCCGTGATCGCCAATGCCACCGCGCGCCCGTACGGACCCGGCCGGACCGCCCACACGCTCGTCGACCAGATCGTGCAGCCGGTGCGCTGGACCGAGAGCGTCGGTCACCTCCTCGACCGTGGCGTGACCGACTTCGTCGAACTCGGCGGCCGGGTGCTCGGCAGGCTGATCGAGCAGATCCGCTCGGCCCCGCGGCCGGCTGCGGCTTCCGGCACGCCGGCTACGGCGTCCGGCACTCCGACTACGGCGTCCGGCACTCCGACTACGGCGTCCGGGACCCCGGTCCCGGCGTCCGACACTCCGGCTGCGGCGCTGGGCAGCGCCGTGTTCCGCCGCCGCATGGGCGTGCGGCACGCGTACGCGGTGGGCGGCATGTACCGGGGCATCGCCTCGGCCGAGATGGTCGTGCGGCTCGGCCGCAACCGCATGCTCGGCTTCCTGGGAACCGGCGGCCTGCCGCCGGCCGAGGTCGAACAACAACTGCGGGCCGTGCAGCGGGGCCTGGCCGACGGTGAGCCCTACGGCGTCAACCTGCTGGCCAACCACGACGACCCCGCCGCCGAGCGCGCGCTGGTCGAGCTGCTGATGCGGCACCGCGTCCCCGTCGTCGAAGCCTCGGCCTTCATGCGGATGACCCCCGCCCTCGTCCTCTACCGGGCGCGTGGCCTGCGCCGCGGCGCGGACGGCGAGACCGTGTGCGACCACCGCGTCGTGGCCAAGGTCTCGCGGCCGGAGGTCGCGCAGGCGTTCCTGTCGCCGGCGCCGGAGTCGGTGCTGGAAGGGCTCCGCCGGGAGAACGCGCTCACCGAGGAGCAGGTGGAGCTCGCCCGGACGGTGCCGATGAGCCATGACATCACCGTCGAGGCGGACTCCGGCGGGCACACGGACGGCGGCGTCGCCACCGTCCTGATGCCGGCCATGCTCGACCTCCGGCGGCAGGCGCAGGAGCGCCACGGCTACCGCGAGGCGATCTGCATGGGCCTCGCCGGCGGCCTCGGCACCCCCTCGGCGGTGGCGGCGGCCTTCATGCTGGGCGCGGACTATGTGCTCACCGGTTCCATCAACCAGTGCACGGTGGAATCCGGTACGAGCCCCGCGGTCAAGGACATGTTGCAGGACGCCGGAATCGCCGATACCGCATACGCCCCCGCCGGCGACATGTTCGAGATGGGGGCCAAGGTGCAGGTACTGCGGAAAGGCGTCTTCTTCCCGACCCGGGCCAACAAACTGTTCTCCTTGTACTCCCACTACGACAGCCTCGATGAGATCCCCGAAAAGACGCGTTCCCTCCTGGAGCGGACCTACTTCGGAAAGAGCATCGAGGAGGTCTGGGAAGAGGTCCGCGTCTATCTCCGCTCCCGGGGGCTGGACGCCGAGACCGATGCGCACCCCAAACAGAAGATGGCCCAGGTGTTCCGGTGGTACTTCTTCCACACCACGCGCCTGGCCATGGCGGGGGACAGCTCCGGCACGGTGAACTACCAGGTCCACACCGGACCCGCGCTCGGCGCCTTCAACCAGTGGGTCGACGGCACGGAATGGGCGTCGTGGGGGAACCGCCACGTCGACCGGATCGGCCTCATGCTGCTCGACGGCGCCGCCGAGCACATCGCCGCCGCCTGCCGCCAGTGGCGCGACACCCTCGGTGGGCGGCCGGACGCCTGACCCCGGGCAGGAAATGCCGTGTCGGAATCGCGTCGATTCCATGCGCGGCGCGGCGTTACTGAGGAAGTACGGTGCCGCCGGGGCCGCGGCCCCGGCGGCACCCAGGACGCCGGGCCGACCGCGTTCAGTCGGTTCGGACGTGCTTCGCCAGCGCGTTCAGCGTCCGTTGCCAGGCGTCCTCGGCGGCCGCGGCGTCGTAGTAGTCGGGGCGTTCGTCGTTGAAGAAGCCGTGGCCCGCCTCGTGGTAGGTGACCTGTTCATGGGCGACGCCCGCGGCGTCGAGGCGCCTGCCGATCCGGTGCCACTCGTCGAGCGACATCACGAAGTCGTTCGCGCCGAAGAGCCCCAGCACGAAGCCGGCGTTCGCAGCGATGGCCTCGCTGTCGGCGACCGGAGGCAGCGGCTCGGCCAGCGGGATCCCACCGTCCAGCAGCCACCCCCCGTAGTAGTTGACGACCAGATCGAAGGGCATCGCCGTTGCCCCGAGCATGGCGATGTGCCCGCCGACGCTGAACCCGAGGATCGCCGTGCCACCACCACCGGCGTACTGCCGGGCGGTGACCCGCGCCGCGGCGATGTCGGACCGTACCTCGTCCCGGCGCAGCCCCTTCATCAGCGCCATGGTCGGCGGATCGCGCGCATCCGGAACGGGCTGGGTCGCAGGGTGCCTCCCGGTACGGGACGACGGACCCGTTGGCCGGGCAGCGGCTCCAGATGCCAGTGGTGGGTGATCGTGGCGAGGGCGAGGGTGGCTTCCGTCAGGCCGAAGGTGTCGCCGATGCACTTGCGAGCACCCCCTCCGAACGGAACGCATGCCTCCCGTGGCGGGGCGGTGGGGCCCGGCATCCACCGGTCGGGGTCGAGGCGCTCGGGGTCGCCATACAGTTCGGGGCGGAGATGGACGAGGTAGGGGCTGTAGACGACCAAGGTGCCGGCGGGAAGGTCATGGCCGCCCAGTCGGGTGTCGGTGGTGACGACGCGGGGCACGGCCCACACCGGTGGCCAGAGGCGCAGGGTCTCGTTGACCACACGCGCCGTCAGGTGCAGGCGGGGCAGGTCGTCGTAGGCCGCCGTCCAGCCGTCGAGCACGGTGTCGACCTCGGTGCGCAACGGGTGGGCGACGTCGGGGTGTTGGGCCAGCAGAGCCAGCAGAGCCAGCAGAGCCAGCGGAGCGCGCAGCAAGGGCAGCAGATGTCCGAGCAGCGGCAACGCGCCACGGGGGGTCGGCAGCGGCGGTGAGAAGGCCTGTGGCATGGCGAGCGCTCCTCCCCGGTGACCCTTGGCCTCCGTCGAGTCGGGCACGGGCTCTCCCGGGCTCCGGTGCAGCGCACTCGCCCGCGAACCGAACGTGGTCGCATCGACCGCGAAGGAACCGGTTACGGAAAAGTGTGCATCAGTTCGTCATGCCGATACCAGGCGCGCTTCCCCGGGCCCGATGCGTGATGCGACTTCAGCGCCCTTTTATGCGGCGGCCACAGGGAAAGGACGCCGGACTGCACGACTCCGCGCGCCGCCGGGAAATTCTTCCGGTTTCGGGCCGGGCGCGCATTTCCCGGCGCTTCAAGAATCCGCGCGTTTACGGCTCGACGCGCCGTGTGTGCTTCGTGCACGCTTGCCGCCGCCTCGCGCGCCAGGTCACGCGCCCTGGGTGCCTGCGGTCCCAGCCGACTATCGTGATGACGCGTCACGCGTCTTTCCCTGCGCTCCGGAGGCGGAGCGCACTGCTCTTGGCCGACAGGCCCCCACATTCCCAGAGCTCTCCGGCGCGCGGGAACGTGCGGAAATCGAGTATTGAGCCCGTTCGAACATCTACGGCATTCGGTGCAGGTGCGCAACAGTAGTCGATTATATGACAGGAAGGCTTGTGCGGGTGTTGGTACGACGGTGGCTGGATGAGGCCGGCATCTACGACCCGGCCCTGCGACGGTGTTATGTCGAATGCATTCGGGACGCAGCCGACCAGGACGGGGGGAACGCCCGTTGGTGGGGCCTGAGGTCGGTGCCCGCGGCGCTGCGTCCCCACGTCGGGGCTGTCATCAGTATGGGGTTCGCCGTCGACCGATGTGCCGACACCGGCCCGGCCGACCAGCGACGGCGACGGTTCGACGAGTACGCCGATGCCGTGCTGTCCGCCCTGGCCACCGGCCGGGCGGCCGACCCGGTCCTGCACGCCGTAGCCCATACGTTCCGTACCTTCGGACTGCCGGTGTCGTTGTGCGAGGACTTCCTCGCCGCGGGGCGGCAGGACCTCGACTTCGCCGAGTTCGCGACGTACGAGGAGCTGCGCCGGTGGTCGACGAACTCGACCGGTGCCCCGACGGTCCTCATGGTGGGACTGCTGGTGGGCCCCGACGTCGCCGGCCGACTGGAGCCCGAGCTGCGCGAGTTCGGCGAGCTGGGCCAGCTCATGGACGTGCTCTGCGACCTCGGTGAGGACCTGCGCGACGGGCGACTGTACCTGCCCCTGGAAGATCTCGACCGGTTCGGGGTCCGCGCCGAGGACGTCCGGGCGAGACGGTGGACCTCCGGTATGGCCGGACTCGTCCGCTTCGAAGCCGAACGCATCACCCGCCGTCTTCCCACCCTGGTCGCCGCGCTGCAACCCGGCACCAGCGGCTGTTTCCTGGGAGTGGTGGAGAAGTACTGCGCACTGGTGTTGCGGGAGGTACTGGCCGACGGCGCCGCCGTACTGCATCGCTCCCCGCGGCCGCCGCTCACCGACGCGCTGGCCGTGTGGCAGCCGCACTGGCGCAGCACGATTCCCTGCTGAACGCGGAGGAGCCCAGGCATGACGGTCGTTTCTTCCGAACCTCTGATCCCGCTCCTCCAGGCCGAGTTGCGCCGGTGGGTCGGCAATGGCGAGAACCTCCTGGAACTGGTCTGTCTGGACGCGCTGTTCCCCTCGGGCAAACTCCTGCGCCCGGTCCTGTGCGTGGAGTCGGCGAAGTCCGTGGGCGGTGACGTCGGCGCCGTGCTCACGTTCGCGGCCGGCCTCGAGTGCCTCCACGTGGCCAGTCTGATCCACGACGACATCGTCGACCAGGACCCCGTGCGTCGCGGACGGGCCTCGACCGCCGAGCAGTTCGGCATCGCCGAGGCGTTGCTGGCCGGGGACGCGTTGTCGATGACGGGCTACACGGCGATGATCAGCGGTCGGCCGGGGGACCGCGTGCTGGAGGCGGTGCGCGTGGTGGTCGACGCGCTGAACCGCATGTGCCGCGCCATGATGAGGGAGACGGAGATCCGGGAAGACCTGGACTGTGGCCTGTCCACCGTCCTCGGGGTGATCCGTGGCAAGACCGCCGCCTTGATCGGCGCGGCCTGCGAGTCCGGTGCCATCCTGGTGGGCGCCACACACGCCCAGAAGGGACACCTGCGCCGTTACGGAGAGCTGATCGGCCAGGCGTTCCAGATGCGCGACGACCTGCTGCCGTACACGGTGGACGACCGGGTGACCGGCAAGACCGCGGTGAGCGATGTCGCCAACCGGCAACCGACGCTGCCGGTCGTGCTGGCCTATCAGGCGGCGTCCGAGGCCGACCGTCGGCGCCTCACCACGGTCTTCCGCGGTGACGTCGATCCCGTCACGGCGCATCGGGACGTGCTGGACATCGTGCTCAGGACCGGTGCGGCCGTCGAGACGGCGCGACAGGCCCACGCCTGCGTCGACGCCGCCCGCGCGGAACTCGACGCGCTGCCCCACCCCGCTCGGCTCGCCGAACTGGCCCTCTCCGTCGTGGACCGCCACCGCTGAAGGAGTCCGATGTCCCTACAGGTACGGCAGTTGCGCCATGCGTACGGCAAGCGGCTCGTCCTGCGCGACGTCACCTTCGAGGTGCCCGACGGCGCGCTGGTCGGTGTGGTGGGCGAGAACGGCGCCGGCAAGACCACGCTGCTGCGCATCCTGTGCGGCGAGCTGACCCCGACCGGCGGCGCGGCCTCCCACACCGGCCGGATGGGGTACTGCCCCCAACAGGCCGTGCTGAACGACGCGTTCACCGTCCGCCAGCATCTGTGGTTCTTCCGGCTGGCCTACCGGCTGCCCGACACACGGCGCGGTGAGGAGCTGATGGACGGGCTGCGCTTCGCCGACTGCCGGGACGAACGCGTCGGCACGCTCAGCGGCGGCACCCGGCAGAAGCTCAACCTGACCCTCGCGCTGATGCACGACCCCGAGGTGCTGCTGCTCGACGAGCCGTACCAGGGCTTCGACTGGGACACCTACCTGCGCTTCTGGGAACTGGCCCAGCAGCTGCGCGACCGTGGCCGCTCGGTGTTGGTGATCTCGCACCTCGCCCATGACACCGCACGCCTCGACACGGTGTACCGGCTGGGGGCCGGTGTGCTGCGGCCGGACGCCACGGCCGGGGGAGGCCGTTAGATGTACTTCCTGGCCGCCACCCGCATGGCGTTGATCGAGCACCTCCGCAACCGGCTGGCCCTGTGGCTGGTCGTGTTGTACGTGCCGATGTGGCTGCTCCTGGTCGATCTGGTGATCTCCGACGCTCCCGTCCGGTTCGTCCTGCGCGCGACGGGGGCCACGCTGTGGGCCCGCGGCAACCAACTCAGTCAGATGTCCGGGGCGCTCAACACGGTCACCCAGATCGCGGGCTTCATGATGTTCTCGGTCACCTTCGCCTCGGGCGCGTTCGACCGCCGGCTGGCGCTCGCGGGATACCCGCGGGTCCATCTCGTGACGGCCAAGTCGTGCGCCCTGGTCGTGGTCTCCACGGTCGTCTCCGGCTACGCGGCCCTGATCATGACGCTCTTCTGGCACCCGCGGCAGCCATGGCTGCTGGCCGTCAGCCTGTTCACCGCGGCGCTCACCTACGGCGCGCTCGGTGTGCTGCTCGGGGCGCTGTTGCGCGGGGAACTCGAAGGCATGTTCCTGATCATCATGACCAGCATCGTGGACGCGGGCCTACAGAACCCGATCTCGAACAACGCCGCGGGGAGCGACGTCGAACGCGTACTGCCGACCCACGGTGCCACCCAAGCGGCGAGGGCCGCCGGCTACTCGTCCGCCACGTCCCTCGACTACCTGGCCCTCCAGCTCGCCTGGTTCGCCGTCCTCACCGGTGTGGGGCTGGTCGTCTTCCACCGCCGCACCCGGGACCGGAGCGCGCGCCCGCCCCGCGCGCTCGCCCTCACGACACGAGCAGGAGGCACACGGCGAGGAAGGCCGGGAGCAGGACCAGGCAACCAAGGGTTCTGACCGTGGACTTTGTCTGCTCCCGCTGCTCCCGCTGCTTCCGTTCGGCCTCCCGCTCCGGCACCCCGTCCACGGCCGTCACGCATCGAGACGACTGGGGAGGTGACGCTCAGCCGAGGTTGGTGAGGGGGAGCAGGCCACGCTCGGCGAAGACCTTCTTGGCGACGAGTGTGGCGTTGATCGACCGCGGCATGCCGCAGTAGACGGCCGAGTGCAGCAGCGCCTCGGTGACCTCGGTGGCCGTGAGGCCGACGTTGAGCGCGGCGTTGATGTGCACCTCCAGCTCGATTTCACAGCCGCCGAGCGCGGTGAGCACGCCCAGGGTGACCAACTGCCGCTCGCGCGGGGGAAGTTCGGGGCGGGAGTACATGTCGCCGAACGCCCATGCCACGACCTGGTGGCCCAACTCCGGTGAGGTGTCGGCGAGGGAGTCGACGATCCGCTGTCCCGCCTCGCCGTCGACCTGCTCCAGCACCTTCATGCCGTACCCGTAGCGGTCCTCGCGGTTCATGGATTCTCCTCAGGATCAGGTGTGCGCTCCGGTCCGTCCGGTGCGCTGTCTCCAGCCTGGCCTGAGAGTCGTCCAGATCTGCTCCACGAGCATGACTGTCTATACTTGCCATGCCTAGGAGGTATGGATGGAGCTAAGGCTACTCGGCTACGCGGTTGCCATCGCGGAAGCGGGCAGTATCAGCGGCGCGGCGCGGCGGCTGCATCTGACGCAGCCCACACTCAGCCGCCAACTCCGCGAGATGGAACGCCAGTTGGGCACTCCGCTGTTCGTCAGGGAGGGGCGGGGGCTGACCCCGACGCAGGCCGGACAGGTGCTGGTGCGGCGTGCGGCCACGGTGCTCGCCGAGGCGGAGGCCGCCCTGAAGGACGTGCGGCTGGCCGCGCAGGGCATGACCGGGCGGCTGGTCGTGACCTTCGCCGGTTCGGGCATCAACGGACCGCTCGGCGCAGCGCTGGGCCGCGTGCGGCGGGAACTTCCGCGGGTGCACCTGCAACTGGAGGAGAGCTTCAACGATGCCGAGATGTCCAACGGCGTGCTGGAGGGCCGTTACGACCTCGCGGTCCAGCGCCTCCCGATGCGCGATGCCCGGCTGGCCACCCAGGTGTGGTGGCGGGAACCGCTGACGCTGTTCCTGCCCGCCGGCCATCCGCTGGCGCACCCCACCGAACCCGCCCCGCTCACCGCACTGGGCCAGATCCCCCTGGTCATCTGGCCCCGAGACGTCTCACCTCGGTCCTACGACGAGATCATTGCGCTGTGTCACGGTGCCGGAGTCGTGCCGCAGATCAGCGCCGAAGGCCGCAGCGTGCAGACGCTGCTGGCCCTGGTCGCGGCCAAGTTCGGTGCCGCGGTGCTCGCCGACTCGCACCGTGCGCTGCGCCGCATCGGCGTGACCCCCCGGCCACTGGCCGAGACCTCGACCACGCTGCACCTGGTGTGGCGGGCCGACGACACCAACCCGCTCATCGAGCGGCTCCGCACCGTTCTCACCGACGCAACCGGCGGATGAGATCGACCTCGGCTCGGTCATCCCGCCCGCGCCGACGCTGCGTTCCGGGGAACCCCGGGGTGTGCCAGGTCCCGCCGTCCCGGGTGACGGCGAAGCCCTCGTAACCGTCGAGCCCCGCCAGCCAGCCCCGGGCGCCGGCGCCCATGGCGAAGGCCGCCGTGGCGTAGGCGTCCGTCGTGGTCAGGCGGCGGCCGACGACGGTGACCGAGGCGGGGCCGTGGGCGGGGGCGCCGGTGTGCGGATCGAGGATGTGGGCGCCCCGCTCGGCGGTGCCCGAGGTGGCGACGGCCAGGTCGCGTCCGGTGACGACGGTGCACAGTTCCCCGGGGCGCAGCGGGTGGGCGATCCCGATGCGCCAGGGGGTGCCGGGTGCCGCCTCCCCGCTGAGCTGGAGGTCGCCGCCGCCGTTCACGCAGGTGTGGTGGGCGCCCGCGGCCCGCAGGATCTGCCCGGCGCGTTCCACCGCCCAGCCCTTGACCAGTCCGGACGGGTCGAGGGTGCCGTCCGGGGTGGCGCTGAACCAGCCGCCGGTGGCATGCCCCACCCGCTCACACAGGTCGAGGACCTCGCGCACCTCGGCGGGGCAGGCGTCGAGACCGATCTCGCCCCGCGCGAGCCGGCTGACGGCGCTGCCGGGACGGTAGGTCGAGAAGACCGCGTCGACGTGGTGGAGCCAGGCGACGGCGTCGTGCAGGGCGGACTCGACGGCGGGGGTGCGGGCGTCGCGGATGTCGAACGAGAACACCGTGCCCATCGCCCGCTCGACGTGGCGCAGGCCGCGCCGGGGCTCAGACACCGGCCCGGTCCAGGGCGCTCTGGAGCGACCGGATATAGCCGGCGCTGGTGTAGCTGGCACCGGACACCGCGTCGATGCGGGCGCTGTGCGCGTTGAGCGCCTCCTGCGTCAGGCGCGGCACGGCGTAGGCGGCGATCTCCCGGTCACGGCCGTTCTCGGACGGCGCGTGCAGCACCGTGACGGCCGTCAGCCTGCCCGACTTGACGGTGGCCGCGACCTGTACGGTGCCGTAACGGGTGCTGATCGGGGAACCGGTGTAGGTGCCGTCGGCCGGGTGGCCGCCCCGCTGCGGACGCCCGGTGGGCGACGGGGCCGGTGCGGCGCCCGGCAGGGCCGGGGCGCCGGTCAGGTCGGCGGGCTGGTGCGGCTTGAGGGACAGCAGGATGACGACCAGCGCACTGGTCGACACGGCGGTCACAACGGCTCGGCGCACGGCGGCTCCTCAGAACTCGAACGACTCGTGGTGGATGCGGTGCCGGGGCACGCCGGCACCGCGCAGGGCGCGTCGGGCGGCGCCGGTCATGCCGGGCGGACCGCACAGGTACACCTCGTGCGCGGCCAGGTCCGGTATCAGGCCCTTGAGCGCCCGGGCCGTCAACGGTGCCGAGAACGCCGCCGGTTCGTCGACGACGTAGTGGACCGCCGCGCCACGGGCGGCGGCGATCGCATCGAGCTCGGCGCGCAGCGCGAGGTCCTCCGGGCGCCGCGCCCGGTAGACGAGCGTGACCTCGCCGGGGAGGGTTTCGAAGAGCGCGCGCAGCGGGGTGATGCCCACGCCGCCCCCGAGCAGCAGCACCTTGGCCGACCGGCGACGCGCCTCGGTGAAGGCGCCGTAGGGGCCCTCGGCCCACACCCGGGTGCCGGGCCGCAGCCGCGCCAGGGCCGCGCTGTGCCCGCCGGCCTCCTTCACCGTGATGCGCAGGTGGTGAGGGTGCGGCGGCGCGGAGAGGGAGTAGGGGTTGGCGGTCCACCACAGGCCCGGCGCCAGGAAGCGCCAGCGGAAGAACTGGCCGGGCCGGGCGCCGAGTTCGGCCAGTCGCTCCCCGGTGAGGTGCACCGACACCACGCCCGGCGCCTCCGGGCGGACGTCGGCGACGCGGAGCCGGTGGCGCAGGGCCCGTCGCACCGGGACCACGAAGCGGTACCAGACGATCAGCACCGCCACCGCCGCGTACAGGGCGTACCAGCCGAGCTGGGCGGGCCGCCGGCCCACGAAGTCGGCGCCGTTGGAGAGCTGGTGGCCGAAGGCGAGGAAAACGGCCAGGTAGGTGGCGAAGTGGAGGTAGTGCCAGGTTTCGTAGCTCATCCTTCGGCGGGCGGCCCGCGCCGAGAGGACACCGGTGCCGACCAGCACCAGGAAGCCCGCGGTGGCCTTGAGCATGTCCGGGTAGTCGAGCACGAGCGTCGTCGTCTCGTGCAGGACACCGCTCTGCGAGGTGAGGGTGTAGCCCCAGATGATCAGCAGGGTGTGTGCCAGCACCAGGGAGAGGGTGTAGCGCCCGCCCATGGCGTGCCAGCGCGCTAGGCGGTCGGTGCCCAGGCTGTGGTCGAGCAGCGGAACGCGGGCCATCAGCGCGACCAGCACCGCGCAGCCGTAGCCGGCCAGCAGACCGGTGATCCGGCCGGCGCCGGTGAGCCAGCCCGCCGGACCCACCACCGACGCGGTGCCGGTCCACCACAGGGCCAGGACGCCGACGGCACCCGCCCAGACGGCGCCCTGCGCCAGCAGCGGCGCCGGAGACGGCAGCCGGCGCGGCGGGGCGCTGCCCGGGGCACCGCGGCGGGGGTGCGAGAGGGTGCTCATGGGGTCTTTCCCTTCCGTGGTCGGCGCCAGCGTGGCAGCGCAACCTCTGAAGACCTTCTGAGCAGCACCCCCGCCGGGCGATTCACAGGAAACTCAGAGCCGGCTCATACCCGCGCACGCCCCCGCAGACGGGATGCTGGAGTCACCATGCACACTCACCGCACGCCCGCCCCGCTGCACAGCGCCGACGGCACTCCGGTGCGCGTCCTCGTGATCGACGACGAACCGGACCTCACCGAGGTGCTCTCCGGCGCCCTGGCCGGCGAGGGCTGGGAGGTCCGCAGTGCCGCCGACGGCGCCTCCGCGCTCGACGTCGCACGGGCCTTCCGCCCGCACGCCGTCGTCCTGGACTGGATGCTGCCCGACATCGACGGGTTGCAGGTGCTGCACCTGCTGCGCAGGGAGCTGACGACGGTCTGCGTCCTCTTCCTCACCGCACGTGATGCCGTCGAGGACCGGATCGCCGGGATCACCGCGGGCGGCGACGACTACGTGACCAAGCCGTTCAGCCTGGAGGAGGTGCTGGCGCGGCTGCGCGGTCTGCTGCGCCGGGCCGGTATGGCACACGAGCCGGAGGGCGACCGGCTGGTCGTCGGGGACCTCGTCATGGACGAGGACGCGCGGGAGGTCGTCCGCGGCGGCGAGCTGGTCGAGCTGTCCCGCACCGAGTTCGAGCTGCTCCGGTTCCTGATGCGCAATCCCCGGCGGGTGCTGTCCAAGGCGCAGATCCTCGACCGGGTGTGGTCCTACGACTTCGGCGGCCGGTCACACGTCGTCGAGCTCTACATCAGCTACCTCCGCAAGAAGATCGACGCCGGTCGGACCCCGATGATCCACACGGTCCGTGGGGTCGGCTACGTCCTCAAGCCGGAGCCCTCGTGAAACGGCTCGTCCCCCGCACGCTGCGCAGCCAGCTCACCGCCGGCCTGGTCGCGCTGCTGGCGCTGGCCTGCCTCGCGGTCGGCGTCACCACGGTCGTGGCGCTCGAAGGGTTCCTGGTGCGTCGCCTGGACCAGCAGCTCTCCGCCTCCGCCGGCCGGTTCGCGGTGAGCCTGGAGCACGAGTCCAGACCGGACGCCGACAACCGGCCGGACACCCGCGGCCAGTCCGAGGGCACCTTCGGCGCCCGGCTGCTGCGCGGCACACCGACCCAGGCGGCCGTCGTACGGAGCCAGACGGACGCCGCGGTGCCGCTGTCCGCCGACGACCGCCGCGCACTGGCCGCCCTCCCGACCGACGGCTCCGGACACGGCATCCGGCTGTCCGCGCTGGGGCGGTACCGGGTCAACGCGGTCCCGGGCGACGACCGTGACGTCCTGATCACGGGCCTGCCGCTGCATCCGGTCGAGGAGACGGTGCACCGGCTGGAGGCGGTCGAGGCCGCGGTGTTCGGCGGGGCCCTCCTGGTCACCGGAGTGCTGGGGACGCTGTGGGTACGGCTGTCGCTGCGCCCGCTGCGGCGCGTCACCGCCACGGCCGCGAGCGTGGCCGAACTGCCGTTGGCCAGCGGCGAGGTGGCGATGCCGGCACCGGTCCCGGTGGCCGACCCGCGCACCGAGGTCGGACAGGTCGGCACCGCCCTCAACCGGATGCTCGGGCACGTCGGCAACGCCCTGGCGCGTCGCCACACGAGCGAGAATCGGCTCCGGCACTTCGCCGCCGACGCCAGCCACGAGCTGCGCACGCCGGTGGCCAACGTCCGCGGCCACGCGGAACTCGCCCTCCGACATCAGGGACCGGTGCCGGGTGAGGTCCGGCGCTCCCTGGAACGGATCCAGGCCGAGTCCGAGCGGATGAGCCGCCTGGTGGACGATCTGCTGCTGCTCGCCCGCCTCGACGCCGGCCGCGCCCTGGAGCGCGAGCCGGTGGATCTGACCCGGCTGGTACTCGATGCGGCCGACGATGCGCGGGCCGCCGGTCCGGACCACCGGTGGCTGCTCGACCTCCCCGAGACGGCGGTGACCATGACCGGTGACGAACACCGACTGCACCAGGTCGTCGGCAATCTGCTCGCCAACGCCCGTACGCACACCCCGCCGGGGACCGCCGTGACGGTGCGGCTGGCGGCCGACGACCGTGGCACCCGGTTGACCGTCGAGGACGACGGCCCCGGCGTGCCCGAAGAGGTCCGGCACGAGGTCTTCGGCCGTTTCGTGCGGGTCGACCACGGTCGCTCGCGGGCGGCCGGCGGCACCGGGCTGGGGCTGGCCATCGTGGAGGCCGTGGTCACCGCGCACGGCGGGCGGGTCGCGATGACCAGTCGCCCCGGGCACACCGAGTTCACCGTGACCTTCCCCCCGTCGTCGTCCGGTTCCGCAGGTCAGTGACCTGCCCGCTCCGTCCCGTCCGCTCCGCCCCGTCCGCTCCGCCCCGGCCGGCAGCTGAGGCCGGGCATTGTGCGGGGGACGAGGTGATCGCCGGGGCGGCTTCCGGCCGGGACTCCGGGAGCGGTGCGTTCACTGCCGGTGGCGCCGCCATTGCGCATCGAGTTCCGCCCACTCCTTCTCCCACTGGGCGGAGCGCCGGTGGTTCAGCAGACGGACGGCGGCCCGGTCTGTGCCGAGGAGCAGCAGTCCGGTGCCCATGGCCGCCACGGTGCCGGCCGCGACGCTCACGGCCAGGGCGTCCGCGGGCGTACCCGGGTCCCGTACCAGTGCGCCGTGCCGGTCCAGCCACACGGTGGTGCGGTCCCCGACGCGGGCGCCGGGCGCCACGGCGGTGTCTCCCGTCCGCACCGAGCGGTCCGGTGCCGTCCACCGCACCGTCGTGTGCACCCGGCCACCCGCGCCGCCACCGGTGTCCACGCCGATGCGGGCGGGCGGTTCCTTCGTCACCACGGCGGTGACGGTGTGCCAGCCGGCGCGCTGCTGCACGGAGGCGGTGTGCACCGCCTGGCCGGCGGTCACCCCGGCGACCGGCGCCGCCACCGCGATGACCAGCCCGGTGACCAGAGCCATCCAGGACTGCGCCACGTCCGTACCACGCCGGAGGGGCTCACGCCGCCACGGCGGATGGAGCTTTCCCGGAGCCATCTCGCACCCCCTTCACCTGCTGTTCCGAGGATCCCACCGCAGGCCGGCGCGGGAGAGGGCCGAACGGTCCCGATCGTGCCGGTGCGGGCGGGCGGCAGGCCCGGCCGGGACCTTTCGGCCCTGGCGCACCGCCACCGTGGGCGCCAGGATGAATCAGGGGCGCGTTTCCCACCCGGAGGGCGTCATGAGCGAGACGGGCACATTCTCACCACGGCGGCCGATCCGCGTCTTCCTGGTCGACGACCACGAGGTGGTCCGGCGCGGGGTGCAGGATCTGCTCGATGCCGAGCCCGACATCGAGGTGGTGGGCGACGCCGGGACGGCCGATCACGCCCTGGCCCGGGGCCCGGCACTGCGTCCGGACGTCGCGGTGCTGGACGTCCGCCTGCCGGACGGCGACGGCGTCTCCGTGTGCCGTGAGCTGCGCTCGCGCCTGCCCGGGTTGGCCTGCCTGATCCTCACCTCGTTCGACGACGACGACGCGCTGCTCGACTCGATCATGGCGGGCGCCGCCGGCTATGTGCTGAAGGAGATCAAGGGGGCGGATCTGGTCGCCGCCGTGCGTACGGTCGCCTCGGGGCGGTCCATGCTCGACCCGGCGACCACGGCACGGCTGATGCGCCGGCTGCGGGGTGAGGAGGAGGGCGAAGCGGAGCCCGAAGAGGACGCGCTGTCCGGACTGTCGCCACGGGAGCGGGAGATCCTCGGCCTGATCGGCGAGGGGCTGACGAACCGTCAAATCGGCGCGCGGCTCTACCTGTCCGAGAAGACCGTCAAGAACCACATCTCACGGATGCTGGCCAAACTCGGCGTCGAGCGACGCATCCAGGCCGCGGTTCTCGCCACACGGGGCGGCCCGCTGCCCGGAACGGAGACGGGCCGATAGAGGGACGGGCCGATAGAGCGACGGTGGGGAGCCGATGGGGAGACGGTAGGGGGACGGAGTCGAGCTGCGTCGCCGCGGGCGGGACCGGGCGCCCGGCAGTTCGGAGGGCCGGCGCCGGGGCGTCACCCCGGAAGCGGCGCCCACCACACCAGCCGGGTGCCGCCGTGCAGTCCGGGCTCGACGGTCATCCCGCCGCCGGCGCTCTCCGCCCGTTTGGCCAGGTTGAGCAGGCCGCTGCGCCGGCCGTGCTCGGGGATCCCCACTCCGTTGTCCGCGACGGTCAGGGTGATCCGACGCTCACGCACGACCAGGGAGACGTCCACCGCGCTGGCGCGTGCATGCCGGGCGACATTGCTCAGCGCTTCCCCCAGGACCGCCATGACGTGCTCGGCGAGCCCGACCGGTACGTCCGTGTCCAGGAGACCCTCCATATGGAGCGACGGTGTGCACCCCAGCGACCGTGACGCCTCGTCCAACGCGGTGACCGTCCGGGCCCGAAGGCCCTGCCTGCCACGCACCGCGTCGCGCGTGCGCAGCCCGAAGATGGTGGCCCGGATGATCTTGATGGTCTCGTCCAGGTCGTCCACCGCGCGCAGCAGCCGTTCGCTGGCCTCGGGGTGGTCCACGAAGCGGACCGCGCTCTGGAGGGTCATGCCGATGGCGAAGAGCCGTTGGATCGCCAGGTCGTGCAGGTCGCGGGCGATCCGGTCGCGGTCCTTGAGCAGCGTCACCTGCTCCGCGGCCGCCCGTTGCTCGGCGAGTTCCATCGCCAGCGCGGCCTGGCCGGCGAACGTCAGCAGCGGCGCGGTCTCCGGCTCGGTGAACGAACGGCGTCCGCGGAGTCGGGCCAGGATGAGCACTCCGCGGACCCGTTCGCCGGTGGCCATCGGGACCGCCACGGCGGGCCCCAGCCCCCACCAGCGCGGCGGGCCGGCGGTGACCCTGGGGTCGTGCTCGATGTCCTCGCTGATCAGCGGGCTATGGGCGTCGAGTGCGGCGCCCGCGAACGACCCCCGGTGGGGCAGGACCAGGCCACGGTGCGCCTCGGCGTCGACACCGGACGCGAAATCCGTGCGCAGGCGGTCACCTTCGACGGGGAGAGCCAGGACGCCGAGGTCGGCGGAGAGGATGCGCACCGCGTGCTCGACGATCGTCGCGAGCACGTCGGTGTCGTCCGCACCCGGCAGCAGCCCGGCGACGATCTCGCTGTTGGCCTCCAGCCACTCCTGGCGGTAGCGAGCCTCCTCGTAGAGCCGGGCGTGCTCGATGGCCACGCCCGCCGCCACCGCAAGCGTCGACAGCAGGGTCTCGTCCTCGGCGCTGAACTGCCCGCCGCCGCGCTTCTCGGTCAGGTAGAGATTGCCGTAGACCTCGTCCCCCACCCTGATCGGCACCCCCAGGAACGAGTGCATCGCCGGGTGGTGGGGCGGGAATCCGTAGGACGCCGGATGCTCGTCGAGCCTGCTCAGCCGCAGCGGAGCGGGGTGACGGATCAGCTCACCGAGGATTCCGTGGCCGGCCGGGAAGGCACCGATGGTCCCGATCTGCTCCTGGGTGACCCCGACCGGAAGGAACTGGCTGAGCCGGCCGTCCTCGCCGATCACACCGAGCGCTCCGTACTCCGCGTCGGAGAGCACGACGGCGGCCTCGACGATCCGGCGCAGCACATGCGACAGCTTCAGCCCCGAGCCCACCGACAGCACCGCTTCGAGCAGCAGGTGACGCGGCCGGTCGGTGGCCTGCTCCGCGCTGCGGAGGCGCTCCAGCAGGTCGTCGGGCAGCGCGTCCAGACGCGGACGCGCACCTTCCGTCCGGTCGGGATCCTCGCCCACGACACCCTCCGCTGCGGCCGGCGTCCACGGCCCGGCCACACCACCCACGGTAGTGCGACGAGCCGGGGGGCACCTCGTGAGCGGAGGGACCGGGCGTCGGATCCGGGCCGTACGACGCGGCGCCGGCGCTCGCGCCGAGCCGCGTGGAGGGCCCTTCGGCGGCCTCGGCGCCGTCCCCGAAGGCCGACCGGTCCGCAACAAGGGCCCTATGGCCCCTGACTGCACACACGACGACGACCCCACGCTGAAGGAGCCGGTGGATCCACCGTCCGTGCCCCGCCCCGGCACGATCCGACACCGCCCGGGAGGCCCCGGTGCTCACCCACACCACCCTCGACGACACCGCCGTGAAGGCCCTGGTCGCCGATGCCATCACGGCCCCGTCGATGCACAACGCCCAGCCGTGGCACTTCGACTACTCCCGCGCGAGCCGCACCTTCACCCTCTCCGCGGACCTCGACCGCGCCATGCCGATGGCCGACCCCACCACCCGAGGTCTCCATCTCGGTTGCGGCGCGGCCCTGTTGAACCTGCGCGCCGCCGCCGCACACGCCGGCATCCGGACCGCGACGACCCTCTTGCCCGACCCCCACGTTCCCGCCCTGCTGGCCGCGCTGCGCCTCGACGCCCCGCACGAGCCCCTGGACGCGTCGCTCTCCGGCCTCTACCGCGTGATGCGCGATCGGCACACCAGCCGCTACCCCTTCGCCGAGCGACGGATTCCGGACGCCGTCCGTGACGCCCTCGTCGAGGCAGCGGCCAGAGAAGGGGCACGGCTGGCGTTCCTGACCACCTGGCACCGCGAGGCCGTGCTCGACCTGACCGTGCACGCCGAGGGCTACGACCGCATGGACGACGCCCGGGAGGCCGAACAGCGGAGCTGGACCCGCGACACCTCCGCCGAATCGCCCGCCGACGGCGTGCCGGACTACGCCTTCGGCCCCGCGAAGTTCGGGGGCGCGGCCCCCGTACGGGACTTCGCCGGCCGGCACTCGCCCGCCGGCCGCGCCTACGCCGCGTTCGAGGAGCGGCCGCAACTGGCCTCCCTCAGCACCACCCGTGACGGCCCCGCCGACTGGCTGCGCGCCGGACAGGCCCTGGAACGCGTGCTGCTGCTCGCCACCCGCGAAGGGCTCGCCAGCTCCTTCGCGACCCAGGCCCTGGAGTGGCCGGACCTGCGCTGGCTGCTGCGCGACCCGCTCCACGGCACCGGCAACGTCCAGATGATCCTGCGCCTGGGCTACGGCCCCCAGGGGCCGCTCACGCCGCGCCGGCCGGTGGACGAGGTACTGACCATCAGGCCGTGAACGAGGGCCGTGGAAGGAGAACGGGGCGCCCTGCGCGCCACGATCATTTGCTCGGATGCGGGGCGTCCAGCAGGCTTGATGACAGGGGCCGGCCACGGCGGTGACCCGGGAGGTGCACGCGCTCTCCGCCCCGGAAGAAGGACAGCCATGGAGCCAGAAGTCATCACGGTGGGGCTCGACGGATCAGTGGAGAGTCTGGCGGCCGCACGGTGGGCTGCTGACGAGGCGGACCGGCGGAACGCCGTGTTGCGGCTCCTCCACGCGTGGATACTGCTCGCCGCCGAGGCACCGGACACACCACCCGAACGAGACCAGAACGCCGGAGCCCGCCGGATCGTGCGCCAGGCGCTGGACGAGGTACGGGACCGCCATCCTCATCTTCAGGTCGTCGAGGACCTGGTGGGTTCCGAGGCCGATGTGGCCTTGCTGCGTGCGGCGGACGAGTCCCGCATGGTCGTGCTCGGGACGCGGGCGCTCACCACATGGGAGAGCTATGTGCTCGGCGATGTGAGTCTCGACGTCGTGGGCCGGGCCGAAGGGCCGGTCGTCCTGGTCCGCGGGAGTTGGTGCGCGAAGCCGCAGCGGTCCGCGTCCGCGGAGGGTGTTCCCTCGGCCGAGCAGCCGCGGATCGTCGTCGGCGTCAGCCTGAACGGTCCCTGCGAACCGCTGCTCGCTTTCGCCTTCGACGCCGCGGCGACCCGTGGACTGCCGCTGCACGCCGTGCACGGACGCTCCCTCCCCGTGCACGCCTACGCGCCCTGGGGAGTCGACCCCGATGTGGCCGAGGAGATCACCGAGGAAGCGGACGGGGAACTCCGCGAGACCGTGGATCCGTGGCGGGCGCGGTTCCCCGACGTACCGGTGCAGCTGACGGTGCTGCCGGAGAGCCCGACCCGAGCCGTGATCCAGACGGTCTCCGGGGCCGAACTCCTGGCGGTCGGCCGCAGACGCCACCGCCCGTTGCTCGCACCGCGCGTCGGACCCGTCGCACACGCCGCGATCCACCATGTGACGTGCCCGGTGGCCGTGGTCCCGCACGAGTGACACGAGCGAGACGGGAGCCACCGGCCGGGCCGGTGGACGGCCGCGGCGGTGCCACGGGGCTGCGGGGGAGCAGCGCCCCCCGCCGACGACCTACCGTGCCGTCACCGTCAGATAGCTGGTCTTCCGCACACGGCCGTGGTGGGCGACGACCGTCACGGGGTAGCGGCCCGGCTTGAGGTCGCGGCGGACGGTGGCGGTGTTGACGAAGCGCGGGTCGTCGCCGTCGGCGGCCTTGCTGTCGTCGCTTCTGAGGTGGAGTACGTGGGTGAACGCCGGGGAGCTGGCGGTCAGTCGGGTCTCCTCGCCCGGGTCCGGATACACGTCGTGCCACATGACCGCGACCTGCCCTCCGGCACGGACCGTGAAGCCGTGCCCGTGCGGGCTGTCGGCGTAGCCGGTCGGCGGGGCGTAGAGGTCGGGGCCGTGCGCCTTGCCGCGGTAGTCGGGGTCGCCGGGGCGGGACGCGCGGACCGTCAGGCGCTTCTCGGCCATGCGGTGACCGTGCGGGCCGTGCAGTTCGAAGGTGTAGGTGCCGTCGGCCAGACCGGGCAGGAGCTCCGACCTGGCCACGAAGGCCCGGGGGTTGTAGTAGTCGTACTGCTCGCTGTGGGCGAGACGCACGGGCCGGCGCAGAGCCACGGATCGTACGGTGAAGTCGGTGCCTCGCTCACCGGGGTACAGGTCGTCGAAGTTCAGCCACAACGGTTCCCCGGGCCGGGCCGTTTCCGACGCCAGAGTGAGGGTGAACGACGGGCGTTGGGAGCGCACGACGTGGATTTTGTCGTGGGCGACGGTGCGGCCGGCGAGGGTGACCTTGAGCGGGTACCAGCCGGGCTTCGCCGTCATCGCGAGGGACGTCAGAGCCCCGCAGGCGCCCTCGTGCCATTTCAGCCGCACCGGCTTGCCGAACGCGGGTGACTCGGCGGTCACCGCGTCGTCCTCCGGGGCGCAGCGGACGTCGTCGAGCCGTATGTCGACCCGTTGCCCGGGGCGCGCGTCGAGATTGCCGCTCAGCGTCAACAGGGGATCGGCGGGCTTGGCGGCAGGTGTACGCGTGGTGTCGTCCGCGGTCTTGTGCGCGCCGTGCGCGGACGAGCTCGCGCCCCGCGATGCCCCGGTCGTTCCCGCCGTGCCCGCCGAACTGGCGCACCCGCACAGCACAAGGCCGGCCGCCGCAGCCCCGATCAGCCTGGACCAGTTCATCGTCTCCCCCAGTCGTTGGTCACCCGCAGAGATGGCGGAACGGCGCGGTTGGTTGTCTGCGGACCGCGGGATATGGCGAGAACAGGCTGGTACCGCCGGTCGAACGGTGGGCTCAGGCGCCCGGAACGACCGCCACGGGGCAGGGGGAGTGGTGCAGGACGGCGAGGACAACGGGGCCGAGGAGCATGGGCGAGCGCCGCACACCGCGACCGATGACCAGCAGACCCGCGCGCGACGAGGCCGCCAGCAGCACCGGCACCACTCTGCCGCTCTCCATGTGCTCGATCACGTCGACTTCGGGGAACTTCGTCCGCCAGGTGCGCAAGGCGTCGGTGAGCGCCTTCCGCTCGCCGAGCACGAGCTCCGGGTCATCGGGGGAGAGGTCGGCGGCGTCCGGTACGAGGTATCCGAGCTCGGCCGGCTGACGCACCCGCACGGCCCGCAGGCCGGTGTGGTGGGTGTCGGCGGCCGTGAACCCGAAGTCCAGTACCGGCTCGTCCGCCAGCCCCATGTTCCGTACCCCGACCACGACCTCCGGCTCGGCGTACGCGACCGCCTGGTCCTCGCGCACGGTGACCACCGGGCACTGTGCGCTTCCGAGCACATGCAGACTGACCGAGCCCAGCAGGAAGCCGTTGATGGCGCTGTGCCCACGCGATCCGAGCACCAGCATCGACGCCCGTCCACTGCGCTCCGTCAAGGCGGCCACCGCGTCCTCGGAGACCTGCTCGGTCGTCACCACGATTCCCGGATGCGCGGCGCGCGCCGCCGCTTCGGCCGCGTTCAGCACCTCGGCGCCGCAGCGCTCTCTGCCGGTGGCCCGGTGCGCGTCGCGGACGCTCGGAGGCTGTGAGGTCAACGAATGCAGCAGGTGAAGAGGCAGGTCGCGGCCCGCCGCCTCGGCGGCACCCCATCGCACCGCGGGCACGCTGTTCCCGGTGCCGTCCACTCCGACGACGACTGAGCCGCTCATGATCCACCTCCGCGGAGTCGAAGCCGCGGACCCCTTCCTCTCCTGCTTCCAGCATCGCGAGACCGGGGGAGCAGGCGCATGGGCCGAGTGGCCCCAGACGGTGAGGGCACATGGGCACGTCGGCACGAGCCCGCCCCTGGAACCCCTCGCCAGGAGAGCAACGACGGCCCGTTCCGGGCGGCACGTGGTCGTGGTGAGGTTCGCAGGGGAATCGTCGGCGTCGTTCACCTGGTGCCGAGGTACGCCGGAGCGAGGGCGGAGACCATCAGGCGCCGGGGCCTGCCGCTCCCGTCGGCCGGGATGGTCCACAGGTCCGAGCCGTAGTCGCTGGGGAGGGCGTAGACCAGGGTGGAGCCGTCGGCCCAGAGCGCCTGGTCGTCGATGTTGCGCTGCTCGGCCGTGCGGGTCTCGGTCATGCTGCGCAGGTCGAGTACGTACAGCCGCCACGGGGCGTCGGGCGAGGCTCCCGGGACGCGCTTCTTGTAGGCGATCCGGGTGCCGTCGGGGGAGAGCGAGGGGCATTCGACGTTCCGGTGCAGGGTGGTGAGGGTGCGGGCGGCGACGTCCCCCTTGACGAGGTAGGTCCGACCGCCGGTCGCGAGGGTGGCGTAGAAGCGGTTGTCGTCGGCGAAGGTGACGCCCCAGATGTTGATGTCGGAGGCGCGGTAGCGCCGGCCGTCCTTGGTGAGGGCGAAGGACTCCAGGTTGTCGTCGATCGCCCAGGTGCGGGTGTCGACGATGGTGGTGCGGGTGGAGAACGCGGTGCCCGCGTAGGAGTCGCCGCTGACGAACACCGTCCATGCGACGAGGTGGCCGGAGGGCGCGACACGGGCGCGGGTGGGGATGCCGGCCGCCGGGAACTGATGGCGTGGGCGCAGGTGGGAGTCGAGGACGACGGCCCGGTAGGTGTCCTCCAGCGCGTGGTGCACGGCTTGCAGGCAGATGCCGGTGCCGGCGGCCGCGTGGAAGCGCAGGCACGTGACGCCGGACACGGTGCGCGGCCCGTTCGGCCGGTCTGCGGCCACGGTGGCGATCTCGTCGCGGTGCGGGCCCCAGGCCAGGTTGCGGACCAGCAGCTGACGGTGGGGGGCGGGCGCGCGGAGCGAGACCGTGCCGGTCCGGACGGGCGGACCACCCGCCTGTTGCCGGTCGCGTTCGCCGGAACGCTCGGCGGCGCGCAGGACCGCCGCGGCACCGACCGTTCCCAACAGCAGTACGGCGACCAGCAGGATCGTGAGGCGGGCGGTTCGGGTCATTCGGCACCTCGTTGTGTGCGCGGGTCGACGGTGTGCGTGTGTCGAGGGGGGCGGGGTGAGGGGCAACGGTGGTGTGCCTGGGGGCAGTTCACCGGTCAGGCGGACGCCTCGCCGGCCGGCGGCTCACCGGTCGATCGGAGGGCGGCCCAGGCCACGACCGCGCTGACCGCCAGTGCGGCGGCCGTGACGGCGAGGGCGCTTCGCCCGCCCCACAGGCTCCAGGCGGCGCCGAAGGCGAGTGAACAGGCGAAGCGCGCCAGCGCCTGGCCGGTGCCCACCAGCGCCTGCCCGGCGCCCTGGTGCTCGGCCGGGACGGCGCCTGCGGTGGCGGCCGCGAGTACCCCGTCGGTCGCCGCGTAGAAGGCGCCGTGCAGCACGAGGACGGCGACCGTGACCACGACCGGGGCGCCGTGGACGGGGGAGAGCAGCAGGCCGTAGCCGAGCAGCAGGACGCCGTGGCCCGCCAGGAAGAGCCGACCGCGGCCGATACGGTCCGCGGACGCGCCCAGCGGGATGGCGAGCAGCAGGAAGACGGCGGCCGTGCCGAGCGGCAACAGCGGGAACAGGTGGGCGGGCACGTGCATTTCGCGCTGGAGGAGCAGGTAGAGGAACGAGTCGCTGACGGTGGTGAGACCGAGCAGGGCGGCGCACAGAGTGAGCCGGCGCAGCCCGGGCCGGCGGAGCAGAGCGAGCGATTCGCGCAGGGTGGGGCCGGATGCGGTACGGGGCGCCGGGGTGGCCCCGACAGCGGTGATCGAGCGGGCCGTGGCCGTCGAATTCCCTGTGTTCCCCGTGTTGGCTGTGTTGGCTGTGTTAGCGGTGTTTGTCGAGGTCGGAGGGGTCTCCGGGGTGATCCTCCGGGGCACGAAGAGCACCAGGACGAGGACGCCGAGTACGGCGACGCAGCCGCTGACCGCGAAGACCGCGTCGTAGCCGTCGACCGCCGCCCGGAGCACGGCGAAGGCCACCAGCGGGCCGAGCAGGGCGCCGGTGGTGTCCATGGCGCGGTGCACGCCGAACGCCCTGCCGCGGTGTTCGGGCCGGGTGGCCAGCGAGATCATCGCGTCCCGGGGCGCGGTGCGCAGGCCCTTGCCGGTGCGGTCGGCGGCGAGTACGGCGCTGATCATGGGAAGGCCGTGGGCGAGCAGGAACAGCGGCTTGCACAGGGCGGAGAGCCCGTATCCGAGCCCCGCCACCACCTTGTGCCGCCGGCCGCCCCGGTCCGCCAGGTGGCCGCCGGCCAGCCGGACCAGCGCGCCGACGCCGTTGTTGATGCCGTCCAGCAGGCCGAAGCCGAGCGGCGACAGGCCGAGGGCCGCGACCACGTAGAGCGGGAGGACGGCGGTGACCATCTCCGAGGAGATGTCGGTGATCAGGCTGACCGCACCGAGAGCCAGGACCGTGCCGGGGACGGCGGGCCGCCGCCCCGGACGGGTGTCCGGGACGACGGTCGGCGTGGTGCTGCGGGAGTCCGTGAGGTACACGGGCCTCAGTTCCAGATGCCGTCGATGTCGGAGGCGGAGGCGGCGTTGCCGGCGTGCGTGGTCAGACCGGCCAGGTCCTCCAGGGTGCGGAGGACGTTGTAGTGGTTGTAGGTGGTGCCGCTGGAGCTGCCCGGGGCGACGTGCGCTCCGTAGAAGACGGTGGGAATGCGGTTGCCCGACTGCTTGTTGTCCTCGTCGAAGGTGACGACCAGCATGCTGTTGTGGGTCTGCGCCCACGTCGCATACGCGCCCAGGTGGTTCTGGATCCAGGAGTCGCCGGTCGAGACCGAGCAGTCGTGCATGTCGTTGCACAGGTTCGGCACGACGAAGGAGACCTTGGGGAGGGTGGAGTAGTCGGTCGGGAACTGCGTCATGGTCTTCGCGGTGCTGAGCGGCACGTTGGAGAAGCCGAACCACGGGTTGTGCTTCTGCGCGTACTGACCGCTGCTACAGACGGTCGAGCCCTGGCTGGGCAGCCCCTCGTTGTAGCTGGCCCAGGTCTTGCCGGCGCCGATCAGCTCGGAGCCGAGGTTGGGCGCGGAGAGGGACTGGACCGGGACGCAACTGTCGTCGGTGCGGCCCTGGTTGGAGCCCGAGAACAGCATGTAGTAGTTCGGCTCGCTGGGGTGGGTGAGGGCGAAGGACTGGGTGAGGTTGGCGCCACCCGCCTTGAGGGTGTTGTTGATGTACGGCGCGCTGGAGCTGCCGATCACCTGGGAGTACGCGTGGTTCTCCATCACCACGACCACCACGTGGTCGGGCGCCGGCAGGGTGACGGCCGAGGCGGTGGACTCGGTCGTGGCCCACAGGCCGATCGAGGTGACGGCGAGGGCCATGGCCCCGGCCAGTGCGGTGAGGGAACGACGCCTGCGCTGGGGTGCCTTGACTACGGTCATGACTGTCCTCCGGACAGAAGTGACGAGCGAGGGGGGCGGCACGGCGCAACCTTAGAAGCAGCAGTGTGACCTCGACCGCAGCCGGCAAGTGAAGAAAGAGCGAACGGTGGTTCCGCTTCAAGTGGGTGTTGGGGGAGCGGAGTTCATGTGGGGGCCGTGTGTTGTGGTCACCGTGGTCGGCGGCGTGGATGTGGGGGTACGGGCGCCGGTCTGGCGACTCTGCTCTGCTTGGCGCGGGAAGCGGGCCTCGATGTGACGGACGCCGGCCTGCGCGCGCGGATGGGCCAGGAGCGAGTGGCGCCCTTGATGCCGATCTGACGTCTATGTGATCGAGCCGTGCCCGACCGGGAGAGGCCGGGAGAGGGCCGGGAGAAGCCGGGACCGGGCAGGTGAGAGAGGCGGCGCCGTACGGCGCCGCCACCGCAGCTGTCACCACCAGATCGGAAGAGCGTCGGGGAGGGAAAGAGTGTGTCGTGGGATGTGTAGATCTCGGGGGGCGCCGGATCATTAA
>NZ_JBEZIX010000038.1:0-103192 GCF_040651315.1 Streptomyces sp. NPDC048506
AGCCGGTGGCCGTTCATCTATGCGGGCATCAGCCAGAAGCCGGAGCAAACCCCCGGATCAGGTCGAACCCCTACACCACTTCCCTGGACGCAACCTCGGTCTGCCGCTGGGTGATGGTGCCGCTCATGTCCGCCCCTTGGTCCGTCTTCGTGGTGCGCTTTCGATGCCACTGATCTTTCCGTTCGGCGTAGCGGGCGGGCAGAGCCAGCTGTACCGCATCGGTCAGGACAAAAGTCACCGTGGCTGTGCTCGCGAGTCTCGACAGCAGGTGTGGGGAGTCAGGTGTGGGGAGTCAGGTTCGGAGAGTCAGGTGTGGAGAGTTCCGGGAGTTGGCCGGATCGGCCCGGGGCCGTGCAGGCTGAGTCCAGCTGTACCGTGTGCGCCATGTCAGAGATCGGGTCCTCTGGTCCGTCAACGCCGTTCGGCGACATGCATGGTTGGGCTCTGCGGTGGGACTGGCGGTCCACAGGGGAAGTGGCCTCCATGCCACCGGTGGTGGGGCCGCCGCCAGCCCGCCGGCAGGGCGTACATGCGGTTGCCACCTCGATGCTCGAGGGCCGACCGGTGGCTGCCGCCGCCGGCAAGGAGGGCTCGGTACGGCTGTGGGACCTCACCACCGGGCAGCAGATCCGTGAACCGGCCACTGGACACTCCAAAGCGGCCTATGCAATGGCCACCACAACGCTCGACGGCCGGTCCGTGGCCGTCACCGTCAGCAATGACAAGTCGGCACGAGTGTGGGACCTGACCACAGGCCAGCAGATCGGCAGCCTGTTCACCGATCACGAGGCGATGGTGCGGGCGGTTGCCACGACCACGCTCGACGGTCGACCGGTGGCGGTCACCGGCGGCTTCGACGGAGCGGTGCGAGTGTGGGATCTGCGGACGGGACGCCAGGCCGGTGAACCGTTCACCGGCCACCTGGGCATGGTGGGGAATGTTGCCACTACGGTGCTCGACGGTCGACCGGTCGTTGTTTCCAGCGGCGCACTCGGGCAGATAGCGGTGTCGGATCTGTCCACGGGCGAACAGATCCGTGAGACGTTCACCAGCCACAAGGACGGAGCATCAGCGCTGGCCACCACCGTGCTCGATGGCCGGCCGGTGGCCGTTACCGGAGGTCACTACGACGAAGCGGTGCGGGTGTGGGACTTGGCCACCAGCCGGCAGATCGGTGAACCGTTGACGGGCCACCGCCGGGCGGTGGAGGCGATTGCCGTCACCGAGCTCGATGGCCGGTCGGTGGCCGTCACCGGCGGCGACGACACAACCGTGCGACTTTGGGACCTCGCCACCGGAAAACAACTCCACGTTTTCGCCGGGCACAGCGACTTTGTGTGGGCGGTCGACATCGCCGTTCTCGACGGTCGGCCGGTCGCCGTGACCGGCAGCAGTGACGGAACCGTACGGGTGTGGGACCTGCTGTTCGGTCTGGGAAGTGCCGAGCTTGCCACAGGCCATCGCCGCCAAGTGAGAGCGGTGACCACCGTATCGATCGACGGACAGCCCATTGTGGTCACCGGCAGCGACGACCACAGCGTCCGCATGTGGGACCTGGGCTCCGGAGAGCCGTTCGGGCAGCCGCTCATCGGTCACACAGGCCCGGTGAGGGCGCTCGCCGGCACCGCCGTCGACGACCGCGCGGTCGTCGTGACCGGTAGCGACGACCACACCGCCCGGGTCTGGGACCCGGCCGCAGGACAGCAACTCGGCACTCCACTGACCGGCCACACCGCCGCTGTCTCCTCGGTCGCCACCACCTCGGCGAGTGGACGGCCGCTGGCCGTGACCGCCGGCCCCGACAAGACCGTACGGGTTTGGAACCTCGCCACCGGCGGGCAGATCGGTGCACCGGGTGTCAGTCACCACCGGTGGGTAAGCGCCGTCGCAACCGCCTCCATCGACGGAACACCCGTTTCCGTGGCAGGTTCCTGGAACGGCTCCATCCGGGTCAGGGACCTGGCCACCAATCGGCAATCCTGCGCCCACCCCACCGGGCGCCACGGCAAGAACGTGCAGCAGATCGCCACCGCTGTGGTCGGCGGACAACCGATGGCGCTCACCAGCGGCAATGACGTCGACGAGCCGGTGAAGCTGTGGGATGTGACCACCCGCCAGCAGATTGGCGAACTGCCTTCTGCCACCGGGGTGCAGATTGTCACGGCAGCAACCGTCAAGGGCCACCCCGTTGCCGTCACCGCCAGCTACCGCACGGTGCAGGTGTGGGACCTCACCACCCGTCGGCAAATCGGCCCTGCCCTACACGTCCCCGCCTACGTAACAGCCGTAGCCGTAGCGGAGGGTGGCGACATCATCGTCTGCTTCGGCACAGACATCGCCGTGTTCACCAGCGCACCAAGCCGATATGCCAACCCTGTATGTTCTCCTGTCCTCTGAGGGAAATCCGAAGTCGCATGACCCGACGACGAGTTCACGAAGTCGCAGCGGTACATGGAGGCACCTGAACCCGCGACTCTCACCGCACAGGTCGCCTGGGGCGTGGCGCCACCGCGCACCGCGGTGGTGGCGCAGCACGACGGTTCTGGATCAGTTTCTGTAGTCGATCACGCTCCGTGTGCGCTTCACGCCCAGAGGACCCGTTTCCGGGGCGTCGACCTCGGTGTCGGTGAGGTCACCGCTGATCTGGCGCGGCAGTGCGCGTTCGCGGTCGATCACCGCGCCGCCAGAAGGGCGTCCAGGCCGGAAGTCACACTCAGGCCAACGGACGCCCTTCGCCATGGTCGCGGCCGGCACAGACACCGGACTCAATCATCTACGCGATGTGGCGCTTCAGCCGTCGGTGCTCGAAGCAGTACGCGAGTGCGTTGAGGGCCAGCATGGTTGTGGCGAGGGCCGGCTGGATGGGCGGAACCCAGTCGCCGTCGACGAGGGCGGTGCCGGGGTAGAGAATCGCCGACAGCTGAGTGATCCAGTACAGCGACTCGGCCACGACGATGACCTGGACCAGTGAGCGCGTCCAGGCGCCTCGGTGCACCCATAGCAGGTACAGGCCGATCAGGCCGAGTGCGGCGCCCATGCTCATGGTCTGGGCGTTGTGGAACTTGGCGTGCGGCGGCCAGTTGGGGTTGTAGATGTGGGTCTTGTTCCAGTCTGCGATGTAGGCGCCGGTCAGGGTGACCAGTGAGGTGAGGGTCAGCAGGACCTTTCCAGTGGTGATCTTGGGCATGGAATTCCTCCGTGGGGTGTGAGTGCTGTGTGCGAGGGCGTGGTGGCGGGTCCCGGAACGGGTCAGACAGCGATCTGATCGCGGAACTTCTCGGCCCGCCGGCGGGCCTGCTGGTGCGCGTCGGTCAAGGACGCCTTGTGGATGGGGACCAGGTGGGCCAGTGCCGGAACGACGGGCGCCATGGTCAACTCGGGTGTGAACGAGGTGACTTCGAGGCCGAGCAGGTCGTGCAGGATCGTCTCCAGCGCGGGCACGACGAAGTCCTTGCCGTGGTTGGGAGTGCCGGGGCCGCAACCGCCGCCGCGTGCCGAGACCACCAGGGCCGGACGACCGGACGCCGGAGGCCCGTCGGGCAAGCCGAAGCTGCGGCCCTTGACGATGACCTGGTCCAGCCATGCCTTGAAAACCGAAGGCATCGTGAGGTTGTACATCGGCACCGCGAACAGGTAGGCACTCGCCCCGAGGAACTGATCGATGAGTTCGTCCTGAACGGCTGCGGCCGCTGCTTGTTCCGCACTGTGCCGGGCGGGGTCGGTGCCCCAGGCGGCTATGCCTGCCGCGGACAGGTGGGGTACGGGCGAGGCGGCCAGGTCACGGTGGACGACCGGCGCGTCCCAGGTGTTGCGGAGGGACCGGGCCGCGGGGTCGCCATGCTGCGCGCGTAGGCGTCGCAGCCCGGTGGGGAGAGCGGTCAGGCCGCGGCGGGCCCGGCGGCCGGTGCGTGACCGGTGGCGTACCGGTAGGACGCGGCGATGACCTTCTTGGCCGCCTCCAGCTCGGCCTCGTCGCGCGGGGCGTAGAACATGACGACATTGGCGCCACGGTCGTAGAGCGGGTGCTTCTCACCCCATCCGGAGGCCAGGAACGCGGCGTGGTCGGCCGGGTCCAGGGCCAGGTGCAGGCTGCCGTCGGCGTGCAGGTGCACGAACTCCGCGTCCCCGCGCGGCAGGAACAGTCGGGCGCCATCGGCGGGGGCGACCTCGCTGAGGAACACCGCCCAGGTACTGGGAACGGAAATCTCGCTACGGCCCGAGACGGTGCCAGGAAGCGCGGTGGCCAGCCACCGCCGCAGTGTCTCCTTGATCTGCGGCGGGCTGGGCTGGGTGAGCTGTAGGTGCGGGACCTCGGGCCCGGTCTCGGGCCGGTCTCCCGCACGCTCGGGCAGCGCGGGGAACGTCATGGTGGTGCCTCTTTCGGTGGTGCGGACGGCCCGTCGGTAGGACGAGCAGTCGGTTGATCGCCGAGCGGTCCGGCTGACTGCCGCCCCGCTCGCTGACACCACCAAGCTAGTATCCTCCGGATAGTGGTTTCCTCCAGGAAAGTGCCCCTGGCCGCTGAGTACGGGGGTGCGGGCGAGAGCGGAAGGAAAGGTGCCGTGACCGATCCGGCGCAGCAGGCGTGCCCGATCAACCCTGTGGTGGAGTTGGTGTTCAGCCGCTGGACCACCCCGATCCTGTGGACTCTCGAACACCACGGCCGCTCGCGCTTCAACGAACTGCAACGGCTTCTGCCGACGATCACACCGAAGGTGCTCACCCAGCGCCTGCGCCAGCTGGAACGGGACGGCCTGATCACCCGCACCTACCATGCCGAGATCCCGCCGAGGGTCGAGTACGCCATCAGTGAGCTGGGCCGCACCCTCGTGCCCGTCTTCGACGCCATCGCCAACTGGTCCGACGCCCACCTGCCCCAGGTCACCACTGCCCGCCGGGCCTACGACACGGCACGCGCGGAGGAGGAAGCCTGGGCTGAGGGCTGAGGGCTGAGGGCTGCGCTGGGACAGCCGTACCCGCGTACCCGCAGCTACCTGGAACGACGCGTCACCGAAGGCAAGACACGTCGTGAGTCATCCGATGCCTCACACTCTACGTCGCCCGGGAGATCTACCAGGCCATCGCCCCGGACGGGAACAACACACCACTCACAGCGGACAGTTGACATCCGCAGGGGCATCACACTACCCGTCCGCTACGAACCGACCGTACTGGTCGCAGCCATCAACGAGTAGCTGTGACCGTTGAGTTCACGGAGGCCTCAGTCAGCCTCAGTCGGTCCCTTCGTGTCGAATGCCTGGGCTACGGCAAGGCTGTCTTCGTAGACATGGTGCCGGGTGACAAGGCCGTCTTCGACGGTGAGGTGCAGAGCGAACCGAGCGCGATAAGCACGTCGGGTGGACCGGGCGGTTTGACGGATCTCGCCGAGCACGACCGCATCGCGGCCGTCGACGAGGATGCGCTCGATTTCGGTCGCTGCCTGCCCAGGCACATGGTGCTCGGCGAGCTCACGGTAGTGGGCTGCGGCATCGCCTCGGGTGGAGCGGTGACGGATCCATGGGGTAGCGGTCCGACCGTGCTCGGCCTCCGGCCAGTCCAGCTTCCAGTCGCCCCGCTCGGCATAGATCTCAGCGATGCGCTCGGGATCGCCCTCGCCGATCCGGCGCAACAGCTCCTCCACGACGGCGCGGGTGGTTGCGGGTGCAGCTATGGTCACGACTCATCACTCCGATCCGACATCCGCGTCCGCCTGACGCGGCGAGATCAGCATTCTCGCGGGCGTCCACAGATCGGTGCCATTACCTCCCAGGTAACGGCACAGAGCGTCAAAATCCACTTTCGCAAAGGCCTTACGGATCGTTTCAGAATGCGATGCGTAGTCGTCTCAAGCAGATGATGGAGCAGGCGAGTTCGAGGAGTCCTGGGTGGAGGTCGGCGCGCATCTCGTAGCGGATGCGGAGGTGTTTGAACTGGTGGAGCCAGGCGAAGGTGCGCTCCACCACCCAGCGGGTCTTGCCCGGGCCGGAGTCGTGCGGGGTGCCGCGGCGGGCGATCTTCAGGCTCCGGGACTCTCGATACCTGGTCGATTCGCCAGGGCGAATGAGGCCGCGTACTACTCCGAGTGGCTCGTCAGCGTGTATTCGTCGCCCCTGTCACCAACCATGTCACGCCAGTGCTTTTCAGCGGAGCGGATGAGGTCGTCGCCGAGGCGTTCGAGGAATCGGCCTGCCAGGGCGAGCCGGGATCCGGCAGCGGTCTCGGCTCCGAAGAGCTCGGCGCCACGCAGCGCGGTGGCGGCGAACCGCTGGTTGGCGGCGACGCTGGCCGCGACGGTCCGCAAGCCCGCCTTGTCGTCGAGGAAATACCGGTGGCGGCGGCCACCGTCATCGCGACCGCGACGGATCAGATCCTGCCGTTCCAGCAGGCGGACCGCCTGCGAAATGGTCGCCGCGCTGACTTGCAGGTGCTGCGCCATCTCGATGGCGGTGCGACTGCCGGTCTCGGAGGCGAACAGGCAGGCCATCACGCGGGCGGCGGTGCGCGGGAGACCGGTTTCGACAAGTGCTGTGGTGAGGTCGGTGACGAACGCGGCCGTTGCGTCGGGGTCGGGGCCGAGATGCTCGATGGTCCGCTGCACCGGCGCGGGGGGCTGTGGCCGGCGCCGGGCTCGGTGGGTGGTCGCGAGCTGCGCCAGTTCCGCGCGGTACCGGGCTGGTCCGCCGTTGCGCGCGACCTCGCGGCTCACCGTCGAGGCGGGACGGTTCAGGCGTCTGGCGATGTCGGCGTAACTCAGGCGCTGCGCCAACCCCGCGGCGATCTGTTGCCGGTCGGCTCTGGTCAGCCTGCGTCCTGGCATCGGGTCGGTTCCTCTGATTCGGTTGTCTCGGCACACAGTGTGTGCACCGGTCGCCGATCGTTGCAACACCCTCTCCTTCGCCGTGCATTGACCCTCACTGTCATTGCAATCGACAGTTGCGCAGCTGACCAGCGCAAACAGCACGGTCCCGAGGAGATCGCCGTTGACTGGCTTTCGGCTCGTGCCTAACGTTCGGCTCCGATCGCCGAACACGGGTGTCAGGTGGTCTCCCAGGGAGAAGCGAGGTAGCACGTGGCCAAGGTCGCCGTCGAGCTGATCTCCAGACGCACCCGAGTCGTCCATGCGATCCGTCCGCCGAACCGATTCCCATCGACGCCCGGTGAGACGCAGCAACAGATATCGATCGATTGTCAGGAGCATCCCATGCGAGCCAAAGGCATCACCTACGACACTGGCTTCACTCCGGGCGGAAAGAGTTCGCGGCCCGTCTTCGACGCCGACGCGGTGCGACGCGAGATCCGCGTCATCGCAGACGACCTGCACTGCGATGCCGTGCGGATCACCGGCGGCGACCCTGGGCGACTGGCCCTTGCGGCCCGGCACGCCGCCGATGCCGGGCTTGAGGTCTGGTTCTCCCCATTCCCTTGCGAACTGTCCGCCGAAGAGCTGCTGCCCTACTTCGCCTCCTGTGCGGACCGCGCCCAGGAGGTGGGAGCGGATGTCTTCGTCGCCGGCTGCGAGCTGAGCTTGTTTGCTGCCGGCATTCTCTCCGGAAACGACAGCCTCGCCAGAATCGAAGCCCTGACCAGCGGCGCCCCCGAGGCATTGGCCGAGCTCGCCGAGGTTCCGGCCCGGCTGAACTCCTTGCTGGCCAACATCGCAGAGACGGTGCGCTCACGGTTCCGCGGAAAGATCACCTACGCTTCCGGAACGTGGGAACAGGTTGATTGGGCGCCCTTCGACATCGTAAGTGCGGACGCCTACGGCGATGCCAGTGACGCCTTCCGTCAGGGCCTGCGCGAGTATTTCCGGCACGGCAAGCCGCTCGCGGCGACCGAATTCGGCTGCTGCACCTACCGGGGCGCAGCCGAGCGCGGCGGCATGGGCTGGGTAGATGTCGTCGATCACGACGCCGATCCGCCCCGCATCAACGGCGATTACGTCCGCGACGAGGAAGAACAGGCTCACTACCTGCGCGAGATGCTCGCCGTCTTCGACGAGGAAGGCGTGGATACCGCCTTCTGGTTCACCTTCGCCGGCTACGAGTACCCGCACCACGCCGACCCGCGCTTCGACCTCGACATGGCGTCCTACGGGGTATGCAAGCTGATGCCCAATGGCAGCCTCGCCCCCAAGCGCTCCTTCCAGGCCATGGCCAAGGCATACCGATCAGCGACGTCAGCGTTGCCTGTCCAGGGTGAGGACGGCCCTACTGATGTTTCAGAATGCGATGCGTAGTCGTCTCAAGCAGATGATGGTGCAGGCGAGTTCGAGGAGTCCTTGGTGGAGGTCGGTGCGTATCTCGTAGCGGATCCGCTGGCGTTTGAATTGGTGGAGCCAGGCGAAGGTGCGCTCTACCACCCAACGGGTCTTGCCCGGGCCGGAGCCGTGCGGGGTGCCGCGGCGGGCGATCTTCGGTGTGATGCCCCGCTTGCGGATCAGGCGCCTGTACTTGTGTACTGGTCGAAGTCGTAGCCGCGATCGGCGAACAGCCTCCGCGGGCGGTGCCGTGGTCGGCCTGGCAGTCCCCGAATACGGGAAATGGCATCCAGCAGCGGCATCAACTGGGTGACGTCGCGTCGGTTGCCGCCGGTCAGCGACACGGCGAGCGGTGTGCCGTGCCGGTCGACGATCAGGTGGTGCTTGCTGCCCGGCCTGCCCCGATCGACCGGCGAAGGCCCGGTGCGAGCCCCCCTGAGCGCCCTGACGTGCGAGCCGTCCACTGCCGCGTCGTCCATTTCCAGTAGACCGGACCTGCGGAGTTCAAACAGCAACGTCTCGTGCAGGCGGGGCCACACGCCGGCCTCGGTCCAGTTCCGCAGACGGCGCCAGCAGGTCACCCCGCTGCAACCGATCCGCTCGGCCGGGACGTCCCGCCAGCTCACCCCCTTGCACAGCACGTAGACGATGCCGGCCAAGGCAACGCGGTCGTCCACCGGAAGCCTGCCGGGGAAGCGACGCCGCCGCTGCGGACGGGCCGGGAGCAGCGGGACTATCCGCTCCCACAGATCATCAGGAGCAAGATCGTCAGGCACCCCGCAGACCCTGCCCGATGCCGCCCTCAACTACCAACCACCACAACGAACTCATTCGGAAACGATCAGTTAGGCCCGCTTGGACTTGACGTCGGTGTTATCGCAGCCGGTGGCGAGCTCGCGCAGGGCCTCCACGATGTCACCGGAGGCAGGCGGGAAGGACCAGGCGGTATCGTCGCCGTACGGGGCGGTGTCCACGCACGCGTCCAGCGTCCGCCAGGGGCCCGGCCGGCCGGGGGATCGCCACGAGCAACCCACCAGGTGCCCGGCGTCGTCGTGCAGGCGGCGGTGCGGCAGGGGGCGAACGGCAAGCCAGTCCTCCAACACGCCCAGGACAGGGCCGTGGTCGTCGATCCCAGCTCGGCTCGGGTGCCGGATCAGCTCCTGGGCCAGCTCGACCACGGACGCCGTACGGGCCCGGGTGGCCTGCTCAAGGTCCTCGCGCACGCTTCTCCCCACCACATCGGCGAGCGCCCGGTGCCGCGGCGGCCCGTACTGCACGCGGTAATGCACCAGGTCCGGGTGCTGGGCCACGGCCGTCTCGATCGCCGCCGAGTACGCCTCCTCCCGCGACCGACTGCCGGTCACGACCAGCTGCTCGCGCGTCCCGGCGGCAACGCTGACCACGGCCTCGACCAGGTCGGCCTAGCTGGTGAGCACCTTGACCACCACGGCTGAGCCGGAGGTCTCCAACACGCTGGTGGCTGCTCCCTCCTGGTGGACGAACAACACCTCGGGCCGCTCCCGGTACAGCCGGCACAGACCGGACCGGTTCCGCTTGCCCGTACGACGCCGACCGGACTCCCACGCGCTCATCAGGCTCGGGCCCGTCGCACCACCGGTGATCGCGTTCAGAGCGTGGGCGGCCTCCTCCAGCGTCATGTTCAGCGCGAGCCGAGCCCGCTTGAGCACGGAGTCCGTACTGCTGGCCGGCCGCGGCCATGTACACCTGGAAGGCGGGATGTGGCAGCTGTGCGACCCGGACGCCACCGAGGAGGTGTGGTCGGGCGCGGGCAGGTGGCCAGCGTGTTCCAGCTGCCAGGCTCGGCCATGGCCGGGATGTGCCGTCCGGCCGGAGAGCAGATGGTTCGTGGCTGATTTGGCTGGTGGGAGCGGCCGTCCTCGGTCGATGGACTCGGCGTCGACATCCGGAGTGCTTCAGCCCGGCAGCGCGTCCTCAAGGTGCGTCAGCTCCTCCGGGCTCAGCTTGAGTTCCGCGGCCTGAGCCGAGTCGGTGATGGAGGTCGGGCGACTGGCTCCCGGCACCGGGATCACCGCGGGGGAGCGGCTCAGCAGCCAGGCCAAGGCGATTTGCTGCGGGCTGACGCCGTGCTCGGCCGCGATGCGGTGGAAGGCGGTGTCGATGGAGGTCGGGCCGGAGGGGCCGTCGAGGGAACTGCGGGAGATGCCGCCGAGGGGGCTCCAGGGCAGGAACGCCAGGCCCAGCTGTGTGCTCAGCCGTAGCTCGGGCTCGCTGTCCCGGACGGCGGGCGAGTACCGGTTTTGTACCGAGACGAGTCCGTCGCCGAGGATCTGATGCGCCTGGCGGATCTGGCTGGTGGTCACGTTCGAGATGCCGGCGGCGCGGATCGTGCCGACGTCGAGCAGGTCGCGCAGAGCGCCGACGGACTCCGCCCAGGGCACGGCCGGGTCCGGCTTGTGCAGCTGGTACAGGCCGACGGCCTCGCCTCCCAGTCGCCTGGCGGAGGCTTCGGCGGCGCACTTGAGGTGTTCCGGGGTGGCGGTGACCGTCCAGCTGCCGTCTCCGGGCCGGCCGCGGCCGCCCTTGGTCGCGATCAGGACGCCGGAGGTGTCGCCGCCGTAGCGGGCCAGGGCGCGGGCGAGCAGGAGCTCGTTGTGGCCCACCTCGTCAGCGTGCCAGTGGTAGCTGTCGGCGGTGTCGATGAGCGTGACGCCGGCGTCGAGGGCGGCGTGGACGGTGGCGATGGCCCGCGTCTCGTCCGGGCGGTCCTCGATGGACAGCGGCATGGCGCCCAGGCCGATGGCGCTGACGGTGGTGTCGGCGATGGTGCGGTACTGCATGGCGGTTCGCTTTCCTCAGGCGGTCGGGGCGGTCGGGGCGGCGGATGCGGTGAGGGCTTCGGCGACGGCGCCGGGCAGCCAGTCGGCAGTACGGGAGAAGGCGAAGCCCAGCTGTTTCGCACGGGTGTTGCTCATGGCGTAGTGGCGGTCGAAGGAGAACGGCGAGGCGGTCCCGCCCTCGGCGACGGTTCGGTAGACGGGCTCGCGGCCGGTCTGCGCGGCGACGATCGCGGCCAGCTCGCGCACGTCGAGCAGGCCGTCGGAGCAGGCGTTGACCGGACCGGCGAAGTCGGTGGCGGTGGCCGCCCACAGCAGCAGGTCCGCCAGCTCCTCGTGGTGGATGAACACCGTCGGCAGCGCCTTGGCGTGCACAGCGATCTCGTCGCCCCGGGCGATGCGCTCGGTGTAGTGCGAGAGTCGGCCGGTGAACTCCTTTCCGCCGCCGCCGAGCACGTGCGCGCTGCGCACAGAGGCGAACGCGAAGCTGCCGTCCCGGGTGAGGACGGCCTCCGCCTGGCGCTTGCCCTCGGCGTAGTGCGCCTCCAGGTATGCCTCGTCGTGCCAGGGCAGGTCCATGGCCACCAGCCAGGCGCGCGGGTCCACGTTCCTCTCCGGCACCGGGGCGCCCGCCGGCTCAGCCGGAAGCGCGGCGGTCGCCGGGTCGTAGACCTCGATCGTGGAGGTCATGACGTAGCGCCGGGTGCGGCCGGCGAAGGCGCGGGCGGCGATCGCGGCCTGTACGGGGGTGTAGCAGATCTGATCGACGACCGCGTCGAAGGTGCGCGAGCCGAGCGCGGCGACGAGAGCGGCCTCGTCGTTGCGATCGACAACGAGGTGCTCGACACCGGTGGGTGGCCGAGCGGAGCCGCGGTTGAGCACCGTGACCTGATGGCCGGCCGCCTTCAGGCGCTCGACCAGGAGCTTTCCGAAGTAGCGGCTTCCGCCGATGACGCAGATTCTTTGCATGCCTCCACCCTGGACGCCTACTGTCATCAGCAGAAGTGGCGGCTTACTGAAAGCGTTTTAAGGAATACTGTTGATCGATGTGCAGCGGCTCCGCGTCCTGCGGGCGGTGGCGGACCACGGCAGCTTCAGCAAGGCGGCCGCGGCTCTCCACCTCACCCCCTCCGCCGTCTCCCAGCACGTGGCGGTCTTGGAACGCAGCCTCGGTGCCCAGGTGGTGGCACGCAGCACGCGCGGGGTCACCCTGACTCAGGCCGGCCAGATCATGGTCGGGGCCGCCGAGTCCGTCGCAGCCGAGCTCGAACAGGCGAAGCAGCAGGTCGAACGGCTCAGCACGGGCCGCGTACAGCTCACCGTCGCCACCTTCACCAGCGGCGGCAGACGCCTGCTGCCCGGCGCTCTCACCCGGCTCATGGCAACCCATCCCCGCACCCTGGTCCACGTCAGGGAGGGCGAGCCCGAGGACACCTTGCCCCTTGTCCGCCAAGGCGCCGTCGACCTCGCACTCGCCTACCACTTCGACGGCCCGCTGCCTCTCGGGCCGGGATCGAGCTCCAGCCCGCAGTGGACCGCACTCCTGGAAGATCCCCTGCACGTCGTCATGCCCAAGGAGCATCGACTCGCCGACCGCGAGTCACTCGACATCGCCGAACTGGCAGCCGAGCCCTGGGTGCTCGGCTGCCTCAAGACCGAGGCATACCTGCGCCGTTACGCCGAGCGCGCCGGCTTCGAACCGGAAGTGCGCGGCACCACCACCGACTACTTCTTCGCCCGCTCGCTGGTCGCCGCGGGAATGGGAATCTCCCTGATCCCTTCCATCGCGCTCGTCCCGACTGTGCCGGGTCTGCGCGCTGTCCCGATCCAGCCGCCGGCTCCGACCCGGCACATCGGCGTTGCCACGATCGGCCGCCGTCGCGACGGCTCGCACGTCACGACGTTCATCGAGGCCCTCCGCGAGCAGGCGACGCATCAATCGGAGATCCCCGAACAACGACTGCCGGCGGCAGCCCAGCCACCGGCAGTCCTGCGCGACTGACCGCGCCTCCGTCTCCGACCAGCCCAGTCGGTGTTCACCATGGCGGATGGCATCGGGGCGCCGCGCTGATCCGCAGGCTCGCGCCTGACTTCAGGAAGCACAGGACGGCCCCTGGGGTCGATCAACTTCTCGCCACGATCCATGGCTGACGACACAAACGGTGACAGGCGGCATACCGGTCACCCACCACTTACCCACCACTCACCTCGCGGACACGGTCAGCCAGACCTCGCGTTCCCCGCCGACGCAGGGGGATCCGTCGGGGGCGAGCCGACGACCTTTGAGGACTTGTCCGGGCGAACACGTTCAGTCGTCGACCGCTTCCGGTCTGCGGGACTGAGCCCACGCATTCGGCCCACCGTCACTCGACGTCGCGGGCGGCGGTCCCCCGCGTCTCCAGGTTCCAGGCGATGACCCTCCGGGGGTGGACGCGGATGATGTCCCGGCTGAAATGGTCGGGTGATACGGGCGGCAGGTCGACGGTCAGCACCTCGGCCCGGCCCCTGATCTCGACCCCGCGCCCCCACCCGCCCGCGACCGGGTCATTGGCCGGCGCCAGATCGTCGACCAGCACGGAGACGTCGGGGTGGGCCTGTGCGTTGCGGTACTTCTGGCTGCGGGCCATAGCGGGCCCGCCGATGTCGATGGTGCCGTCGTCCTTGAGCTGGAAGCCCACCGGGCGGACCTGCGGACGGCCGTCGGGGCCGATGGTGGCGAGTCGAGCCAGTGGCTGGGCGGCGAGGTACTCGCGTTCCTTCTCGGTGAAGATCATGCGGCCGACCCTAGAGCCTCAAGTGTGGTTGAGATCAAGGCTGTTGAGGTCAAGATCTGTTGAGGTCGGCACCGCCCCTGTGATCCCTTGCGCAGGCGGACGGTGGTCGTAGCAGGCGGCCATCTCTCCGATCGTCAGGCCGACCTTCCTGATGTGGCCCCGGCATGGGCATCCCCCCCGCCGGGGCCGCTGCACGTGTTCGGCCCGCATCGCCAACCGGGTAATCGACGGGCGGGGCGCTTCGCTGTGAGCGGGTGGCGTGCCTGAGGGACCCCGCTTAACATCACCTTCCATGACTGCTGAAGCCGAGCCCCCAGCGGAGCCCGATGTCACGCTCACCAGCCCGGCCGAGTTGTTGGCGGGCTATCTGGACTTCTACCGTGACGCCGTGCTGCGCAAGCTGGACGGCTTGACCGACGAGGAGCTGCTGCGCAGTCGGGTGCCATCCGGCTGGGCGCCGCTGGAGATGTTGAAGCATCTGGCCTATGTAGAGCTGCGCTGGTTGCAGTGGGGCTTCGCCGGCCAGCAGGTGGAACAGCCGTGGGGCGATATGGAAGCCCGTGGCGGCAGATGGCGTGTCGAGGCGGGTGAGACCGTCGAGGATGTGACGGCGTTCTTCCGCGCCCAGTGCGAGCGATCCCGCGCGATCGTCGCCGCTGCGCGGCTGGAGGACCGGATGGCCACTCTCGGGGGCCGGGTCCCGCCCGAGGAGGAGCGGCCAACGCTGATCTGGGTTCTGTTCCATTTGCTCCAGGAGTACGCGCGGCATGTCGGGCACCTCGACGTCGTCCGGGAGCTTGCCGACGGCATCACCGGCGAGTAGCCGGAGGCGTCGTCCCCCCGGCTCTCGATAGGGCAGGTCGTTTGTGACGACCACAAACCCGCCGACGGCATTGGCTTCTTCAACTTTCTGCGGAAACTGCCGGTAGAAGGTGCTACTACGAGACCGGGCAGTCATCGTGGTCCGGTGGCCATCGCGCAGGCGTAAGGCACCCTGTGCATCTGTGCCGGCGGGGCATCGAGGCGACCATCGTCCAGCCCGCTGACCAGCGCAACAACCGCCGGCGTAAAGCCCGGGCAGGCGGATCGGCTGCCTTTTGGACCGACCTGCTGTGCGACTGCCAGTGCCAGTGGCGCGGGACGGGCGTCCCTGTCCTGGCGGTCGGCGACGGCGCGCTCGGCTTCTGGAAGCCTCTGGCCGAGGTGTTCCCCGCGACGGCCACCAGAGGGGCTGGGTCCTCTGCCGAGCACGCAACGCCGCCGCCGTTGCCGCCTGGCTGACAGCCCAGCCGACCTGGTGGACCACTTCGATCCGCTACGGCGCCATCGACCTGTGTGCCACGTTCCGCTCCGCCGTACGCACCGCGCTGCCGCATGCCACCGTGGTCGTGGACGCCTTCCCATTCGAAGACCCCCTTTCCCGGGACGAAATTTCGCGGGAAGGTGGGACCTCTCTCCGCCGGAAGGACCTCCCCCATGCGCCTGACGCGCACCGCAGCCCTGACCACCGCCACCGCGCTCGCCCTGCTGCTTCCCGCCACCAACGCCCACGCCGCCGCCATCGCCTGCGGCGGCTCAGTCTCCACCCAGGGCATCGCCGCCAACGGCTGCATCAGCGCCGAAAAGGGCAAGGAAGGACGCATCTACACCCGCGAGATCAAAGCCCACGTCGTCCTGACCAACACCCGCCCCCACGCCGCCTACGTCGACTACGAAGCCTTCTTCCGCGTCGTCTCCGGCGGCCACTGGGTCAAAATCGGCAACGGACGCACCCTCGTCCCCCGCCGCACCACCACCGGCCCCACCGAAATCGGCAGCACCACCCGCGTCTGCTTCGTCGTCAACGCCAAGGTCGAGATCCGCGTCCACGTCAAACCCGCAGGAGGCGCCTGGAGCAACTGGACCGGCGCCGCGACCTCCCAGTGCCAGACCTGACCGCCACGGCGCCCTGCGCACGCCGTCCCCGTGAAACCCCAGGCAGAGATATTCGCGGGGACGACGTGCTCCGCCACGGACCCCAGTGGTACCCAGCGGCTCCCTGTGCCTCCCCGCGGCTCTCAGCGGCTTCCCGTGGTGCTGCTGTGTCTGCTGACGCCCAGAGAGTCCTCGACCGTATCCTCACCCGCCCACCAACTCTCCGCACCTTGATCGAAGCTCCCCAAACACCTGCCAACACCCGGTAACTGCACGGGCTTCGCTGAAGCGACACGCACACCACGCGTGTCGCCTCAGGCTGTCCTTGGCGAGCCGTACCCACTGTCGATGCCGAGCTCGTAGTACCTGGCCGAACGTGTTCCTCATCTGCGGTGAGCGCCCCTTGGGCCTGGTGACACGATTCTCACAACCGCCTTTGAACTCGCGCGGAAAGGCGGCGAGATGAGGGTTTGGAGGAACGGGCATGTTCCGGATATGCCAATCTCACCGGATGAACGTGGAACACGCCCTCGATCTCCTCGCCCAGTGCGCCTACCGCTTCTGGGACGACCACGGCACCGACGAGATCGGTGCGCTGCTCGCCGAGGCGCGCGCCTGCTACGACTCTGCCGAGCATGCCGATCCCGCGACGGTGGCGATAGGCCGTTCTGTGATCGAGGCGTTCGAGCTGCGTCTCTGCACCGACGTCGAGCATCAGGTGAACTCCGGCTGGGACTACGACCTGGAAGGCCCACCGCTCAATGGCGTGGAGGAAGACGACTGGGACGACGTGAGCCGACCGGTCGCCGAACGCGCCGCTGAGGCCGCGCGGGCGGCGCTGGACGCCGACCCCGAAGATCCGCTCGTTCCGATCCACCTCGGCCACGCGCTCGCCTGGCTCGGCGATCGCGATGGCGCGGTAGCCGCCTACCGCGAGGCGCTGCGCCGCGACCCGTATGACGACCAAGTGGACACCTGCCTAGAAATCCTTGAGGCCGAGACCGGTCCGCCACCCGCCCTGGAGACGAGCCCGCGCACGTACGCATTCGCCCTGCTGCGCGAGAAGCTGCGGATCAGCAACTCCGAATGGATCGACGTCGGCCACGTGTGCAGAACACTCGCCGGCGCACGGGACGCCGCCGAAGCGAGACTGCGCGAAACCGGCGACCTGACCCGCGAGGACCTCGACGGTTTCGTCAAGCTGGAATTGGATGTCCATCGCCCCGGGCAGCCGGTCGCCACGTTCGAGCTGATGGGCCGGATCCCATCCGAGCTGAACGAAGGCCCGTTCCGACTCGACTGGTCGGGCGTCCCCCTGGACGAACCCTTGGAGCCGCCGCTGCCGCCGGGGGGGGGCCAGTACGAATAGAGAACCTGTTGTGCTTCTGAAGCGTGTGCGACGGCCAGGAGATCTACTGGGTGTCAATGACGGTAGCGCGGCGTTCGTGGCAGCGGGCGAGGAGGCGACAGTCGCTGCTTGGATCCGTCGCCGACGCCTGGACGCCGCCCGCGGCGATCTCGCCGACCCGGCGTTGGACGCCGTCCCCATCCATGCCATCGCGGCCCGTTGGGGTTTTCCTCGTGCGGCTGTCTTCACAAGGGCCTTCCGTAGCGCCTACGGCATCCCTCCCAGGGACTACCGGTGCCAGCGCTTGATCCTCGAAGCGGACTGTGTGCCAAGTGACGTCCCAACTGAGTGCTAACGACTTTCCGGTGGGATTCCGGGACCCTTGAGGCGTAGGGGAGTTCGGTGAATGTGATGCCGAACAGGTGACGGGCTGGGGGGTTCCTTGCAGTTCTGAGGTACTGCCACAGCTGTTGCCACCGTGGCCGTTCTGGGGATGGGCCTTCCGGCCGGCACTGCGCACGCCGACACGACCCGGCCTTCGTCGACGGGGGTGACGAAGGCCGGCATCGTTCCCTCGGCTCAAGCCGAGGGCGGTGACAAGCACGCTCTGGTTCGCGCCCACGGCCATGGCCAAGCGCGGACCTTCGCACTCGCGAGCCACCAGCCGGCGCGTGCACTCGACGACCGATTCACCTGCATAGGACACGGCCTTAGGAAACGAAGCCCACGATGCCGAAACCGGGGCGTGCCGCCGCGTGGCGAAGCCAGCCTGCGACGTCCCTGACGGCTTCGACCACCGCGGGTTCCAGCTGCGGGGCCGTGTCCTTCTCGGTCTGCTCGAACTGCTCGTGCGCCTCCAGGCACTGCTCGTGCGTCCACTCGCCGCAGCGCGGCAGGTCGTAGTGCGGGATGGAGGCGGGTATGCCGTTGTAGTAGCCGAACTCCGCCACCGATATCGCGGTGATCCGCAGCGCTCGCAGCCCTTCGTCGACCGCCTCCAGCCAGTCGCCCCGGAATGGGCAGAAGGAGGAGTTGTCGAGGAAGGACCCGGTCAGGGAGCACAGGCGTTTGTAGGCGTAGCCGTACTGGAAGGCGTACTGGCCCTCCCGGAAGGGCCCGCCGTGCACCACCGCGTGCAGTGCCTCGTACGAGGTGGGGGCGCCGTTCGCGATCTCCGACGAGAACCAGCTGTCGTCGGATTCCAGGTCGTCACCGAAGTTGTCGCGGATGGCCTGGAGCAGTTGCTCGTCGCGCGAGCCGACAAGGGATCGCGTGGCCTTGGGGTCGAGCATGTACACACTCAGGGAAGAACTCATGAGAGCACGTTAGCTACCGTGACTGACAGCCGGGTCGGGGCGAGGGACGCCCCTACCTGTCGTGCGCGGTCTCCGCACGCTCCGGTCTCCCGGACCGCCGCTCCCATCCACTCCAGGCCGCCGACGTGGGCCGACTCGCCGCGTGGCGCCGCTGGTAGCTGATCAACTCCCAGCGGAACCAGCATGGTTACCGCAAGTGCTCGGGCGTGCCGGTCAGCCACCAGGTCACTGCGTGGGACGAGGCCGGCCCGGCCGAGCTCCAGCGCCACCACACGACGGCCCAGGCCGCCCAGCTCGCCGAGGTCGCGACGAGGGGCGGGAGCGACGCCGGCAGGAGGTGGAGACCCGGCACTGGCTGAATCTGCTGCGACCCGCCATCAAACCCGACCCGCAGCGCGAGCCTGAGCTTGGCGTTCAGCCTCGTGTGACTGAGCGCCCCAGTTGGCCATTGAGTGCTCGGGTTGGCCAATGTGACGCTCAGCAGCACGTTGCGGCAACGGGCCGGCACCGGGCCGGAACCGCGTCGGCGGGATGTCGGCTGTCCGGCGGGACTGTCGGTGATCCATAGGCGATATGTAGGTGGCGGCCGGAACCGTGGGCGTCGAGTTGCCCAGCGGAGCAGCCGCAGCCGCCTTCACCAGTAGGGGAGCCCCGTCGCCATGTCGTCCACGTCCTCCACCCTGCCCTGGGACGTCCAACGGCCACGTCGTGCCGATGACAGCGTCTTCCTGGTCACCGGCGGCAACGCCGGCATCGGATACTTCGTCGCGGAGCAGTTGTCGACAACCGGAGCCACCGTCGTGCTCGGTAGCCGGAATCCCGCGAAGGCCGAGGTCGCCATGGCCTCGATCCGTGCGCGTGTCCCTGGCGCGAGGGTGCGGGCCGTACGGCTGGACCTCGCCGATCTCTCGTCGCTCGAAACAGCGGTGGAATCACTGGAGATGGACTGCCTCGATGCGGTGGTCCACAACGCTGGCGTCGCGCTTGACGCCCCGCCGCGCAAGGAGACCGGGGACGGCCACGAACTCATGTTCGGCACGAATCACCTTGGGCACTTCGCGTTGACCCAGTGGCTGATGCCGCTGCTGTCGGCTGCGCCGACGGCCCGCATTGTGACCATGGGCAGCTTCGCGGCCAGGTCCGAGCGGCTCGACCTGGACGACCTGGAGTCCCGGAAGGACTACCAGCCCAAGCGCACCTACGGACGCTCCAAGTTGGCACAGATGTACTTCGGCGTCGAACTCGACCGCCGCCTGCGCGCTGCCGGCAGCACTGTGGCGAGCGTGGTGGTCCATCCCGGTGGCGCGCTGGACTCCCTCACCCCGTCACGGCCGCCGGTCCATGTGCGAACGACCGGCGCACGGCTGGGCGCGGCACCCGCGGCCCTCCTTGTCCAGGGCAAGCACGCCGGCGCATGGCCAGCGGTCCGGGCGGTGCTCGACCCGGCCGTGCGTGGAGGCCAACTATGGGGACCGCGCGTCTTCGGCCTGCGCGGCGAGCCCCGAAGCCAACCGGTGTGGACCCACCTCACCGACACCTCCGTCGCGGCGCGGTTGTGGGACGCAAGCTGTGATCTGGCCGGCGTCGCCCTCGGCACCATCCCCGGATAGCCCCCGGCGCGCGTTCGACAACGCCGACACCGCCAACAGCTACGTCGCTGAGGACCTCACCGATGCGTTCACCGCCCGCGTTCGTGCCAACACCCAGACTGAGCAGGCCGCTCGCGGAGGCGTATCCGGCCACCCGGATACGGCCGCATGCCGCCTCTCCGCCGTGGCGGTTCGCAGGTGTCAGGCGCCGGGCGGGCGAAGCCCGGCGACCGCCCATTTCGCCCGCGTGGACAGCTGACTGAGCGCCTTCGCCGACTCCTTGCCGATCGTGTCCAGCAGAAGCCTGCCGTGCACCATCGTGGCACGCGCGAGTTCCGCGTCACCCACCCCGACCGCGGCGAGCGTCAGCTCCAAATGCTGCTCCGTGATCAGTCGGCCGAGCCCCCGGCGGTGCCACTGGGAGACCGTTCCGTCCGGAGTGGTGCCATCGGCACCGACCGCCGCCCGTGCCCGCTCCAGCGCCCGCCCCGCTGCCTCAAGGTCGCCCTTGCGGCGCTCCAGGCGGGCGAGGACGTGCGCCTCCGAGGCCCGGTCCCATGCCGTGTCCTGAAGCGAGAGGAGGTTGAACTGGGCGCGGGCCGCCTGCGCGTGGTCGCCGATGCGCTCCAGCGCGCGGCTCAGCTCCCGGAGTCTGTCCACGTGCGGGCCGGTGTCGTCCAGCAGACGGATGAGCGCGACCCGGGCGTGCTCGATGCGACCCTGCCGGTGGGCAAGCTCGATCCAGGTGAACTCGCTCTCCGCCGTCACATCCCGCCCGTACCGCTTCACCTCCTCGGCGCGGGCCCACTCCAGGGCTCCGGCGCCGTCGGAGACCTGCCCGGCAGTGGCCGACCGCAGCAACGGAACGTCCTCGTCCTGCCCGTGCAACGCCACCAGCACCGCGGCCAGCCACCGCTCCTCGAACCGCTCGGTCCGTGCGGCGCTCTCGCACTCCAGCAGGAAGCGCAGATGGGGCAGATCGTCAGCACGGCGGTCGTACTGCGCGGCCCGCAGTACCCCCGCCCGCAGCACCGGATCCGCAGCCGCCTCCTCCCGCGCGCCGAGGTCACCCGAGCGCACCCGCTCCAGCACCTCCTGCCCCGGGCCGAGGACGACGTCGCGCAGGGGCTGTTGGAGGGACTCGTCCAGCCGGTACGCGCAGAGCTCACGGGAGTTGAGCAGGACGTAGTCCGGCTCGGTGCGCCGGGCGGCCGACTCCGACATGGCGACGAGTTCGACCAGCGGCCGGTCCGGCAGACCCAGACCCCTGATCAACGCCGCTCGCTGCGCGTCCAGTTCGGGGGCGAACTCCTCCCGCGCTTCGTCGTCTGCCGCACGGATTCCGGCAAGCAGTTCCGCCTCGTCCAGATCGGCGGAGATGTTGTCGCACCACCCGGGCAGCCGGACGAGCATTTCGAGCGCCTCACCGACACTTTCGGCGAGAAGCACGGCGTCTCCCTCGGAGGATGCGTGGAGCACGGCCGTTCCCCCGCACAGGAAGTACGTGCCGCCGGTGTCGTCACCGGCGATCGGCGCCAACGACGCACCGGACGCCAGGTGCACCTCCTCGACGTGGTAGGCCCGGCTCACATCGAAGTCGAACGGAAACGCGGCCAGTTCGGCCAGATCGGGGCGGGTGCGCAGGAGTTCCAGAACGCGGTCGGTCATACGACCGAACCCTAGCGAGGCTCCGGCAGGAACATCCGACGGAGGTGGCACTCCGAGGTGACCGCAGTGCGCACCAGCCTGCCCAGGCCGATGGACGGGGCGATCGGGGGCTCGATGTGCTCCACAGAGGCGCTTGGCCCGGCCAAGCCGGCCACGCCGGCCACACCGGCGTGGCCGGCGTGGCTGAGCAGGCTGGACCAGGACACGTCGGCGACCCGACACCCGACCTCAGCCAACCGCGAGGCTCGCATGGTCGGTGTCCGGGAGCCAGTCGCGCTGGGGGGCGTAGTCGAGCCAGCGCCGGGAGCGGCCGGTTTCGGTGAAGCCGCGCAGCAGGGTGTCGAGCTGCGGATGGCGGGCGGACTCGCGCCAGGCCAGCGACCAGGCGTAGAGCGGGGTCGGTTCGACGAGCGGGATGGCGCGCAGGCCCGCGTGGTCGGGCAGCGGCGCGTCGGCGGGGAAGAGGGTGAAGCACCCGGCGTCACTACGGAGGTGCTGGACGAGGTGCTCCAGGCCCAGGTTGGGGCCGTCCTGGCGTCGGGTGAGGGCGAAGTGGTCGGCGAAGCGGCGGAGAAAGTCCAGGCGGCTCAGTTCGGCCGGGCACCACAGGGTGCTGCCGCGCAGGTCGGCCGGGCGCAGCGCGTTCGCGCCGGCCAGCGGATGGGACGGGCCGACCAGCGCGTCGACGGGTTCCAGCCGCACCAGCCGCTGAGTGAGGCCTGCATCGCGGCCGTCGGGTAGCGGGTGCACCCGGCCGAAGCCCAGGTCGCTCTCGCCGCGCAGCAACGCCTGGGCGACCGAGGGCCAGTCGCGTCCTGGGCCGGGCTCCAGCTGCACAGGCCTGAGCGCCTGCACAGCCTGGGCGACGGTGCGCATCGGCGCGTAGAGATGCCCCCAGGTGTCGATCCGTACGACTGAACCGGCGCCGCCCACGGCCGCGATCGCGCGCTCGCCCGCCGCCAGCGCCTCATGCGCGGCCGGCAGGAACCGTTCGCCCGCCTCGGTCAGCCGGACGCCGCCCTCGCGCTCGAACAGCCGAGCCGCCACCAGCTCCTCCAGCCGTGCGATGCGCTTGGACAGCGCCTGCTGACTGGTGTTCAGCTCTTCGGCCGCGCGTCCGAAATGCAGTGTCCTGGCGGTCGTGGTGAACGTGCGGACCAGGGCGAGGTCGAGATCCATGCCGCTGACCTTATGCGACAACCGCACGTTGTCGCCCGGGCGACTTCGTTGTTGGCTGGGCCACCCCGCTACCCGGTCAGATGGTCCTCGACGCCGCACCAGGCGCCGCACCGGGGGAGGGCCCCTGAGGCCGACGAGGAGGGGAACCACGATGAAGGCCCTGTTACCGACAGGAGATCCCGCCGAGCCGGTCGTGTTCTACCTCGACGCGGACTCCCGCCTCGACGACGACCTGGCGGCGCTGGTCCGGCTGACCGACGAGGGCCGTCCGCACCCGGAGATCGGCCGCGTCACGGACCGGGCCGCCACCGCGACAACCTTGACCGACCTGCGCGACCGCCGCATCCGCGGGAAAGCCGTCCTCGCCCTGTCCTGAACCCGTCCCCCGACCGGAAACCTCGCAGACCACACCAAGGAGCACGACCATGAGCAGCACCCCCACCCCCCGGACCGTCGTCATCCGCTACGTCGAGGCCGTGCGCGACGGCGACGTCGACGTGATCCACGACAGCTTCGCCGAGGACGCGACCTGGCACTACCCCGGCAGCCTGCCGGTCTCCAAGGTGTGGCACGGCCGCGACGCGATCATCAACGACTTCCTCGGCGGCATGGGGCCCGCCTTCGTCCCCGGCAGCCTGGAAATAGCTCTGGTCAGCACCCTCGCCGAGGGCGACCGCGTGGTCGCCGAATGGACCTCCAAGGCCACGACCATGCACGGCAGTATCTACGACAACCGCTGCCTCGGCATCTTCACCGTCCGCGACGGCAAGATCACCTCCGTCATCGAATACGCCGACACCCACCACGTCGCCGCCACCCTCTTCCCGGACCACGACACCCCCCGGCCCGTCGGCGATGCGTAAGCCGCACACCGCCGGATGGCCGTGATGCCGGCAGGCACTGCGGGGTGCGGCTGCCCGGAAAGTGGCTTTCAACGGGCGTGGCCTGCGGGGTGTCGGGCTCCGGGCCGTGCACTCGTGGCCGCATGGCCGAGAGGACGCACCGGCTGAGAGCGGTGCGGGGAAGCAGCCGTCCCGTGCGGCAACCGCCGCCCCTGAGGTCTCCCAGGCACAAGCGATCAACACGTAGACCGCCCGGTAGCCGCCGGCGGTGCTTCGGCTGGCAGACGGCTCGCGGCAATGGCGGCGGTGCGCAGTCGGCCGACGTGAGGTCCCGGCTGAACATGTACAGCTGTGCTTGCTGGGCGATGTCGGGGGCGGGTCGCCGTTCTCGACGATGATCGCTTGCACGGTGAACCGGCGGAACAGGTCACGACAGAAGGCGATCCCCACCTCTGCGGGCACGGTCTGTGAGGAGGTGTCCTCTCGGCACCCGCCCGACCACCACCAGCTCAAGCACCCGAACCACGCACCCGGTCTACGTTGAGGCCTTGCCGGCCCGGCTGCCCATGGATGTCACGGTCTGGTACTCGAACGCTCCGAGGAGCCCCCTGCTCCCGCGGAATCCCACTGACAACGGATCAGGGGCTACTCCGTCGTACGGGGGTTCGGGGCGGATACGAGGTGGAGCAGCTCGGTGGTGGTGAAGGGGCGGGCGAAGCGGTCAGGGTGGGCCAGGAGGTGGCCCAGCAAGCTCGTGAGGATGTGGGCGTATTGCTCGGTGGTTCCCGGCCAGCTGGTGGCGTGGAGCATCCATGCCGGGGTGCCGGGGTGCCGGGGTGCCGGGGTGCCGGGGAACGCGGTGGGACCGCCAGCGGTGCGTATGAGCGTCTTGGAGAGCTGGGCCCCACTGTCGAACAGCGCCAGCGGCGTGAACAGGCGTGCCGGCAGGGCGCCCCCTGGGTGCCGAGCACGGCATGGGCGCGGTCGACGAAGGAGCAGGCCGGTGCCCAGTCTGCGCCCTTTGTGGTGAGTCGAGGTGAGCTGGCGGATCCGGCGTGGGGACGGATCGCCCCGCTGCTGCCAGGTGTGGACGGGCGGGGCCGGACCACCGACAGGTGATCAACGTGTGGGGAGCAGCGGCAGCAAGGTGGGCGATCGGTCCTCCGGTCGGGACCGTCCCCACTGGCGCAGGAGCCATTTTCGACCAGACCATCGTGTGCGTTCGAAGGCGAGGCCATTCCCGCACGCGCGGGGAGCAGCGGCGCGGCGGGCACACCGCACAGCCACCAGGACCATGTCGTCCAGGCCGAGGACGTGGACCTCAGGAGTCGGACGTCGGCTGACTGCCTGCTGCTCGGGGGTGGCGAGGGCGGTGGGAGCCGGCGGCGCTGAGGTGAGAGGTGCTGTGATCGGTGTGAGACTGGGTGCGGAAGGGGTGGTCCCTGTGCCGGACCCATCACAGGTGCCCGCCGATCCCGGCGCCGCCGTCGACGAGTCTCTGCTGGAAGAGCTGATCACCGAGGCGCAGGTCGTCCTCCCGGTGGATTTGCCCGCACTGGCGAACCGGTGCGCCTTGGCCCTCGGCCTGAAAACAGCGTTGATCTACCTCGTCGACCTGCAGCAATGGCTGCTCGTCCCGCTCGACGAGTCCCTGGAACCGCTGCCGGTGGACGCCTCGCAGGCCGGCTGGGCGTACCGCACGGTCTCCCCGCGGGTGACGGACAACGGCGATGGCGTGGTCGTCTGGGTGCCGTTGGTCGACGGTTCGGAGCGGCTGGGGGTGCTGGCGGTGCGGACGGCCACACTGGACGGGCCGCGGATGCGCCGCAGCCGGATGCTGGCCGATCTGCTCGCGATGGTCGTCACCTCCAAGCGCGCCTACAGCGACTGGATCGCCGCTCGTACCCGCACCGCGACCATGCAGCTGCCTGCCGAGATGCTGCGGGCGTTCCTGCCGCCCCGCACCATTGGGAGCAAGCAGTGCGTGTCGACCGCGGTGCTGGAGCCGGCGTATGACGTCGGCGGCGACGCCTTCGACCACGCGGTGGTCAAGCACGTGCTGCACACCATGATCCTCGACGGCATGGGCCACGATCTGGCCTCCGGCCTGACCACCTCGGTGGCCATGGCCGGCGCGCGGAACGCCCGCCGCAGCGGCGCCGACCTGCCCGACCTCGTCGGCAACGTCGACCGCGCGCTCGCCCAGTGGCTGCCCGACCACTTCTGCACCGGTGTGGTGTGTCGGCTCGACGCCAACACCGGGAAGTTGCACTGGATCAACTGCGGACACCCGCCACCGCTGCTGATCCGTGCCGAGCGGGTCCTCGACGGGGCGCTGGACAGCCCCCCGCAACCACCGATCGGCCTGCACCTCGAACTCGCCCCGACCGCCCGGCAGGTCCACGAGACCACGCTCGAACCGGGCGATCGCGTCCTGCTCTACACCGACGGTGTGGTCGACGCGCGCGACACGAACGGCGTTGAGTTCGGCCTCGACCGGTTCACGGACTTCATCATCCGCGCCTCCGCCGTCGGCCAGCGCCCGGCCGAGGTGCTGCGGCTGCTCATCCACGCCATCCTCGACTACCAGCACAACGACCTGCGGGACGACGCCACCATCCTGCTCTTCGAATGGCACCCGCAGGACCCGTGAAGGCCGCCTCGATCGGAGCGGGCCCGCCAGCCTGGTGGTCCTGGTGGACCCGACAGTCCCGGTGGTCTTGGCGGACCCGGCGGACCCGGCGGACCCGGCGCTGAGGCCGGGGCGCACTGGTTAGCGTGCGTCGAATCGGCGACAGCGCCCATCGGCCTTTGGCGCATATCTGGGCCGTATGCCTGGTATACCGATGAGAGGTCCTTTGCCACCCCCACACACTGGGATGGTGACGGACATATGGAGCGTGCTGGTCCCATCTGTTGGCGCGGTCCTGACCACGCTCATCGGCGTTTTCGCCGGCAGTGTGGTCAGCAGGCGGGCGCAAGACCGTAGTTGGAACCGTGATCAGCAAGTGGCGGCGTGTCTGCGTGTGTTGGAGGAGTCGTCCGCTGCGTTGACGGGGCTGAGCGTGATGGAGGCCAGTCGTCCCGCGTCCGCTGCGCAGGGGATGGTCGTATCCACCACGGTTGACTGGAATCCGTGGAACGAGGCGATCAGCCTGGTCAACGTCGTTGCCGACCGTGATATCGCGAAGGCCGCACATGCTCTTGATGAGCAGTTGTGGCGTATGCACATAAAGATCAGGCGGGGTCTGACTCCCGATGAAAGCTGGTTGGACCTACAGGCCGGGGTGACCGCGGCTCGGTCCGATCTCGTCATCACCGCGCGTCGTCGGCTGTCCCTCGCGGGGGATGCGCTGCCGCGTCTGTCGGGGCGTCCGGCGCCGGATGATCCGGTTTGGCCTCCCGCACATCCCAGGTGAAATCCGGGTCGCGCTCAGGATCGCTCCCGCAGGCCTGCTCAGCCTCGCCCCGGCAACCGTTGCATGAGCGTCCTCCCGTCGACGCGGGGGTGATCCGTACTGGGTCCGGGACATGACGTACGGAGGCAAAGGAGTGTCCGTGGGTCGGTACGCTGCCGCGCCATTGCCCACTGCGGCGGCGGGATGCAACTCCCCGCCCCGGCTCGTTCGCGCCCGGCGTGGCAGGATATGCGGTATGACGAACGACCACGGGACCCATGCCGCGTAGGCCCCCGCACAACGTCCGGGCCGGGCTCCCCGCCCGCCGACCGGGCCGTGACGCCGAGGCCGACATCGACGGCCTGTCCGCGCGGACCATGTCCGAGATCCGGCGGATCGAACGCACCCGCACCTACCTGGAACCGGGACAGACCGTAGTGGCGGTGCGGCTGTGGAAGGACCATGTGCGGCTCCCCAAACGCCAGTTGTGGGCAGACTGGGAGTGGGGCGACGAACTGGACTGGGACTGCTGCGGCAACCCATTCCACGCCAGGGATCTTCTGGAGGACATGGTGAACGCCCTCCCGGCCCGCAGCGCGGCCGAGTTGCGCAGGCTGATCGAACGGCTCGATGCGCTGGCCGGACGCCAGGACGTGCCGCGCCAGGTGCCGCCAGCGGTACCGCCGTGGCATGTGTGGTGACCACACCCGTCCCCCCTGGGCCGCACCCCGGCCAGCACGCGACACTACGGACTGTCCTGTCCAACGGGTCACGAGCGAAGCCAGATGCTTGGCCGCTTCGGCGCCCGATGCTCCCGGCCGACGCGGGCGCGGGGGTGATCCGGAGCAGTACGCCGCGCTGGACCTGCCGGACGCGTGCTCCCCGCCGACACGGGTGCGGTCCGCAGGCGATTCTCGTGTGGGCGCGCCCGTGTATCCTCCGCCAGCTTGAGCGTCACGCCAGCCGTGAGCAGGGCGCGTCGCTGCTGATGCTGATGGCGAAGTCGAGGCACAAGAAGCCGGAGAACGCCCGCCGTTACTTCAAGCCCTGCCCGGTGGCGATCGCCGAACTCACCGGCCTGCACGCGCCGGGTGACGCTCGGCACTGAGTCGGCATCCGCGTCGCCGGCGGGGCCGCCCATGCCGTTGCGGTTCGGTTCCGCGGCCACTCATCCGTCCCACCGGGCCAGTGCAGGTATGTCCCTCCTCGTATGAGCCGATTCTCGGGCCGTTGCGGGCACGGTTCCGCCGGTAAATTGACGCCCCATGCCGGAAACCCGCCGATCCGCCCCGACGTCCTCTCTGCCGCCGTCGACCGCGCCTCACCGCGGGGCCTGGATCCCGCACGGCTTCCAGCTCGATCCGCACTCCCACGCCGAGGGCCAGCTGGTGTACGCGGCCGCCGGGGCCCTGGCCACCACGACCGAGCGTGGAACCTGGGTCGCTCCCGCTCACCGCGTGACGTGGACACCGCCGGGGTTCGAGCATTCGCACCGCTTCTACGGCACTACCGACGCCCGCCTTGTCACAGTCCCGGTCGACCTGTGCGGCGAGCTGGTGGCACACCCCAGCGTGTTCGCGGTGAGCCCCCTGCTGCGCGAGGCCCTGCTGGCGCTGACCGACCGAGCGGAAGCCCGCCCCGGCGCCGTCCGACGACTGCTCGCCGTGGTGCTCGACGAGCTCGCCGAAACTCCCGAGCAGTCCCTGCACCTTCCCGAGCCCGATGACGACCGGCTGCGCGCTGTCACCGATCTCCTGCACGCCGATCCCGGCCGGAGCGCGACCCTGGCCGACCTGGGGCGGGCCGTGGGAGCCAGCGAGCGGACCTTGAGTCGCCTGTTCCACGCCGAACTCGGCATGAGTTTCCACCGCTGGCGCACCACGCTGCGCATCCACCATGCCCTGGCGCAGCTCAGCAAGGGCCGGTCGGTCACCGACACGGCGACGGAGTGCGGCTGGTCCAACCCGTCGAGTTTCATCGACGCCTTCACCGAGATCGTCGGCCAGACCCCCGGCCGCTACCAGGCCGATCTGCGCAACCAGAGAAGGTAACCGATTCCGGCCCGATGGGCGGACCGGCGCCCCCCCGCTGACATGTTGGCGGGTTTCCGGTACCTCCTGTCCACATCCCGGTTGGTGGCGATTACTGCCGCGTCCACAGTGGTGAGCAGGCCGCACTCTCCGTGCGGCACGACGGCCGTGCATCTGCGGCACGGCCAGTTGTCCCCTTCGCCGAAAGGCTCGCAAAACACATGGTTGCGACAGCGGAGAACACCACCACTATCACCACCACCGTCGTCATCATCGGCGCCGGGGTGGCCGGGCTCACGCTCGGCAACTTCCTCCTGCGCAGCGACATCGGCTGCATCGTCGTCGAGAAGCACGGCCGCGCATACGTCGAGAAGCGGCAGCGTGCGGGCACCGTCGACAGCCGCGGGGTACGGATGTTCCGCGAGTGGGGGCTTGAGGACGTCGTGAAGGACGACTCCTCCCCGAAGGAGATCACCGGTGGCACCTGGATCGACGGGGTCAGGTACCCCATCGGGTTCGAAGACGACGACACCGACGCGGTGTTCTGCCCCCAGCAGGTCCTCGTCCGCAACCTCACCGACGCCTTCCTGGAGGCCGGCGGCGACCTGCGCTTCGAAGCCCTCGACGTCAGTCTGGAAGACATCGACAGCGAGCGTCCCACGGTGCGCTACCGCAACCCCGACGGCTCGGCCACAACCGTCACCTGCGACTTCGTCGCCGGCTGCGACGGTTTCCACGGCGTCAGCCGGGCCTCCGTCCCCGCCGACGCGCTCACCCTCTACTCCCACGAGTACAAGTACTCCTGGCTCAGCATCATGGCCGAGGTGCCGACGGACCCCTTCGGCATGGCGATCCACGACCGCGGCCTGGCCGCACGGTTCCCCCGCGGTGCGGACGCCAGCCGCCTCTATCTCCAGTGCCCGGCCGGCGACACTCCCGAGCAGTGGCCGGACAAGCGCATCTGGAGCGAGCTGCAAGCCCGCTTCGGCGCCGACGTGCCCACCGGTCGCATCGTCGACAAGCGGATCGTGCCTCTGCGGTCCGTGGTGTTCAGCCCGATGAGCTACGGCCGCCTCTACCTGCTCGGCGACTCGGCCCACATCGTCCCGCCGATGAGCGCCAAGGGCATCCACCTCGCCCTCTACGACACCGAGGTGTTCACCCACGCGATCATCGCGAAGGTCCGGGAAGGCGACGCGAGTCTGCTCAACAGCTACTCCGACACCTGCCTGAGCCACGTCTGGAACTACCAGGCGTACGCGATCTGGATCACTGATCTGATGCACGACGCCGGCGACGCCTCCTATGAGGGAGCCTTCCGCAAGGAGATCGCCCGAGCGGAACTGCAGCGCCTGAACGACTCTCCCGCGGCCGGCCGCCTGTATGGCGAACTGAGCGGCGGACTGCTCTAGACGACATCCCCCAAGGTTGACGGCGGCGTCGATGTACCGCGTGGTCCACAGCACCACGGCGTTGAGGACCAGGCCGAGCGCGCAAGGGTAGTGGTCAAGACTTCGCGACCGCGGTCTTCTTGGGTTGGCGGGGCACGGTCCTGGCCTTGTCGAGGTGCCCGTACACCGTCGACCGCGGCACTCCGGACATGGCCCGCCGAACACTACGTGACCTCGATGACGTACGGTGCCGACCACCGCCGGGTCGCCGGAGCTGCTGAGAATGCCTCTACGATCCGGTTGATCACCGAACCGGGGAGGGGACATGGCCGAGGGCCGGGAAACGGGCGCGGTCGCCGAGAGACCGGTGGAGCTGGCCTACCGGCCGACCGTCGGCGAATTGACGTCCGCGCTGCGGGCACGCGCGAGGAGTACCGGTGCGGGACGCTTTCAGCGCGGGGCGCTGGTCTGGACGGTGGCGGTCGCGACCGTCGGCGCCCTGCTGTCGGCGGCTGGCTCCGGCCACCGGGACACACCGTGGCCGCTGTATGCGGGGCTGGTGGTCTTCGTCGCCTTCATGACTGCGGTGCCGTGGTTGCAGGCGCGCCGCCTCCACCGGCTCGCCGAACGGCAGGGGGACATCTGCGGGACGGTCGACGACACCGGAGTCCGGCTCACCACCGCGCACAGCTCGGGCAGCCACGACTGGCACCTCTACTCGCGCTATGTCGAGACGCCGGAGTTGTTCGTGATTCTCAGCGCCGACAAGTCCGCCGTCGGCTTCGTCGTCCTGCCCAAGCGGGCCGTGGCGGACCCCGAGGAGGTGGACCGGCTGCGGGCGGTCCTCGACCGGCGGCTGGTGCGCGCGGACGCCGCCGGGGCGCCCGGAAGCCCGCGGAGCCGAGGTCGGGCCGTCGGCCGCGGGGCCGGCTCCGTCGGACTGTTGCTGCTGGGGCTGTTGCTGTTCTTCTTCGCCTTCGCCGCCGTCCAACAGGCCGCGCACCCAGACCGCTTTCCCGGGATCCAGAACAACACCGCCCCGATAGCGGCCGTCATGCTGGGGCTGGGGGCGCTTGCGGTCGCCGGGGCTTGGTGGCTCGTACGGCGGATGACGGCCATGCGGATCGTGACCGCCGTGCTTGCCGTCCTTGTCCTGCTGGCCGGTGGCTTCGCCCTGTACCGCGTTGGGCCGATGCTCCACTGCTGGGGCTCGGACCGGATCGCCCGCGGGCCCGACGGCGCCTACGTCTGCTACGACTTCTGAGCGGGCCACGGTCTCCGAGCGGGCCGGGAGATCATCTCTCGGCGGCGGCCCGCAGAAGCCGCGCAGTCAGCAGGGCAGTGAGAACCGTGTCACCAGCCGCAAGCGAAGCTCTCAAGGCCACTGGTTACCTTACGGCTGGTGCCTGGGTCAGGACTCCGGGGCCGTGTCCCCCGCGGGTTCAGCGAACTGAAGGTTCTCCAGCGGGAACCGGAGCGTCCGTCGCCCGGATTCCGGGGGATGGGCCCTCGGGTCCGCGGGAACTCAGCCGTGTCGGATTCGACGGACTGCTCCAAGAGAGCGCTGGCGGAGTCCGCGTAGCGGATCGCGGTCTTCTCATGCACGCCGAAGTCCTCGGCGAGGTGGAAAGGGTCGGGTTGAGACCTGTAAAGCCTCCTGCTGGCTGATCGGCGCTTCGAACAGGGGTGATCGGGCGGCGGGGCCGTGGTGTCGGTGGCATCTCAGGGGCTGTCGGTCCGATGTCGGTGGGGTCCGGCACCTTTCGAGAGGTCCTGCCGGGTGCCCATTCGGCTGTGGGTTTCCGCTTTCCTCTCCTCACCCGAGTTCAAGGAGCGCACATGACGATCACTGTCCGACCGGGAAGCACCGTGATGTTCACCGGCGATTCGATCACCGACTGCCAACGGCTGGAGAGCGAAGACGGTCTCGGGTTCGGCTACCCGCTGCGCGTCGCGGGCGAGTGGGGACTCCGCTACCCGGACCGGCCCGTGACCTGGCTGAACACCGCGAACGCGGGCGACAAGGTGATGGACCTCGAAGCCCGCTGGCAGACAGACGTACTCGACGCGCGCCCGGACGTGGTGTCGATCCTCGTCGGGGTCAACGACATGGGCTGGCACACGCTGGACCCGAAGGGGTACGTGATCCCCCCGGAGGAGTTCGAAGCGGGTTATGATCGCCTGCTCGCTCCCCTCGCCGAGGCAGGCACGAAGCTGATCCTCATCGAGCCGTTCCTCCTGCCGATCCACGGCGTCGTCGAGGCCGGTGCCGGTGCCGCGCTCATCGGAGAGGAAGAGCGAAAGAAATGGCGCACCGACCTGGACCCGAAGATCCAGGCCGTGCGCAAACTCGCCCGCAAGTACAGCGCGCATCTGCTCGCCGCCGACGGCATGTTCGCCGAGCTCACCGCGGCGACCGGGCCGGAGTACTGGGCCGCGGACGGCGTGCACCCGACGCCGGCCGGTCACGCCGCACTCGCGGCGGCCTGGCTGCGCCTGGTCGCGTGACCAGGCCCCGCGATCACCCGCGACACCGGCGATCGCGAGGAGCTTCGTCGGCCGAGCCTCCTTGCCTTCGGTCCGACTGCGGATCGGTCGGACTGCGGATCGGTCGGACGAGGTGAGAACGCCTCAAGATTCCCGAAGTCACGTCACAGAGCCGCAGAGCATACGACGAAGGAAGAACCCCCTGGCCACGAGGTTGGGGACTCAGGTGAGGTGACCCGCCGCAGTGGGGGGCGACAGCCCTGCGCAGTGCCGCGGCGGTGCCCGGGACCGAGGCCCCGGGCTCGGTGTTCTTCGCCGCCCGGAGCAGGTCGGCGGCCGCGCGCCGCCGACGATTGGCGGTGCTGACCAGTACGGGCAGGACCGGCAGCCGCGTCCGATGGACCGAGCAGGGGAGCGATGCCTTCCGGGGCACCCCGGCCTGTCGGAGGAGACGCTCACCGCTTGCTGAGCAACCGGCCGGGCCAGGGAGTCCTCCTGGTCCGGCGGCGGGCGAATCGTCATCAGGACGGTGCACATCGGCATGCCGCACGGCCGTTGTGGCACGGCGCAGGTGACAGGCCGAGGAGCGAAGCTCTGATCAGCCGCACCGTGAAGGCTGCGGCGGACGAGGAAGGAGCTGTCACATGGGTCGATACGACCTCGCCCTCATCGGGTTCGGCGGTGTCAACCGCGCGCTCGCCGAGCTCATATCCCAGCACGGGGACCGTCTTGCCAAGGAGCTGGGCTTCACCCTGCGAGTTGTTGCGATCACCGATCTGCGGGCCGGTTCCCTGGTCGACTCCGACGGCATCGACCTGGCTCCGTTGCTGACGGCCGAACCCGGCGAGCTGACCTTCTCGGGCCTGGCGGGCGGAAGCGCCGATTCCCGCAGCGAGTGGGTGATCCGCGAGGTCCCGGCCGACATCGTCGTGGAGGCGACGTTCACCAACCCCGCGGACGGCGAGCCCGCCCTCTCCCACGTCCGTTGGGCCCTGGAGTCCGGCAAGCACGTGTGCACCACCAACAAGGGACCGGTCGCTCTCGCCAGCCGGGCACTCAAGCTGCTGGCCGCCGAGCGCGGTGTCAGCTTCGAGTTCGAGGGCTCGGTGCTCAGCGGCACCCCCATCCTGCGCACCGCCCGGCGCATGTTCGGCGGGCTTCAGATCACCGGCGTGCAGGGCATCATGAACGGCACCTCGAACTACATCCTCGGCCGGCTCGAAGAAGGCATCGAGCTGCCGGCGGCCATCGCGGAAGCCCAGGAACTGGGCTACGCCGAAGCCGATCCCACCGCCGACATCGAAGGCCACGACGTCCAGCTCAAGGTCATGATCCTGGCCAACGAGATCCTCGGCGCCGACCTGCGCCGCGAGGACGTCTTCCGCGAAGGCATCTCCAAGATCACACCGCAGGAGGTGCAGGACGCAGCGTCGAAGGGGCTGCGCTGGAAGCTGGTCGGTTCGGCCAACCGCCGGGCGGACGGCACTGTCGACGCCCGCGTGGTCCCCCTCGCGCTGCCCGCCCACCACCCGCTCGCCGGGATCTCCGGACCGGTCAACGCGGTCGCCTTCCACACCGACCTGCTCGGCACCGTCACGGTGTCCGGACCTGGCGCCGGCCGGATGGAGACCGCCTACGCCCTGCTGTCGGACATCATCGCCGTCCATCAGCGCCACCACGCGGACGCCGACACCGCCCCCACGTACCGCGTTCTTCAGGAGACCCACCGTGGCTGACACCGTCGCACCCCCCAGCATCCAGCTCGGCGCCGGGATGGCGCCCGTGCACAACCCCTACACCGGTGAGACCATCGGCTCGGTCCGCACCGTCGACGCCACCGCCATCGACACCATCCTGCAACGGGCCAGGCGCGGCCGCCGTACTGCGGCCCCGCTGTCACGCGCCAGCCGGGCCTCCGTCCTGGACCGCACCGCCCGGCTGGTCGAGCTGCGTGCCGAGTCCTTCGCTCATCTGATCGTCAGCGAGGCCGGCAAGACCATCACCCAGGCCCGCAAAGAGGTCGCCCGCGCGGTCAACACGCTCGCGCTGTCTGCGGCCGAGGCCCGGCGCAACGCCGGCGAGGTCGTTCCCTTCGACGCCTACGAGGGGTCCGAGAAGCGGCGGGGCTGGTTCACCCGCGAACCCCTCGGCATCATCGCCGCCATCACCCCGTTCAACGACCCCCTCAACCTGGTCGCCCACAAGCTCGGCCCGGCCATCGCCGGCGGCAACGCGGTGATTCTCAAACCGTCCGCTTACACCCCGCTGTCCGCGCTCCGGCTGGTCGCCACACTCATCGAGGCCGGCCTGCCCGAGGAGATCGTCACGGTTGTCAATGGCGGCGCCGACCTCGGTGCTGCGATCGTCACCGCCCCCGACGTGCGCATGGTGTCGTTCACCGGCGGGTTCGCCACCGGTGAAGCCATCTCCCGCACGGCCGGTCTGAAGAAGCTGGCCATGGATCTCGGCGGTAACGCCCCGGTCATCGTCATGGACGATGCGGATCTGGACGCGGCGGTGGAGTCGTGCGTCTCCGGCGCGTTCTGGGCCGCGGGCCAGAACTGCATCGGCACGCAGCGGATTTTCATCGCCCATGAGGTGTACGAGCCCTTCCGCGACGCCTTTGTCGCCCGCGCGAAGCTGCTGCGCGTCGGTGACCCGTTCAACGAGAGCACCGACATCGGCCCCATGATCACCAAGGAGGCCGGGCGCGCCACCCAGCGGAAGGTCGAGGCCGCGGTGGCCGAGGGAGCGGTGCTGCTGTGCGGCAATGAGCTCGACGGCTCCCTGTATGCGCCGACGGTCCTGGAAGACGTCCCGGCCAGTTGCACGATCTGGCAGGAGGAGGCGTTCGCACCGGTCGTCGTGCTCCAGCCGTTCGAGTCCTTTGAGGACGCCATCGAGCAGGCCAACGCCATCGACTACAGCCTGCATGCGGGCATCTTCACCTCGCGTCTGGACCGTGCACTGTCCGCAGCCCGGCTGCTGGAGGCCGGGGGAGTGATGATCAACGACTCGTCCGACTACCGGTTCGACGCGATGCCGTTCGGCGGGTTCAAGTACGGAAGCATGGGCCGCGAGGGTGTGCGTTTCGCCTTTGAGGAGATGACCCAGCCCAAGGTCGTCTGTGTCAATCAGCTGGACACGGTGTGGTGACAGCCTTCCGCATCGAGCGCGACTCCCTGGGGGAACTCCCGGTCCCGGACGACGCCTACCGGGGTGCACACAGCCCGGGAACTGGAGAACTTCCAGGCAAGCGGCGTCCCACTTGCCGCACATCCGTCTCCGGTCCGGGCGTTGGCCACCGTCAAGCCTGCTGCGGCCCTGGCCAACAGGGAGATCGGTGTGCTGGAGCCGAACACCGCGCAGGCCATCGAGACGGCCTACCAGGCCATCGAGGCCGGCCGCCACCACCAGGAGTTCCGCGTAGACGCCATCCAGGGCGGCCCCGGCACCAGCACCGACATGAACGCCGACGAGGTCATCGCGCCCCTGGCCGGCGCCGACGTGTCTCACGTTGGCCGCCGAGAACGGGCAGCTCCAGCTGGACGCCTTCGAGCCGCTGATCGGGCACCTGCTGCTCACTTCAATCCAGCGGCTCACGCGGGGCTGTCAGCGCTGCGCACGCGCTGCGTTGACGGGATCACCGCCAACGAGGAGCGGTCGGCCCGGCAGAGCGCCCGGTCAGTGGGCTCGGTGACGGCTGTGACCTGGCACATCGGCTGCGCGGCAGCCACCCAGATCGCCGAACAGGCTCTCGCAACTGGGGCGGACGTGGCGGACCTCGTGCTCCGAGCAGGGCTGCTCGGCAGGGAACGGGCAACCGGACTGCTCACCTATGCCGTAGAACCTTTCCCTGCTCGCGGGCGGTCGACGACCCTGGACAAGGTGAGAGCCGTGACCGTGTCACGTACGCCGGGCATCTGGGCAATATCTTCCCAGATGCTCCGAATGCGTTCCAGAGACAGTGCTTCCAGCCGCACCATGAGATCGAAGTCACCGCTGAGGACCTCACAGATGACGACCTCGGGGATGCGCTTGAGTGCAGCGAGAACCTCACCGCCTCGCATGCGGTCCTGACGGTAGACGAGTACCAGAGCCGATACGACGTCGCCCTCACTGTCTTTTGGCTGGCGGACGATCGTGTATCCGGCGATGTGCCCCTGCCGTTCCAGCCTTTCGATGCGCTGGCGTACGGCATTGCGGGACAGGCGGACCCGGCTGGCCAACTCGGCGTGCGAGATACGGGCGTTACGGGTGAGCTCGGCGATGATCTTCTCGTCGATGGCGTCCACGGCGGACGGCCTCCTGAGGCTCCGGTAGTCGTTCCATGCTGTCGGGGGCTTGCCGGTCGGCAATGCAGCTGCGCTGCAACATCATTATTGCTTCGCTCCTACCTCTGGCGAGTGGCGCGTCGAGCGCGCGCCACACCCCGGGTCCCAACGGCGACGCCGACCGGGATCGCCGCGATGGCCGGCACCGTTCCCGGGCGCTGTAGTGGTCGGGGCACCAAGCGCGACGAGCAGCAGAGCTCGACATCGACCGGGCTGTCTCTCCAGTCGAAGCCTGGGCTCCGGGCCGCGATGTAAGGAGGGCATCGCAGTAGCCGGGGGCCGGCCGGTGCTCCAGAGATGCCGACGCGATGCGTCGTGAGGACGGCGAGGAGTCTTCTGGGTGGGGCGAGAGGCACCGCCGGACCCCACTCCGTCTTCGCGCCGGGCTACTGGGCGGCGGATGCTACGAGGCGACGTAGCGGTTCGATGAGTGCGGGGTGGTCGCCGATGGGCGCGGACTGCAGCAGGTCGGCTGCGACGACGAGGAGTGCGGTGTGGCCGGCGGGAGTGTCGAGGATGGCACAGGTGCGTGACTGCCGGGGTGCGAGCGGGGACTGCGGAGGCCGGGCCGTGCTGGTTCGCGCAGGCTGTAGAGGCCTGGCGCCGCCGTGCTGTCCGGTGGATGTGGAGACGCCGTCTTGCGGCTCGGACGCGTCGGGTGGCTGGCGCGATGCCCGGTGGACGGTTGAGATCATGGGGCGATTGCACGCCACACGCACTGACGGCACAGCGGGCGCGGCTGGCTGAAATGACATCTATGGGGCTGGTGGTGCAGCGTTAGGCGCCTGCACAGTCCAGTGGTAGCTGAGTCTGTAGGGAGCCCGCTGTTCACGCGGTGCGGTGGGAGGAAGTGATCTCCTCGGGGCTCCGGCCGGGGCTCTGGCCGGGGCTTCCGGCGGGGTCTCGCCGGCCCTCACGAGTGATCCATTTTGGCCACCTGGCGATTGTCTGCATGTGGAGTACTTCAAGAAATTGACGCACTTTAAATTTGGGGAAGTTCTGGCAGGAGAGCAGGACCAAAGTGGCAGGAGCGAGACGGCGCTCGTGGCATTGCGGTCAGGGAAGGATGGAGGACCGTCGGGGCGCCAGAGTCTCGTACTCCTTCGCGGAGAGTCCCACGGTCCTTCCCACCGTGCCGGCTTGGCGGTTCTTTCGAGGACGAGGCCAATGCGGCTGTGTGGACGGCCCGGTTCGACAACGGCCCTGAAACGGACCGGGCACGATCCTTGAGAGCACCGAGGTTCTGCCGGTCCGCACCTCGCCAGAGCGTGAACGTACTCATGGCAAGGGTGACTGGTCCTTTCCGGAAATCAGCGGCGAGACCGCCCTACGTCGCTGGTCAGAGCTGCCGAAGTGCCCTTGAGGTCAGCACCGCTGACGTCGAACTCCGATCGCGTCCGCATCCCTCCGCCCGGTCGAGCCGGGGCCCTTGAACCGCCAGCCGACGACCTGAGGGTTTGCCACAGACTTCTGGAAAGATTGGGTGTGAAGTGTCCCGTCCTCAGCACCGCAGCTGGCCGTTGTCGATTGCGCAGCGTGGTATTTGGTTTGCGCAGCAGCTCGACCAGGAAAGCCCGAGCTATAACATTGCGCAGTACCTGGAGATAGCGGGCCCGATCGATGTGGTGCTGCTCGACGCCGCGGTGCGGCGGGTGGTGGCGGAGACCGACACGCTGAACGTCCGCTTCACTCAGGACGGCCAGGAGCCCCGGCAGATATTCGAGCCGGCGGACCATGGGTTGTCCGTCCTGGACATCAGCACGGAACCGGATCCGCGGGCAGCCGCCGAAGCGTGGATGCGGGCCGAAACGGGCCGGCCGGTGAGCCTTGAGTCCGGTCGGACGTTCACTCTGGCGCTGCTGCGGGCCGGTACGGACCGGTACTTCTTCTATCTGCGCGGCCATCACCTGGTCACCGACGGGTACATGTGTGTGCTGTTCCTGCGCCGGCTGGCCGAGGTCTACACGGCTGCGCTGCACGGGGCGCCGGTACGGGAGGACGACGGCGGCGGCTCACTGGACCTGCTCCTGGACGACGAAGCCGAATACCGCGCCTCGGAGCGATGTGCGCGGGACCGGGATTACTGGCTGGGCCGGCTGGCGGGCCGCCCCGAGCCGCGCGGCCTCGCGGACCGGGTGGCCGGGGTCTCGCGGAGCGTTCTGCGGGAGACCGCACAGCTGCCGTCCGCGACCGTGGACGCCTTGCGGGCGTCGGCGCGCCGGTCACGGGTCGGCCTGCCCGTTCCCCTGATGGCCGCCGCGGCGGTCTACCTCAGCCGGATGACCGGCGCCGAGGAGGTGGCCCTCGGCATCCCCGTGACCGGGAGGACCCGCAGCGGACGAGGCATCCGCGGGCCGATGTCCAACGAACTGCCGCTCCTGCTGGAAGTCCGGCCCGGCATGAGCGGCGAGGAGCTCCTGCGCCATGTGTCCACCGAGGCACGGCAGTTGCTCAATCACCAGCGCTACCGGTACGAGGACCTGAGCCGCGACCTGAAGACGGTGGGCAGCGGCCGCCGCCTCATGGGCCCGTCGGTCAACATCATGTCCTTCGCCCATGAGCTGGCATTCGGCGACGCCCGGGCGACGCCCGTCAACCTGTCGAACGGGCCGGTTCACGACCTCTCGATCTGCGTCGAGGACCGGTCGGGCGACGGCGCGATGCGCGTGCATTTCGACGCCAATCCCGGCATGTACGGCGCCGCGGAGAACGCCGTCCATCAGCAGCGCTTCCTCCAGGTGTTGGACGGCCTCGCCGCGGCCGATCCGGGACGGCCGATCGGCAGGCTCGAGGTCCTGCTCCCGGAGGAGCGCGCACACGTGCTGCCGCCTGTGGGCGAGTTCCGTGCCGATGTCCCGGACCGGACGCTTCCGGAGTTGTTCGAGGCGCAGGTGCGGCGGACGCCGGATGCGGTGGCGGTGGTGGCGGGCGATGTGGAGTTGCCGTATGCGGAGGTGAACGCCCGGGCGAACAGGCTGGCGCGGGTGTTGGTGGGGCGAGGCGCGGGGCCGGAGCGGTTGGTGGCGGTGGCGTTACCGCGTTCCGCGGACCTGGTGGTGACGTTGCTGGCGGTGGTGAAGGCCGGTGCGGCCTACCTGCCGATCGACCCCGGCTATCCGGCGGGCCGGATCGAGATGATGCTGCGTGATGCGGATCCGGTGTGTGTGGTGGCTCCGGGTGGGCTCGCGCGTCAGCTTCCGTGCGCCGAGGGCAAGGTGATGGTGCTCGACGACGAGAGCACTGTTGCGGCTCTCGCCGCACAGCCCGGTGATGACGTGACCGGGGCGGAGCGTTCGGCGCCGTCGGTGTCGTCGCCGGCGTACGTGATCTATACATCGGGTTCGACCGGTGCGCCGAAGGGTGTGGTGGTCCCGCACCGGAACGTGGCGCGGCTGTTTGCCGAGACCGAGCGGTGGTTCGGTTTCGGTGCGGACGACGTGTGGACGCTGTTCCACTCCTTTGCGTTCGACTTCTCCGTCTGGGAGTTGTGGGGGGCGTTGCTGCACGGCGGTCGGCTGGTGGTGGTGTCGCACGAGGTGTCGCGTTCGCCGGCGGAGTTCCTCGACGTGTTGGTGCGTCACGGGGTGACCGTGCTCAATCAGACGCCGTCGGCGTTCCACCAATTGATGCGGGCCGAGGCCGAGGCCGCCGAGGACACCGAGGGTTCGGCGAAGCTGGCACTGCGGACGGTCATATTCGGCGGTGAGGCCCTGGAACCGGGGAGTGTGGCGGAGTGGTTCCGGCGGCACCCGGTGAATGCGCCACGGCTGGTGAACATGTACGGCATCACCGAGACCACGGTCCATGTCACCTACGCCCCACTCGGCGAGGACGACGTGGCGAGCGGGCCGTCCCGCAGCGTGATCGGCCGGCCGATTCCCGACCTCCGTGTCCATGTGCTGGATGCGGCGCTGCGGCCGGTACCGCCCGGCGTCACCGGAGAGATGTACGTGGCGGGTGCGGGGCTGGCCCGCGGATACCTGAACCGCTTCTCCCTGACCGCGGAACGATTCGTGGCCGATCCCTTCGGCGGGCCGGGCTCTCGGATGTACCGCAGCGGTGACCTGGCCCGGTGGACCGCCGACGGCCGACTCGACTACATCGGGCGCGCGGACGGCCAGGTGCAGCTGCGAGGGTTCCGGGTCGAGTTGGGCGAGGTCGAGGCGGTACTGGCCGGGCACGAGGACGTGTCCCAGGCCGTGGCCGTCGTACGTGAGGACCGCCCCGGCGACCAGCGGATCGTGGCCTACGTCGTCGGCGTGCGGGCAGACGCACCGGACCCGGTCGAGCTGCGGGAGGCCGCCGCCCGGAGTCTGCCCGCGTACATGGTTCCTTCCGCGATCGTGTCGCTCGAGGTGCTGCCGCTGACGGTCAACGGCAAGCTCGACCGCGCCGCGCTGCCCGCCCCGGGCCCCGTCGCACCGACCCCGGGGCGGGCGCCGCGCTCGACCGTGGCGGAGATCCTGTGCGGCCTGTTCGCCGAGGTCCTCGGTGTGGACCGGGTCGGCGTCGACGACGGGTTCTTCGATCTCGGCGGACATTCGCTGCTCGCCACGCGCTTGATCAGCCGCATGCGGACGGTACTGGGGGCGGAGCTCTCGGTGCGGGATGTCTTCGAGGCGCCGACGGTGGCCGGACTCCTGGCGCGGATGGGTGACGGAGGTGAGCGGCGGCTCGCCCCGCGTCCGGTCGACCCTCGCCCGGATGTGGTGCCGTTGTCGTTCGCGCAGCGCCGGCTGTGGTTCCTGCACCAGTTGGAAGGGCCCAGTCCGACGTACAACATGCCGTTCGCGCTGCGGCTTTCGGGGGATCTGGACGTCGGTGCGCTGAGTGCGGCCCTGAACGACGTGGTCGCCCGGCACGAGACCCTGCGCACGGTGTTCCCGGAGGTCGGCGGGGCCCCGAGCCAGAGGGTGCTCGCACCGGACGAGGCGGTGGTGGAGCTTACGGCCCACCAGGTGACCGAGGCCGGGCTCGGCGAGGCGCTGGGTGCCGCGGCGGCATACCGCTTCGATCTGACCGCCGAACCGCCGCTCCGCGCACACCTGTTCGCGCTCGCCGCGGACCAGCACGCGCTGCTGCTGGTGCTCCACCACATCGCCGGTGACGGCTGGTCGAACGTCCCGTTCGCCCGGGACCTCTCCGCCGCCTACACCGCCCGCTGCTCCGGCCGGGCCCCCAACTGGGCTCCGCTGCCGGTCCAGTACGCCGACTACGCGCTGTGGCAGCACGACCTCCTCGGCAGCGAGGACGACCCGGACAGCCTGATCTCCGCCCAAGTCGCCCACTGGACCCGCACGCTCGACGGGCTGCCCGAGCAGCTGGACCTGCCCACCGACCGGCCCCGTCCGGCCGTCACCGCCCACCGTGGCGGCAGTGTGCTGTTCACGCTGGAAGCGGACCTGCACCGGCGGCTCGCCGAACTGGCACGGGAGTCCGGCGCGACCCTCTTCATGGTGCTCCAGGCCGGACTCGCCGCCCTGCTCAGCAGGCTCGGCGGGGGCACCGACATCCCGCTCGGCAGCGCCATCGCCGGCCGTACCGACGAGGCCCTCGACGACCTCGTCGGGTTCTTCGTCAATACGCTCGTGGTGCGCCTGGACACCTCGGGCGACCCGGCCTTCGGCGAACTGCTCACCCGCGTACGGGAAGCGGACCTGGCCGCCTACGCGAACCAGGACGTGCCCTTCGAGCATCTCGTCGAACTGCTCAACCCGGTCAGGTCGGCGGCCCGGCACCCGTTGTTCCAGGTGATGCTGACGCTCCAGAACAACGCCGCCCCCGAGTTCGCCATGCCCGGCCTGCGCGTGACCGTCGGCGCCGCCGAGCTGGCCGCGGCCAAGTTCGACCTGCTGTTCAGCCTCACCGACCGGTACACCGACGACGGCGGCCCGGACTGGGTCGACGGGGTGCTGGAGTACAGCGCGGACCTGTTCGACCGCGCCACTGCCGAGGCCCTGGCGGCCCGGTTCGTGCGGCTGCTGGAGGCCGCGGCGGCCGGGCCGGACCGGCCGATCAGCGCCTTCGACCTCACCGACGCCGCCGAGCGCGAGAAGCTGCTGGTGAGATGGAACGGCGTCGAGTGCGCGCACCCCCTGACACCGCTTCCCGGGCTGTTCGAGGCACAGGTGGCGCGGACGCCGGACGCGGTCGCGGTGACCGACGGCACCACCGATCTGAGCTACGCCGCACTGAACACGCGGGCCAACCGCCTGGCGCAGCTGCTCATCGGCCGCGGCATCGGCCCGGAGCAGGTGGTGGCGGTCGCCCTGCCGCGCTCCGCCGACCTGGTCGTCGCGTTGCTGGCGGTGCTGAAGACGGGCGCGGCGTACCTGCCCGTCGAGCCGGCCCACCCGGCCGAGCGGCTCCGCTTCCTGCTCGACGACGCGTCCGCGGTGTGTGGACTCACCTCGAGCGCGGTCGCCGCGGACCTGCCCGCGACAGGCCTGCGCTGGATCGTGCTGGACGACGCCGAGACCGAGCGGGACACCGGGGAACAGCCCGAGCGCGATCCGTCGGACACCGACCGGACGACGGCGCTGCGGCCCGAGCATCCCGCGTACGTGATCTACACGTCGGGCTCCACGGGCCGCCCCAAGGGCGTGCTCGTCGAGCACCGGGCGCTGGCGTCCTACCTGCACTTCGCGCGGGGCGCGTACCCGGGCACGGCCGGGACGGCGCTGCTGCACTCGCCGGTCTCCTTCGACCTGACCGTCACCGCGCTGTTCGCGTCGCTGACCTCGGGTGGCCGTTTGCTGGTCGGGGACCTGTCCGGCGGGTCGCCGGCGCCGGGCCCGTACACGTTCCTCAAGGCGACGCCGAGCCACCTCGCGCTGCTCGGCGCCCTGCCCGGTCATGAGGCGGTCGCCGACCTGGTCCTGGGCGGCGAGCAGCTCACCGGCGAGCAGCTCGGGTCGTGGCGCCGTGCTCAGCCACAGGCAACGGTGGTCAACGAATACGGGCCGACCGAGACCACGGTGGGCTGTATCACGCATCGCGTGCCGCCCGGCACCGCGACCGGGGACGGCCCTCTGCCCATCGGGCGGCCCGTCCCGAACACGCGGGCCTATGTACTCGACGCCCGGATGCGACTGGCGCCGCCCGGGGTGACCGGGGAGCTGTACCTGGCCGGGGCGCAACTCGCCCGCGGCTACCTGAACCGGCCCGGCCCGACGGCGGAGCGGTACGTGGCGGACCCGTTCGGCGGGCCGGGGACCAGGATGTACCGGACCGGGGACCTCGCCCGGTGGACCGCCGACGGATTGCTGGTCTTCGTCGGCCGCGTCGACGAGCAGGTCAAGCTCCGGGGGTACCGGATCGAGCCGGCGGAGATCGAGACGACGCTCTCCCGGCATGAGGCCGTGTCACAGACCGCCGTCGTCGCCCGGAAGGACAAGGCGTCCGGCACGCAGTTGGTGGCCTATGTCGTCCCGGCGGCCGACGAGCGGCGCGACGACGAAGCGACACAGGCACAGCTGGGCGAGTGGCAGGACGTGTACGACTCCCTGTACGGCGCCGGGCGTGCCGGTGCGGAGCCCGCCCCCTTCGGCGAGGACTTCACGGGCTGGACCAGCAGTTACCACGGAGAGCCGATCCCCGTCGGGCAGATGCGCCAGTGGCGGGACGCCACCGTCGCGCGGATCCGCGAGCTACGGCCGCGGCGGGTGCTGGAGATCGGCGTGGGCAGCGGCCTGCTGCTCTCGCAGCTCGCGCCGGACTGCGAGGCCTACTGGGGCACCGACATCTCGGCGGACGCGATCGAGGCGCTGCGGGGCCAGGTGGCCGGGCAGGGCCTGGCCGGACGGGTGGAACTGCGCGTCCAGCCCGCCGCGGACGCCGACGGCCTGCCGGCAGGCTCCTTCGACACCGTGGTGATCAACTCGGTCGCCCAGTACTTCCCGGACGCCGGCTATCTCACCGGCGTGATCGGCACGGCGTTGGAGCTGCTGGTGCCCGGCGGGGCGGTGTTCCTCGGCGACGTGCGTGACCTGCGGCTGCTGCGGTGCCTGCACACGGCGGCGCAACTGCGCCGCGCCATGCCGTCGGCCGACGTCGCCGTGGTGCGCCACGCGGTGGAGCAGGCCGTGCTGCTGGAGAAGGAACTGCTGCTCGACCCGGGATTCTTCACCGCGCTCGCGACGCAGCGGGACGATGTCGCCGGCGTCGACCTGCAAGTCAAGCGCGGCGCCTACGTCAACGAGCTGAGCCGCTACCGGTACGACGTCGTGCTGTACAAGCGACCGGCCACCCGGATGCGGGCCCTGGAGACGGCGCCGGAGCTGCGGTGGGACCACGACGTCTCCGGCCTCGATGCCCTGGAGCGGAACCTGGCCGCGGCACGGGTGCCCGCGCTGCGGGTGACCGGAGTCCCCGACGCGCGGCTGGCGGACGAGGCCGCCGCCCTGCGGGCCCTGGACGAGGGACGGCCGCTGGCGGACCTGCTGACCCTCCTCGGAGCCGCGGAGCGGCCCTCGGCGCCGGCCCTCGGGCCCGACACCTTCTGCGAACTGGGCGAGCGACTGGGCTACCGGGTAGCGGTGACACGCTCGGGAAGCGATGCCGAGAGCCTCGACGTGCTCTTCACGGACCCGGCGTCGGCCGCGCTCAGCGGCGTCCACCGACCGGCCGCGACCGCCCCGGGGGCGTCACCGGAGGCGTTCGCGAACGACCCGGGGACCTCCCGGCGGCGCGGTGAACTCGTCGCCGCGCTCACCGCGTCGCTCGGGGAGCAGTTGCCCGCGTACATGGTGCCGACCGCAGTGGTGGTTCTCGACGCGCTCCCCCTGACCGCGCACGGAAAGCTCGACCGGGCGGCGCTCCCGGCCCCGTGCCTCGGGTCCGTCGCGGGCTCGCGTCGGCCCGCCACACCACGGGAGCAGACGTTGTGTGACCTGTTCGCGCAGGTCCTCGGCGTGGCGACGGTCGGTGTCGACGACGACTTCTTCGACCTCGGCGGGCACTCGCTGCTGGCGACCCGGCTGATCAGCCGCATCCGCTCGGTCCTCGGCGCCGAACTGACCGTCCGCGCCGTGTTCGAGGCGCCCACGGTCGCCGGGCTCGCCGAGCGGCTGAGCGATGCGGAGGCACGGCCGGAGGCGCCGCGTCCGGCCCTGCGGCCGGTGCCCAGGCCCGATGTGGTGCCGCTGTCCTTCGCGCAGCAGCGGCTGTGGTTCCTGCACCGTCTGGAGGGGCCGAACGCGACGTACAACATGCCGTTCGCCCTGCGGCTGCGCGGTGAGGTGGACGAGGCGGCGCTGCGGGCCGCGCTGGCGGACGTCGCAGCGCGCCACGAGAGCCTGCGCACCGTGTTCCCGGTGGTGGACGGGGTGCCCCGTCAGCTCGTCCTCAAGGCGGCCGGTGTGCGCCCCGAACTGATCGTCCGGCATATCGACGAGGCCGGGCTGCGCGAGGCCGTGAGGCAGGCGGCGCGCTACCCCTTCGACCTCGCGGTCGACCTGCCGCTGCGGGCCGAACTGTTCGTCCTGGGCCGGCGTGAGCACGTACTGGTGATACTGATGCACCACATCGCGGGCGACGGGTGGTCGATGGCTCCGCTGTCGCGGGACTTCGCGACCGCCTATGCCGCGCGGTGCCGGGGCGAGGCTCCGGCGTGGGCGCCGCTGCCGGTCCAGTACGTGGACTACACGCTCTGGCAGCGCGCGCTGCTGGGAGACGAGGACGACCCGGACAGTCTGTTCGCCCGGCAGATCGCGTACTGGAGCAAGGCACTGGCGGACCTGCCCGAGCAGCTCGCGCTCCCGGCGGACCGTCCCCGCCCCGCCGTGTCCACGTACCGCGGCGAGATGTTCGGCTTCGACCTGAGCCCGGAGCTGCACCGCAGGCTCGCGGGTCTGGCCCGCGCCGGGGAGGCCAGCCTGTACATGGTGCTGCACGCCGGTCTGGCCGCCCTGCTGACCAGGCTCGGCGCCGGCAGCGACCTGCCGATCGGCAGCGGCATCGCAGGGCGCCGCGACGAGGTGCTCGACGACGGCATCGGGCTCTTCGTCAACACGCTGGTGATGCGGACCGACACCTCGGGTGATCCGTCGTTCGACGAACTGCTCGGGCGCGTACGGGAGACGGCACTGACCGCCCACGCCCATCAGGACGTGCCCTTCGAGCATCTGGTGGAGGTGCTGAATCCGGTCCGCTCCGCGAACCGCCATCCGCTGTTCCAGGTGGCATTGGTGTTGCAGAACACTCCGGAGGCGGATCTGACGCTGGCCGGGGTGGACGTGACACTCGAACCGGCCGGATCGGGGACCTCGCGGTTCGACCTGTTCTTCAGCGTCACCGAGCGCCCCGCGCCGCCGGGAGCGCCCACCGGCTCCTTCGGTGGAGTGCGCGGGACGGTGGAGTACAGCACCGACCTGTTCGACCGGCGGACGGTCGAGGCCATGGTGGCGCGGTGGATCCGCCTCCTCGAAGCGGTGAGCCGTGACCCGGCACGGCGCATCGGCGAGGCCGACATCCTCACCTCCGCCGAGCGCACCCAGCTGCTGGGCGCCGCCGGCGACCCGATCCCGCCCTCCGTCGTCCCGGCGCTGTTCGAACGCCGGGCGGCGCGTGAACCCGGGGCACCGGCGGTGCTGTCGGAATCCGGCGTGCTGACCTACGAGGAGCTCAACGGCCGGGCGAACCGGCTGGCCCACCTGCTGATCTCGCGGGGGGTCGGACCGGAGCAGACCGTCGCACTTGCTTTTCCCCGCTCCGCGGACCTGGTCGTGGCGTTGCTCGCCGTTCTCAAGGCGGGCGCGGCCTACCTCCCGCTCGACCTCAACTACCCGGCCGAGCGCCTGGCGTTCCTGTTCGGCGACGCCCGGCCGTCGCTGCTGCTGACCTGCGGTACCGGCGGCGCCGGGATACCGGGCGTCGACGATCTGCCCACGCTGAACCTGGACGACGACGCCGACGGACGCCGGGCCGCAGACCTGGCCGGCCGGCCGGACACCAACCCCGACAACGCCGACCGCGTACGGCCGTTGACGCCCGCGCACCCCGCCTACGTCCTGTACACGTCCGGTTCGACCGGCACCCCCAAGGGCGTGACGGTCACCCACGCCGGAGCGGCCGCCCTGGTGGCGACGCAGACCCAGGCCCTCGACTGCGGGCCGGGCAGCCGGGTCCTCCAGTTCGCCTCGCCGAGCTTCGACGCGGCGTTCTGGGAGCTGTGCATGGCGCTGCTGACCGGCGCGGCGCTGGTGGTGGCGCCGCCCGAGCGGCTGCTTCCGGGGCCGGACCTCGCGGCACTGGTGGCCGAGCGCGGGGTGACGCACCTGACCGTGCCGCCGGTGGTGCTCGGGGTGATGACCCCCGACCAGCTGGCGTCGGTGACCACGCTGGTGGTGGCCGGTGAGGCCTGTTCGCCGGAGACGGTGGCGACCTGGAGTCGGGGCCGACGGATGATCAACGCCTACGGGCCGACGGAGTCGACGGTCTGCGCGACGATGAGCCGACCACTGTCCGACGGGGGCGACGGGCGCGGCGAGGACGACGTTCCGCCGATCGGCACCCCGATCCTCGGCGCACGGGCCTATGTGTTGGACGCCGGGCTGCGTCCGGTGCCGCCGGGCGTGGTGGGCGAGCTGTACCTGGCCGGCGCGGGCCTGGCCCGCGGCTACCTGGGGCGGCCGGGCCTGACCGCCGAGCGGTTCGTGGCCTGTCCGTTCGGCGATGCCGGATCGCGGATGTACCGCACGGGGGACCTTGCGCGGTGGAACTGCGCGGGCGACCTGGAGTTCGCCGGGAGGGCCGATCAGCAGGTGAAGGTCCGGGGCCACCGGATCGAGCTAGGCGAGGTCGAGTCCGCGATGGCCGCCGACTCCCGGGTGGCGCAGGCGGTCGCGGCGGTCCGCGACGACGGGCCCGGCGGGAGCCGCCTGGTGGGCTACGTCGTGCCTGCGGCAGAGGAGACCGCGCAGGCCACGGACCCCGCGACGCCCACGGACCTGGACGGCACGCCGGACGGCGCGGGCCGGGTGCTCGGGGAGTGGCGGCAGCTGTACGACACGCTGTACGGGCAGTCGGCGCCCGCTCCCTTCGGTGCGGACTTCACCGGCTGGAACAGCAGCTACGACGGGCAGCCGATCCCGGAGGGCGAGATGCGGCAGTGGCGGGACGCGGCCGTCACGCGGATCCGTGAACTGCGGCCGGGACGCATCCTGGAGATCGGGGTGGGCCGAGGGCTGATCCTGTCCCAACTCGCCGCGGAGTGCGAGCAGTACTGGGGTACCGACCTGTCCGCGGTCGTGGTCGAGGCCTTGGCGGCCCAGGTGGCCGACGAGCCTGAGATCGCCTCCCGGGTCGAGCTGCGGGCGCAGCCGGCCGACGACCTCAGCGGGCTGCCGCAGGGCTTCTTCGACACCGTGGTGCTCAACTCCGTGGTCCAGTACTTCCCCCACGCCGACTACCTGACCGAGGTCATCGACAAGGCGATGGGTCTCCTTGTGCCGGGTGGTGCCCTGTTCCTCGGTGACGTCCGCAACCTGCGGTTGCTGCCGATGCTGCGGGCCGCCACGGGCAGCACCGCGCAGGAGCGGGAGTTGCTGGTCGACCCGGACTTCTTCCCGGCCCTGACCGGCGTGGTGTCCGGGATCGGCGCCGTGGACGTCCGCCTCAAGCGAGGGCGGTACCACAACGAGCTCTCCCGCTACCGCTACGACGTCGTCCTGCACCGCGCGCCGCTGGCCTCACAAGTCCGCTCGTTCGCTGACGCACCGGTGCTGCGCTGGCCGGAGATGACCGGCGGGACGGAGAGACTCGCCGCGCTGCTGGTCGAACGTCGACCGGACCGGCTGCGGGTCACCGGTGTCCCCAACGCCCGGCTGGCGGGCGAGGCCGCCCCGGCGCACGCCGTGACCGTGGACCCGGAGGACCTCTACGAGCTGGGTGAACGGCTCGGCTTCCAGGTGGCCGTCACCTGGTCGGGCGAGGAAGGCGACGACTGCTTCGACGTACTGCTCTCCGACGCCCCGGACAGCGCCGGTGCCGCCGTCACCGGGGCGTACCGGCCGGTGGTCTCCGGGGCGCCGGACCGGTCGACACTGCGGGGCTTCACCAACGACCCGGCGGCGGTGCCACCGCCGGTGCCCCTGGGAGCCTCCGTACGCGCCCGGCTGAGGGAGAAGCTGCCGGAGTACCTGGTGCCCTCGGCCGTCGTCGCGATCGACGCCCTGCCGCTGACGCCGAACGGCAAGGTCGACCGCGCGGCGCTGCCCGCGCCGGAAGCCTCCGGCGCCGTGGCGCACCGCCCGCCGACCACCGCACAGGAGCGACTGCTGTGCGACATCTTCGCCGACGTACTCGGCCTGCCGGACGTCGGCGTCGACGACGGCTTCTTCGACATCGGCGGCGACAGCATCGTCTCCATCCAGGTGGTCGGCAGGGCCAGGGCCGCAGGGCTCGCGATCACCGCCCAGGACGTGTTCCAGCACAAGACCGTGGCCGCACTGGCGGCGGCTGCCCGCACGCTCGACGCGGCACCGGCCGAGGCCGAGGCGCCGCAGGCGGGCATCGGCGCGGTGCCCCTGACGCCGGCCCTGCACGAGCTGTGGGAGCGGGACGCGGATCCGGGCACCCGGTACGAGGCGATGGCCATGGAGGTCCCGGCGGGGCTGGACGCGGAGCGGATCGAGGCGGCCCTGCAAGCGGTCCTGGACCACCACGACGCGCTGCGGATGCGCCTGAACCGGGTCTCCGGCCCCGGCCCGGAGACGGACCGGGACGAGTGGCTGCCGGAGGTGATGCCCCCCGGGGCGAACCGGGCCGCGGACTGCCTCCACCGGGTCGATGCCGCGGCGAGCGAAGACCTGCTCGCCGCGGAAGAGCGGGCCGCGTCGTCACGCCTCGCGCCGGAGTCGGGAGCAGTGGTCCAGGCGGTCTGGTTCGACGCCGGGTGCGGCCGGCCCGGGCGCCTGCTGCTGGTGCTGCACCGGCTCGTGGCGGACGCGGAGTCCTGGCGCATCCTGCTCCAGGACGTCGCCCTCGCCTGCGAGGCGGCCGCCGACGGCCGACGGCCCGAACTCCCGGAGGTCGGCACGTCGTTGCGGCGCTGGGCCCAACACCTGCGCGCCCAGGCAGAGGACGTCCGACGCGTCGAGGAGCTTTCCCGGTGGACCGAGGTCCTCGCCGGGGCGAGAACCGAGCCCGGGGAGTCGGGCGGGGACCTGGGCGGTCGGCCGATGGAGGTGCCTGGGGATGCGCTGGCCGCAGCGGGCACCGGGGATGCGGTGGCCGCAGCGGGCGCGCTGACCCTCACGCTGCCCGCCGAGCGCACCGAGGTGCTGCTCACCAGCGTGCCGGAGGTCTTCCGCGCCGACGTCGAGGACGTGCTGCTGACCGCGTTCGCCCTGGCGGTGGCCGACTGGCGGCGGCACCGAGCGGCCGCCGGCCCGAGCGGTGCGGACACATCGGAGAATCCGGACGCCCGGGACGCCGATGGCGACGCAGTGGTGGCCGAGGTACGGCGGCCCGGCCGGACGGGCCGCACCGAAGGCGTCGGCCTGTCCCGCACCATGGGCTGCTTCACCGTCACACATCCGGTCCGCCTGGACCTGGGTGACCTGGGTGGCGTGGACCGGCACGAGCTGTGGGAGGGCGGCGCCGCCGCCGGAGCGGCCCTGAAACGGGTCAAGGAGCACCTGAGATCCCTGCCGCACGGCGGACTGGGCTTCGGCCTGCTGCGCCACCTCAACCCCGGCACCGCCCCCACCCTGGCGGGCCTGCCAGCGCCGCGGTTCGCGTTCCAGTACCTCGGGCGGCTCCCGCAGACCCCGACCGGCTCATGGCCGGCCGAGCCGGGCATGCCGCTGAAGTACCAGGTCGAGGTGAGGGTGGCCGCCGTGGACCATCCGGGCGGCCCGCGGCTGGCCGCGACCTGGTGTTGGCCGCAGGGGTGGTTCACCGAGCCCGACGTGCGCGACCTGGCCGACACCTGGGCGCGCGCGCTGGAGGCACTGGCCGCCCATTCGAGGAGCCCCGCCGCGGGTGGTCTCACCTCGTCCGACGTACCACTGGTCCGGCTGAGCCAGGACAAGATCGAGCGGCTCCAGGCCGCGTGGAGGCGATCACGATGACACAGGCGGAGACGCAGGCGGAGCTGGAGGACATCCTGCCGCTGGCACCACTTCAAGAAGGGCTGCTCTTCCACGCGCTCTACGACGAGTCGGCGCTCGATGTCTACACGGTGCAGCAGGCCTTCGACCTGGACGGTGCCCTCGACGTCGGCGCACTGCGCGCGGCCGCGCGGGCACTGCTCCGGCGCCATGCGAGCCTGCGGGCCGGGTTCTGGCACGAGGATCTGGACGAGCCGGTGCAGATCGTCCCGCGCGAGGTGGCGCTGCCCTGGCAGGAGGTCGACCTCGGCGCGGTGGATCCCGATGCGCGGGAAGCCGAGGCGGAGCGGCTGGCGGTGGAGGACAGACTCCGCCGCTTCGACCCCGCCCGCCCGCCGCTGCTGCGGTTCACGCTCGTCCGGTTGGGGCCGGCGCACCACCGGTTCCTCGTCACCGCCCATCACCTGGTGCTGGACGGGTGGTCCGCGCAGCTGATGTTGGCGGAGCTGTTCGAGCTGTACGCGCGGGGCGGCCGGGACGAGGGGATGCCGCCGGCGGCCAGGTACCGCGACTACCTGGCCTGGTTGGCCGGTCAGGACCGGGCGGCTGCCGAGGACGTCTGGCGCGACATGCTGAAGGGCGTCGACGAACCGACCCGGGTCGCTCCGGCGGACCCGTCCCGGGCGGCCGAGCCGCCGGGCCAGGTGCTCCGCGACCTGCCCGACGACCTTGCCGCGGCGCTCGACGGCCTGACCCGCCGTGCGGGCCTGACGCTGAACACGGTGTTCCTGGGGGCCTGGGCGATCGTACTCGGCCAGCTGACCGGCCGGGCCGACGTGGTGTTCGGCACGACGGTGTCCGGGCGCCCGCCCGAGGTGCCCGGGGTGGAGAGGATGATCGGCCTGTTCGCCAACACGCTGCCGGTCCGGGTCCGTCTCGATCCGACGGAGCCGCTGGCCGGGATGCTGGCGCGCCTACAGGAGGACCAGACGCGCCTGATGGCCTGCCAGCACGTGGGCCTTGCCGACATCCAGCGCACGCTGGACGCCGGTGAACTCTTCGACACGACAACGGTGTTCGAGAATCTTCCGACGGAAGACGCCGCGGCGGCCACCGTCGCGCACGGCAGCGGGCTGCGGGTGGTGGCGAGCCGGAGCCACGGCGTCACGCATTACCCACTCAACTTCATGGTGATGCCGGGAAATCCGCTGCGGCTGCGTCTGGACCACCAGGTCGACCTGTTCGATCGGGAGACCGCGGAGGCGATCATGGGCCGGGTGGTCCGGGTCCTCCGGGCCGCGGTCGCGGACCCGGGACGGCGGATCGGCGCCCTGGAGATCCTGACACCGGCCGAACGGGAGCAGGTCCTGGTGGAGTGGAACGGCACGGTCGGCGAGCCGCCGTCCGTCCTGGTTCCCGAGGCCTTCGAGGCTCAGGCCGCGCGGACCCCGGACGCGGTGGCCGTGGTCGCCGACGGGGTGGCGCGGACGTTCGCGGAACTGCGCGCGCGGGCGGACGAGCTCGCCGGGCAGCTGGCCGACCGCGGCGTCGGGCCCGATGTGTTGGTCGGTCTGTGCGTGCGCCGGTCGACCGAGATGATCGCCGCCGTCCTGGCCGTCTGGAAGGCCGGAGGGGTGTGCGTGCCGCTGGACCCCGGCTATCCGGCGGAGCGCCTGGCGTTCATGCTTGCCGACGCGGCGGTCTCCGTGGTGGTGACCGAGCGGGCACTGGCCGGGCGGCTGGGCGAGTGCCGGGCGCCACTGTTGCTGCTGGACGCGGACGCGCCCCCGGCCACGGACGCGCCCCCGGCCACGGACGCCCGGGGCGCCACGGGACGGGGCGCGCCGACCGGGCAGCCGGTCGTGCAGGGAGAGCGGGGAGCGTACGTGGTGTACACGTCCGGGTCGACGGGCGTGCCGAAGGGCGTGCTGGTGACGCACCTGGGCCTGGCGAACCTGTTCGTCAGCCACCGCGAGCGCGTCTTCGCCCCCGCGGCGGCCGAGGTGACCGCGGCGGCCGGGCGGCGGTTGCGCGTGGCACACACGGCGTCGCTGTCGTTCGACGCGAGCATGGGACAGCTTCTCGGCCTCGTGGCCGGGCACGAACTGCACGTGGTGGACGACGACACCCGCCGCGACGCCGCCGCGCTGCTGGAGTACGTACGCAGCCGGGGTATCGACTACCTGGGGATCACGCCGTCGCTGATGCGCGAGTTGGCAGGCCTCGGGATCCTGGACGGCCCCGGGCACCGGCCGGGTGTGATCCTGTTGGGTGCGGAGGCCACGGACGCGGCGCTGTGGGAGACGCTGCGGGAGTACCCCGGCGTCGAGGTGCACAACTACTACGCGCCGAGCGAGTGCACCGTGGACGCCGTCGGCGCCCGGGTACGGGACAGTGCCCGGCCGGTGATCGGCAGGGCGATCCGGAACATGCGGGTCTACGTGCTCGACGCGCGGCTGCGGCCGGTGCCGCCCGGAGTGACGGGCGAGGTCTACCTCGCCGGGGTACAGCTCGCCCGCGGGTATCTGAACCGACCGGGTCTGACCGCGGAGCGCTTCGTCGCCGACCCGTTCGGCGCGCCGGGGACCAGGATGTACCGGAGCGGCGACCTGGCCCGCTGGACCGCGGACGGGTTGCTGGAGTTCGCGGGCCGGGCGGACGACCAGGTCAAGCTGCGCGGGTTCCGTATCGAGCTCGGTGAGGTCGAGGCGGTGCTGGCCCGGCACGCCACGGTCGGGCACGCCGTCGCGATGGTGCGTGAGGACCGGCCCGGCGACCAGCGTCTGACCGCCTACGTGGTGCCCGCGCCCGGTGCCCGGGTGCACCCGGGCGAGCTGCGGGAGTTCGCCGCCGGGAAGCTGCCCGGGTTCATGGTGCCCGCCGTGGTCGTCGTGCTCGACGCGCTGCCGCTCACCCCCAGCGGGAAGGTGGCCCGCCGCTCCCTGCCCGCCCCCGGGCCACGGAGCCACGGGGCCGGCCGGGAGCCGCGCGAGCCCGCGGAGGAGATCCTGTGCGGGCTGTTCGCCGAGGCCCTCGGGAGCGCGCAGGCCGGGATCGACGACGACTTCTTCGCCCTGGGCGGGCACTCGCTGCTCGCGACCCGCCTGGTGTCGCGCATCCGTGCGGTGCTCGGTGTCGAGCTCGCCGTACGGGACGTGTTCGAGGCTCCCACGGTGGCCGGTCTGGCGGCCCGGATCGCCGCGTCGGGCCGAGGGGCTTCCCGGCGTCCGGTGCTGCGGCCCGACGACGACCGTCCGGCCGAACTGCCGCTGTCGTTCGCCCAGCGCCGCCTGTGGTTCCTGCATCGGCTCGAGGGCCCGTCGGCCACGTACAACATGCCGTTCGCCCTGCGCCTGACCGGGGCCCTCGACGTCGGCGCGCTGCACGCCGCCCTGAACGATGTGGTGGCCCGGCACGAGGTGCTGCGCACGGTCTATCCGGATGCGGCGGGCGTGCCGCACCAGCACGTCCTCGACCCCGGCGACGCCGTCGTCGAGCTGCCCGTGGAGGCGGTCGACGAGGCCGGGCTCGCCGCTTCGGTCGCGGACGCGGCCGCGCACCGGTTCGCCCTGTCGTCCGAACCGCCCCTGCGCGCACAGCTGTTCACGCTGGGCCCGGGCGAGCACGTCCTGCTGCTCGTGCTCCACCACATCGCGGGCGACGCCCTGTCCAACCGCCCGCTGGCCCGCGACCTGTCCAGCGCCTACACCGCCCGGCGCGCGGGCCGGGCACCGTCCTGGACACCGCTGCCCGTCCAGTACGCCGACCACACCCTGTGGCAGCGGCGGTTCCTCGGCGAGGCGGACGACCCGGACAGTGTGCTGTCCCGGCAGGTGGAGTACTGGCGGCGGACGCTGGCGGGGCTGCCGACCGAGTTGGAGCTGCGCCGGGACCGGCCACGTCCGGAGGTGGCCAGTCACCGCGGCGCCACGGTGCCGCTGCGGGTGGGCCCGGACCTGCACGCCCGACTCGCCGCGCTGGCCCGGGCGGGGCACGCGAGCCTGTTCATGGTCGTCCAGGCGGCGCTGGCGGCGCTGCTCACCCGGCACGGCGCGGGCACCGACATCCCGATCGGCACGCCGACCGCGGGGCGCACCGACGACGCGCTCGACGAAGTCGTCGGATGCTTCGTCAACACCTTGGTGATGCGTACCGACACCGGTGGGAACCCGAGCTTCGCGGAGCTGCTGGACCGGGTGCGCGAGGCGGGCCTGGCCGCGTACGCGCATCAGGACGTGCCGTTCGAGCACCTGGTGGAGGTGCTCAACCCGGCGCGCTCGGCAGCCCGGCACCCGCTCTTCCAGGTGCTGCTGACGCTCCACCACACCGACGACGTGGCGGTGGACCTTCCGGGGCTGCACTGCCGAGCCGAGGGGACGCAGTCGCAGTCGGCCAAGTTCGACCTGCTGTTCAGACTGGAGGAACGCCGCACCCCGGACGGGCTGCCCGGCGGTCTGGAAGGCACCGTCGAGTACAGCACGGACCTGTTCGACCGGGGCACGGTGGCGGACCTGGTGACCCGGTTCGAGCGGCTGCTCGATGCCGCGACCGCCGATCCCGCCGAGCGGATCTGGCGGCTGGGCACCCTCACGCCCGCCGAGCGCGGGCGGGTCTTGGAGGAGTGGAACGACACCGCGCGGCCGCCGTCCTCCTCCACGCTGCCGGAGCTGTTCGAGGCGCAGGCGGCCCGGACGCCGGACGCGATCGCCCTGTCCGCCGAGGAAGTCGACCTGACCTACGCCGAGTTGAACGCCTGGGCGGACCGTCTGGCCCATGCTCTGATCGAGCGCGGCGCCGGACCGGAGCAGGTGGTGGCCGTCACCCTGCCGCGCTCGGTCGAACTCGCCGTGGCCCTGCTGGCCGTGCTGAAGTCCGGCGCGGCCTATCTGCCCGTCGATGCGCACTACCCGGCCGAGCGGATCCGCGCCCTGCTCGAGGACGCCGCGCCGGTCTGTGTCCTGGACGACCCGGACCAGGTCCGGCACCCCGGCGACCGGCCCGCCGCGCCTCCGGGCGGCGCGGCCCCCGGTACGCCGCTGACGCCCGCACACCCCGCCTATGTGCTCTACACCTCCGGCTCGACGGGCGCGCCCAAGGGAGTGGTCGTCCCGCACGCCGCCGTGGTGAACCGACTGCTCGGCATCCAGGCCGAGTTCGGCCTCGAACCCTCCGACGCGGTCCTGTACAAGGCGCCGACGTCCTTCGACGCGTCCGTGTGGGAGTTCTTCTGGCCTCTGACCACCGGGGCCCGGGTCGTGGTCGCCGACCCCGAGGGGCACCGGGACCCGGCCTACCTGGCGCAGGTGATCCGCGCACACGCGGTGACGACCGTGCACTTCGTGCCGTCGATGCTGCGGACCTTCCTCGACGAACCGGCCGCGGCCGGCTGCACGAGCCTGCGGCGGGTCCTGACCGGCGGGGAGTCGCTCCCGACGGACCTGCGGGATCGCGCCCTGACCGTGCTGGACGCGGACCTGCACCACCTCTACGGCCCGACGGAAGCCACCGTCCACGCGACGACCGGGACCTGCGAGCGCACCCCGGCCGCGGCACCGGACGGCTGCCCGGTGCCGATCGGACGCCCCGTCGGGAACATGCGTGCCTACGTGCTGGACGCGGGCCTGGGCCCGGTGCCGCCGGGCACCGTGGGAGAGGTCTACCTTGCCGGCGTACAGCTCGCCCGCGGCTACCTGAACCGTCGTCGCCTCACGGCCGAGCGGTTCGTGGCCTGCCCGTTCGGCGCGCCGGGGGAGCGGATGTACCGGACTGGGGACCTCGCCCGCTGGACCGAGGACGGCGTACTCCACTTCGCCGGTCGCGCGGACGATCAGGTCAAGCTGCGCGGGTTCCGCATCGAGCCCGGCGAGATCGAGGCGGCACTGACCCGGCACACCGCGGTCTCGCGGGCCGCGGTCGTCGTCCGCGAGGACCGGCCCGAACAGCGGCGGCTGGTGGCGTATGTGGTCGGGGCACCGGGTGCCGAGCCGCAACCGGCCGAGCTGCGGGCCCATGCCGCCCGGTTGCTGCCGGAGTTCATGGTCCCGGCCACGGTCGTCGTCCTGGACGCCATGCCGCTGACCAACAGCGGGAAGCTGGATCGACAGGCCCTGCCGGAGCCGGGCCCGCGCTCGATGGTGTCGAAGTGGCCGGCGCGCACGCCCGAGGAGGAGATCCTCCGCGGCCTGTTCGCCGAGTGCGTCGGCGTGGTCGCCACCGGCATCGATGACGACTTCTTCGAACTCGGCGGTGACTCGCTGGCCGCGATCCGGCTGGTGAGCCGGATCCGGGACACGCTGGGCTTCGACCTGTCGGTCCGGGACCTGTTCGCGGCACCCACGGTGAGCCGCCTGATGGAACGCCTCCGACGGGGCGTCTCGGGCGACGCCTTCGATGTCCTCCTGCCGCTACGGGCCTCCGGTGGGCTCCCGCCGCTGTTCTGCATACACCCCTCCGATGGCCTGAGCTGGTGCTACACCGGGCTGCTGCGGCAGCTGGGGCAGGACCGCCCGGTGTACGGGTTGCAGTCGCGCGGCATGGCGCGGCCGGAAGCGTATCCGGAGACGATGGAGCACTTGGTCACCGACTACGTCGTGCAGATCCGTTCGGTCCAGGCCACTGGCCCCTACCATCTGCTGGGCTGGTCGTTCGGCGGCCTGGCGGCCCACGCCGTCGCGGTCCGCCTCCAGGCCGAAGGCGAAGAGGTGGCCCTGCTCGCCCTGCTCGACTCCTACCCCCGTGACCCCCACAGGGCGGCTCCGCTGCCGGACGAGCAGGAAGTCCTCTCGGCCCTGCTCGACTTCGCGGGCCATGCCGAGGACGGCGTACCGCTGCGGCTCGCCGACGTCATGGAGATCCTGCGGAGCGGCGGCGGGCCCCTTGCGGACGTGGAGGAGCGCCGTGTGGTGGCCATGACCGAGATCGTCGCGAACAACGCACGCCTGGCTGCGGCGCATGTACCCGGTCGGTTCGACGGGAGCCTCCTGCACTTCACGGCGACCGCCGAACGCTCGCCGGGGCTGCCGACCGCGGCTGCCTGGGAGCCCGCCGTCACCGGTCGCGTGGAGCGGTACGCCGTGGACTGCACCCACCAGGAGATGTGCAAGCCCGTGCCGCTCGCCCAGGTCGGGCGCGTGCTGGCCGAAAGGCTGGGCGACGTCGCGGCATCGGGCTACCGCAGTCGGTAGCCGGGTAGCCGGGTAGCCGGGTAGCCGGGTAGCCGCGTAGCCCGGTAGCCGGAAACCCGGAAAGCCGGCAGGCCGGAAACCCGGAGAAACCAGAAGAAGGACGAAGGAAGAAGGAAGAAGGAAGCCCACCATGACCAACCCCTTCGAGAACCCCGAGAGCACGTACCTGGTGCTGGTCAACGACGAGGGCCAACACTCCCTGTGGCCGATCTTCGTGGAGGTCCCGGCCGGATGGGAGGTCGCCCACGGGGAGGACTCCCGGGAGGCCTGCCTCGCCTATGTCGAGGAGCACTGGACCGACATGCGCCCGAAGAGCCTCGCCGAGGCCATGGAAGGGGCTGGCGGGACTGGTTCCTGACCCGTCGGGGACTGGCTCCGGCGTTGTTCAACGATGGCCGATCTGCCCTCGGAGCCGGGACTGCGCAGCGCGCCGACTCCGCGGGCGGTGCCGTCCCCGGTCGAGTACAGCGTGAAGGTTGCGTCGTTGTACGAGGGCTGTCCGTGTCGTGTCTGTCTGTCCGGTCCCGCAAGCCACGGCGGGACACCGGGCAGCGCCTCTCTTGAGCGGGGCAGGGCCGCCACTCCGCTACTCGCGTTGGAGAGCCTGCGCGAAGCGCTGCTCCCAGGCGTCCTGATTTCCCTTGGCTTCCTGAACGAACCGGCTCCGAGCGATCCCTTTGATCACCATGTCGTTGAGCAGGGAGTACGGAAAGGCCATCGGCCGTACGACATCCAGGAACAGCACGGCACGGTCCTCATCGGTCCCGTTCCACGCCTCGTGTATGTAGGTGTCGTCGAAGAACATCCCGGCCCCCTCACGCCAGTGCGCCTCTTGTCCACCGACGCGAATTCCGCAGGATTCCTCGGGAGACGGGATCTTGAGTCCGAGGTGATAGCGGATCACGCCCTTGTAGGGGCCGCGGTGCGGTGGCACGTGTTTGTGGGGGCCGAGGATCGAGAAGAAGGCCGTTTTCAGTCCGGGGATGTGGGCCAGCAGTTCAGCCGTCCGCGGGCACCGCTGGCAGTTGGGCTCGAACCGCAACCCGTATCCGTAGAAGAAATAGGTCTTCCAGTGGTCGTCGTTGGTGATGTGGCGTTGGCCGGTCGAGATGTCCTGAAAATTGGGCAGCGCGTCGCGGTGCTCCAGCAGGGTGTCGAGTTCGGCTCTGATGTCACGCCAGTTGTCTTCGAGCCCTCGACTCCATGGGAACTCCGATTCCGAGATGAACGGGCTGTCATCGAAACGGGAGTGGTGGACCATCTGCTTTTCGATCCACTTCACCAGCATGGGAAGAACTCTCGGCACAACTACACCCCTTCGTCGTCGGTTCGGTTGTCGGTCTCAGGTGCGCGGCATCGCGAGCCCGGCCCGGCCGCGGTACCTGCTGCGGTGCCGGTCCGGAAGAAGCCCCGTACCGAGTCGAGCGGCCCCTTGAAGGCCTCACGGTTGTGCCATGGGCGCCGATTCCCCTTCGCCGCAAGCGTGTTGACGACCCGGTGCCGCCCACATGACGTCGTTCCTTCGGCGATCCCGAGAATCGCGACGGGGTTCTTCTGACCCCCTGACCGAGATGTCGCACCCTCATGTGTTGGAACTTCACAAGCGGGTGAATGGTGCAGCCCTGGCGCCCTCCGGGAAACTTCCCGCTTTCAGGCGCCTGGTGTTCCGCCCGATGAAAAGGGGTTGAATGGCGGATTCCACATGCGTTCCCTCAAGCTTTATTGGTCATTGCAGCAGGTGGCGGGTGGGCTGCCAGCTTCGGATGATCCGAAGTTCGTGTCAAGGTCATGATCCGGACGATCTTGGCCAGGATATGCGGTCGGCGGTGCTGCCCCTGCGCCCAAGGGCGGTGCGCTTCACCGGTGGTGAACCACTGCTCTTCGCCGAGCTTCCGGAACGCGTAAGACAGGCGACTGGGGACAGTGTGCGTGTCTCCGTCCTCGCCGACGGGCACATTCTCGGCCCGGCCACAATCCACGCCCTGCTCGACGGCGGATGCCAGGAGATCGCGCTGAGCACCGACGGCCTGACTGGGCCGCACTACGCACTGGCCCCCCGCCCGGCGACGCCCCGCGCCCCAGCCCTGGACCCCAGCCGGCCAAGGCCAACTACGGAGTGCATCGGGGGACTTCTTGCCCCACCACGCCCCTCACCCACAGCCTGGAAGGTTCTCCACTTCCGTGGAAGGCGTTCTGTCAGGAGGAGTTCAGGCGGGGCGCGATCGCGTTGGCCCGCCCCTCCGACAAAAAAGATCGCCGTACTCAAAGAGGAGATCGGCACCCGGATCTGGTCCGACCGGGCAACTGCGCCGCCGGGGCGGTGACCGGCTTCCAGTCCCCGTCGACCTTGTCCACGTCCGCGAAGCGGTGATGCGTGGCGGCCCCGCCGTTCAGCAGGTAGAGGTTCGGGGTGTCGGGAGTCTCGGGGAAGACGGGCTCCGGATGGCCCTGAGTCGGTTTCAGCTCCGGTGCAGTGACCACTTCGTGGCCGCCCGAGCTCTTCAGCGCCGCGGGGTTGGTGAGCAGGTTCTTGATGAAGGTCTTGTGCCGCTCCTTGTAGTCGCCGGGCCCCAGTGCGTACCAGACGTTGGTCAGGGTGTACCGCAGCTTCTTGGTCCCCGGGTCGCACAGGACGTCTTCCAGCAGATTGAAGTGGACCTCGTCCGGGTGACTGATCATCAGGTAGACGAGGACGCCGGGGTTCACCAGGTCCTGAAGGTGGTCGTCGATCCGCTCCCGCAGATGGGCGACGAGGCGGTCCTTGGTCGTACCGGTCGCCGACCCGGACGGCGCCCGAGGAGCCACCTCTCCGCCGGGCTTGGACCCGCAGTCCAGTAGCACCGCTGCCTCCGCCTTGGGCGCCCCCGGTTTGTAGAACGTGATCAGGGTGCAGTCGTCCTGCCCCACGTTGAAGAACACGACCTTGAGCGGCATGTCGTCGTCCCCTCGATGGCATCGGCCCGTCATGAACCGCACACCTGGACGCGCCATCAACTGCAGGCCGGCGTCGGCCGTTTGCGAACCACACCCCCGCGGCCCCCGGTCTTCCAGCGGGAACCGGCCTCGCGCCCTGCCGCCCGGATCGGCTTCCGCAGCGTCCCGTGGACCCCCTCGTGGTCGATGACGGCCGCGAGCACCTAGCACTGAAGAACCGTCAGCAGGGGGAGGCTGCACGGCGATCGTGAACGCGCTGCCTTCAACGTCACCTTGATCGAGGCTGGCGCCGAGTCCTACAAGCTCGCCCGCGGCAAAGCCGACCGGACCGAGCAGTCGAGCTGACCAGGCGCACTTCGGCGGCGGCCGCACCCGCAGTGCCAGAACGTCACCGAGGTGGAGAGCCCCAGCGATCGCCCCGCCGGCAGTTCACCGCGATGAAGTCAATTACCTGTAGAAAGGGGCCTGGGCCTGCGCAGCAGCCACTGCCCGAACGTCCGGCGCCCGGGCCGCACCACCACGCGGCCGTGAGCCTTCTGGCCGACCAGTTCCACCCGCAAAGTGACCGCCGTATCAGGGTTCGTCGGAGCCTGACGGTGCTTGATTTTGCTGTGTGCCAGCTGCAAGCCATCAGTATCGACCACGACGCCTGGCCTTGTGATAAGCGTCAGGGTCTTCCCTGTCATGCCCATCTCGATCCGCAAGGTGTCGTGCGTGATTACGGCGTCAGTGAAGTCGAGCGTCACCTTGCAGTACGTCACCGCGAGTTCCAGCGTGCGCGGCACCACCCAGTGCCCCACGCGCTCGACCGCGCCGCTGTGGACCTGTTCGATCCGGACTACGTCCTTGACCTCTGCCCCAGTTGGGCCGATGGCAGGCAGGTCGGCGGTGAGCGGGGTCAGTTCGCTCAGAGTCCGCGCCGACAGGGCAGCTTCCAGGCGCTCGTCCAACTCGTCCGTGCTCAGCAGGCCGTCCCCCGCCGCGATACGCAGCACATCCGCCACCCGGTCCCGGTCTGCGTGAGAGGCTCGCAGCTCGGGCGACGAGCTGGGGCTGGATCGCTTCTCGGTGGGCGACATCTCTCCCGACATGCTTCCGTCCTGGTCCCCTCGAACGTCTCCGCGCAACGCAGGTAGCGGCGCGAGTGCAAGACTAGCGCTATATCGCGATACGGATCCCGGTTGCCCCATCGCCGAGAGCCGATGGCCGACGTCGATTCTCAGCTGCCGGTCAGGTCCACATACCGCATCTGCGACCCGGGACCGATCGTCTCGGTAGACGTCTCGGCGGCGACGCCCGGCTCGACTTCGGGGGCAACGGCGTCTGGCCGGTCCGTTGGTTCGGCTGGTGGCGTCGCGGATGGGGGCGCCAGGGGGCTGGTGCGCGGTCCCGGAGCACGGTCGGCTGATGCATCGGTGGGCTCGCTCACGCTGCCCACCCCGTTTGCGGCCGTGCTGAGCGTCGGGCGATGACGTCAACCTTCTGCGCGGCCAACGGGAGAGGGTCCGTATCGTGCCGCCGCTTTTCGAATCCAAAGGGTCGATGCGCGAGTGCGAGTGCAGGATTCACGGCTTCCTCCTTCGGGGGAGCGAACTGGTACTGATGCTCCAAAAACGTGGGCGCGGACGGCATGCGGATCACCTGCTTCGCGACCAACACCCCTGACCGGCCGATCGCCGAGCTCGAGCTCCGTCACCGGCTGCGCGCCCGAGCGGAAGACCGGATCCGGGCCGCCAGGACCACCAGACTGCGCAACCTGCCCCTGCACCACACCGCGCAGGACAGGGTCTGGCCGGAGATCGTTCAGATCGCACTCGACCTGCCGGCGTGGATGACCATGCTCGCCCTGACCGGCGCAGCCCGGCTCTGGGAACCCCGCCGACTGCGGTTCCGTCTCTTTGTCCACCAGGATGAAGGAGTAGCTCTCGGCGATGACCAACCCGGATGCCACATCCACGACGTCGTCGGTCCCCGGTTCCTCAGCTGAGGACATGCGTCCGCCTCTCTCCGGCTCTCCGCGAAGGTCACGGGGAGCCGGAGACCACCGGAGACCTGCGTCCCACGAGACGACCGTCGCGGGACGGGGCACCAGGGCGACCAGATCATCTGGGACGACGTGCGGCATCCGCGCACACCGGACCGGACCAGTTGAGATCCCGGGCCGCTGCCAGTCTCAGCCGTTCTGGTCGCCGCAGGTCACGAGCACGGCTTGGGGCCAGATCAGGCGAGAAGGGACAACCATGCTCCGTCAGTGCGGGCTGCCCCATCCTCAGCGTCACGAGAAGCCACCGTCTTCCACTCCCATGCCGTCGGTGTCACAGGCATCATGCCAAACGATCACTGACGCGGCGGCCGGGCCTGGCGCGGGTGCTGGGTGCCTGGCGGCGTGATGGTTGCCATAGGAAATTCTCGAAGACCAGGGGCAACTGCCCGGTTTCGCTGAGATTCTCCCCAGCGATTCCCCGGCCGCCACCCGTCGGCCTGCTGCGGATCGTTGGGCGACACGGCCGCACACCCTTACGATCAGCGCCTGCCGCACCGCGCACCCCCATACCGCGACGGCCCTCTTCCTTTCCTGACTTCGCTATTCGATCCAGAAGAAGGCTTCATGAAGCTTCGTCGTGCCTTGACGACGGTCGCCGCGACCGCTGCGCTGCCGCTCGCCCTCACCGCCTGCTCCGGCGGCTCCGGCAGTTCCTCGAAGGACACGTCCGCCCCGTCGGCCAGCGCCGCCGCCCCCGAGACCCGCCTGCTCAACGGCACCCGGCTGAAGTCCCTGCTGCTGCCGGTCGAGGCGCTGCCCAAGGGCTACAAGGCCGACCCGCAGGCCACCCGCGACTCCGGGGGTACCTTGGCCGCCTCGTCGGCGAAGAAGCCCGTCGACTTGGCGAGCGCCTGCCCGAAACTGGAGGCCAGCGCCTGGATCCAGACCAGTGGCATCGAGGGCGCCGGCTTCGCGCAGGGCGACTTCGCCAACGCCTCCCAGGAGGAGTTCAACCAGGAGCTCGACAGCTTCCGGGGCACGGACGCGCAGACGGTTATGAAGCGCCTGGGACAGGTCCTCAAGCACTGCGCGCACTTCACGGACACCTCGGGCGACACCAAGGCTTCGGTGACGATCAAGACCGTGAGCGTGCCGAAGGTGGGCGACCAGACCCTCAAGGCCGAGCTCGTTGCACCCGAGTGGGAGGGCGGCACCACGCTGGTGGCGAGCCGGGTCGGGAACGTCGTCGTCACGACCTTCTACAGCGTCCAGTCCAGCGACAAGGGCGCCGCCGGCCTCGATCTGACCAAGAAGATCGTGGCAGGGGTGCAGCAGGCGAAGTAGCCGGCTGGCCGTGCGGCAGTGCCGCGGAGGGGTTCGGCGGGGCAGCCGCCGCACCCCGGTCTGGCCGGGATGGGCCCATCTGATGGAGGCGCTGGTGCCGGCCCACGACGCCCGTCGCCCTGCCGCCCTGCCGTCCGCGAACTCGTCGCCGTGTCGCGCATGCGCCGCCCTCCACGGGTCAGCTCGAGCAGTTGGCGACCTTGTCCGGCAGCTTTCCCCCGACCAGATACCTGTCGACGGCACGGTCGGTGCACGTGGACGGATGCTCCGAGGCGTACGCCCCGTGTCCCCGGCCCTTGCGTACGAGCAGCGAGCTGTTGTCCAACTGCCGTTGCACCGCCTGCGCGTTGGTGAGCGGAGTTCGCGGATCGTCGGTGTACGAGACCAGCAGCACCGGTGCGGCCCCGGATCCCTTGATCGGCCCGACCACGCCGGTGGGGGCGAGCGGCCACGTCGCGCAGTCGATCATCTGCCAGGCGAAGGAGCGGCCGAAGAGCGGTGATTGTTCGGCGAACGCGTTGGCGGTGTGGAGCATCCCCTTCGGGGACTTCGGCGCTGACGGGGAGTCCAGGCACAGCACCGCCGGCATGCTCATGGACATGTTCTTCTCGGCCTGCTCCTCCTGCGGTGTCGGCCTCTCGCTGTCAGTACCGGGTTCAAAATGCTGGAAGGCGCTCACGTCGCCGTCCAGGGCGGCCGCCAGGGCGTCGGTCAGTTGCTTCCAGCTCTCTTCGTCATTCAGGGCCGTTCTCAGGTACCTGGACAAGGTGGCGTCGGTGAATTCCGCGCCGTCGGCCGCTTGTAGCGGCTTCCGCTCCAGCTCCTTGGCGAACTGGGTGAGCCTCCGCACGACCTCCCCGGCTGTGTCCCCCAGCCGGTCATCGCCGCGCGCGACGAGGTCTCGGGCGTATCGACGCAACGCGCTTTCGGAGATCTTGACGTCGATCATGGTGACCTGCTGCATATCGGCGGCGGGGTTGACCACACCGTCCAGCACCAAACGGCCCACCTTGTCGGGAAACAGCTTCATGTACTGCTGACCGAGGAAGGTGCCGTAGGAAACGCCGGTGTAGTTCAACTTGGCGTCGCCGAGGACCGTACGCAGCACATCCAGGTCGCGCGCCACGCTCACGCTGTCCATGTGCGCGAAAACGGCGCCGCTCGCCCGTTGGCAAGCCCGGGCCTGCTGGGTCGCGTCGGCGAACGCCTTCTCGGCCTCCGCTTCGGTACGCGGCGGGTTCTCGGGCTCCTCCGGCGCACCGTCGGGGCACTTGATCTGCCCGGAACCGGCTATGCCTCGCGGGTCGAAGCCGACCAGGTCGTAGCGGGCCCGAGCCTGTGAGCCGGCGTGCCAGTCTCCGTCGGCCACGAAGCCCGCACCGCCCTCGCCGGGCCCGCCGGGGTTGAAGATCAGAGAGCCCAGCCGACGGCTGGGGTCTTTGGCCCGCACCCGTGACACCCGCAGTTCGATGGTCTTCCCGTCCGGGTCGGCGTAGTCGACCGGCACCTTCACCCAGCCGCACTCCGCACCGGGTACGGCCTTGGGTGTGACGTTCACGCCACAGGCCGTCCACTGGACTCTCTGCTGCGTGAAGTGCGCGGGCAGTGCCGGGACGGAAGTGTTCCCGGCCTTGGCATCGTCGGGCTGGGACGCTGCGGCGCCTCCGACACCGCACACCGTCACCACACAGGTGGTGACGGCCAGCACACCGGCCGTCAAGGATTTGGACTGGCGGGGATTGGGCATCGCCGTTCTCGCTCTCTCGCTACCCCCGCGGGGAAGCATGCTCAGAGTCACGGCAATTGCGCTGTTTCCTCCGTCACAGTCGGATACGGGGCCCACGCAGCGTGGACGGGTGAATGCGTAACGTCATCACCTGGGGGTGGGCGTCACGGCCGGCGAAGATCCAGACCGCTGCGGACCGCATTCCGCATCCCTGGGCGGGCTTGGCAGCCGGACTGGCATACGGACTGTTGCCAGCGGTGCAGTTCTCTCTCCAAGCGGGCCGCCCCTACGCGCTCATCGCGGCCGGTGCTGCGATTTCGACGCCGCTTCTGGTGGCCATCCTTGAGGGACATGACCACCCGCTGCGCTGGGTCGCCTACAGCGCGTCGTCCTGGTGTGCGCGCCGAGCAGGCTGTGGGTCCTCTGCGTCCTGGCTTGCCCGACTTCCATGGTCGCTGTGGCGTGCGCATCGCCGTTGATATGGCTGAGTCGCGGCCAGCCCGGGCAGGTCTCCTGGATACCTCCGCTGACCGGGCACGTGATGATCGGCCCTGCGGTCCTGCTGGCGATCGCAGGCCTGGTGCCGTGGCAGACCGAGCGCAGGCAGGCCGCCTGTTGACGACGGCCACCGGAGTGCCCCTGTTGGCGATGCCCCAGATCAGCCTCGCCGGGATTTCGCCTGCGCCCGGGCCAGCACTTATCTGCAGCGCCAGGCCGACACGCCGTCGCCACCGCGGCTACCTGGGGGTCAGCGCGAAGCGGAGGGCGGTGTGGTCGATGGTGTGGGGCAGTGGGGCAGTGGGGCCGGCGGGGCGAGGGGGAGTCGGGCTCGAACTCGTCGGCGTGCGGCAGATGTTGGGGGGCGCGGTGGAAGAAGGAGCTGTAGAAGACGACGCCGGTGTCGGGCGGGGTGGTGGTGCCGTCGTGCCAGGTGGTCTCCGCGGTGGTGTCGCGGAGGATGGCCAGCGAGGTGGGCCACAGCCGTAGCGACTCCAGGGTGCAGGCTCGTAGCAGGGGTGGTGCGTCGGCGGTGGCCGGCCGGTTGGGTTCGATGCTGTCGATCTCGGTGTGCACCCGGTCGGCGTGTTCGGGGTGGCTGGCCAGGAGGGCGAGGGCGCTGTACGTGGCGATGGCGGCGGCGTCGTAGCCGAAGAGCCAGTGTGGGATCTGCCCCGCGGGTTGGGCCGCTTTGGGGCATGGGGTGGCGGCGACCAGGGCGGCCAGGCTACCGATGCTCGTGCGGGTGGCCGTGGTGGCATATCGCTGTCACTCTCAGGCTCGTGGTTGGGGCAGTGCGGGAGGTTGGGGAGTTTCGGCGGTGGGGGGCGCTGGCCGGGCAGGTCGGTGGGCGGGGTGGTGGGCTCGGCGGCTGTGGCCTGGTCGTTGTCCAGGCCGAGGTGCAGGTGGAGCAGGGTGGTGAGGCCGTCGATGGTGCGGCCGCTGCGCAGGAGTTCCATCGGGGGATGTCGATGTTGAATTGATGGCGTAGCGCCATCAGGAGTTCGGTGGCCATGAGGGAGTCGAGCCCGTATTCGTCCAGCCTGTGGTGCGGATCGAGGGCGTCCGGGTCCATCTGCATGACGCCGGCCAGCAGTTGGGTGATGGCGGCCTGTAGCGCGACGCGCGTCTCTTCCGGCGGAAGGCAGGCCAGTTGGGCGAGGAGCTCCTCGTGGGATCGGCCGCCGGTTCTCGCCGTGCGACGGCATCAGCAGGCTGTGGCGCGGGAGGCCGAGGGCGGAGACGAATGCGAGGGCCCGGCCCCGGTTCAAGCGAGAGACTCCGGCCACCGGGGTGTCGCGGGTGAGCAGGTCGTTCATGGCGGCGAAGGCGTCGCGGAGGTTGAGGGGTTCCAGGCCGATGGTGGAGAGTTGGGCGGTCAGGTCGTTGCGGATGACGTATCCGGTTTCGCCGAGTGCGCCCCAGACGATGGCTTGGGCGGGGAGTCCGGCTGCGCGCCGTTGCCGTACTAGGGCTTCGAGGAAGAGGTTGCCTGCGACGTAGGGGGCTTGGTGCAGGTTGCCAACGTAGGCGCTGTCGGAGGAGATCAGGAGGAACAGGTCGAGGTTACGGTCGCGGGTGAGTTGGTCCAGCACGAGTGCGCCGCCTGCTTCGGGGGCCAGTACGGCGGTGTCGATCCCCTCGGGTTGTGGAGATCTTTCAGGCGGCCGACTCCACGGCGGGGTCGGCCTGGTGGTTTCGTTCGTAGTCGATCGGGCTCCGGTATCCGCATACGCTGTGTAGCCGTCGGGTGTTGTAGAAGCCGGTGATCCAGGTGTGCCAGCCGGTCGCGGCTCCAGGCCGCGAAGCGGCCTCCGGGAAACCGTGGCGGCTCATTCACTCGGCCCATGGGATCGCCCCTGCCTTCTCGCACCAGTCAGGCCGATATCGTCGGCAGCGCGGCCAGGAGCCGGTGGGAGCCCGGGGGGCGCCCGCCGACCGTGTGGTCACACCCTGTCGTCGCCGGCGTGCGTGCCCCAGTCGTGGGCCCCGTACGCACCGTAGTTGCGGGTGAAGGGCAACTTGGCAAGCAGCTTGGCGATCACGAGGCACTACTCTCGCTTGCCTTCAGCGCCATGTGCCATACGTTCATTTTTTTCATACATGGCACATATGTCGTATTTTGGGGCATCGATCGCGCGCGTGGATACAAGGCGCGCGCTTGCAGTGCCGGGCCCGCAAGCACGCCAACGTCGCCCTGGTGCCGGCCGTCGGTGCCGCCCCCCGGCCACGAGGTGTGGCGGCGCCGGGCACCTCAAGACCGGCGGCACCAACGCCCCGAAGGAACGGAACGGGTTTCGCGCGAACCGGTCACCTCGCACCTCGGGAAGGCGGCGGGTTGGCGAGCTGTGACCACTGCCGATAGTGGCCGACGACGGCACCGATCGGGCGCTGTCCGCCTACAGGCCGGGCAGCTGGAAGCCGTTCAGGTACCAGAACGCCGCCGAGTACCAGGCCAGGGCGACCACCGTGACGAGCGCGCCACCGGCGAGCGGGAGCGCCCAGCCCGGCCAGCGGCGGTGGCGCACCACGATGACCTTGGCGACGAAGGCCCCGTAGAGAAAACAGCCCGCGAGCGAGTGCAGGGCCTGGCGGGGCCCGGTCAGGCTGACGCCGTAGGCGATGATGCACTGCCGGGCGATCGGGACGGAGAGCAGGAAAGCGACCACACCGATCAGGCGGTGCACGGTGCCCACCCGGTGCGGCGCGGCGCGCAGGCCGGGCAGCCGGCCGTACATCCACAGCGCGAGGAGCAGCTGGATCAGGGCCAGTCCCATCAGTGCGCTGCCCAACTGGGTCTTGAGCAGGACGACGGCGTGGGGACCGTGCGCCGCGAAGAGGCTGTGTCCGCGCTCCGGGGTGTGTACCAGGCCGTACCAGACCAGGGCGGCGGTCACCGCCAGGGGCAGCAGCAGCCACAGCAGCCCCAGGAACTGCCGGGGTTCGGTGCGGAGGGTCAGGCGTTGCACGTGATCACCCGCCGCCGTCGGCGTTGTCGCCCCGAGGAGCGCCGGCCCGAGTGGACGCAGAGCGCCGCGGGCCGGTGATCAGAAAGCCGCCGAGCGCGGTCACGGCACCGACGGCCTCGGCGATCGCGCTGGCGGTCTTATCCGGCCACCAGACCGGCTCGTACATGTTCGGCAGCGGACCGAGCGGGCCCACGTTCACGTACCGATAGAGCAGCACGGCGCCCAGGGCGGAGACGGACACCAGGAAGGCGAACGCCCACACCGGCCGCCGGCGACCGAGGAGCAGGACCAGCAGCGCGGCCAGGGACGCCACGGCGGCTTCGAGGCGGAACAGCGTTCCCTGGCTGATCTGCTGCCCGACCGGGTCAAAGGCAGCGGCGAGGCCGGCGTGCACGTAGGCGTTCACGGCCAGTGCGGCCGCGGTCACCACTTGGAGCAGCACGCGCGCGACCGTGCGCCGGCCGATGGCGGTGCGGTGCGGGCGGGCGCCGGGTTCGGGAGCCATCGCTACTGCCCGGTCGCGGTCGCGGTCGCGGTGGCGCTGCCGGGGGCCGGCGACGCCGGGCCCTTCCCGCCGACCTGGAGGTGGGTGTCCATGCCGAGTTCCCGGTGTTTGCCGATGGGACACCACAGCTCGTAGCTGCCGGCCTTGAGGGGGACGGTGAGCCGCGCCCGGCCGCCGGGCGGGACGGTCGAGGTGTGCGCATCTGACACGCCGGGCCCCGCGACGGCCAGTGCGTGTGCCACGGCGCCGGCGTTGTCCACGACGAACGTGACGGTCCCCGCGGCTGCCTGGGCCGGCGAGAGGGCCAGTGAATACTCCTTCATCGTGACGGTGATCGTCGTGGCCGGCTTCGCGCTCGGACTCTGGGTCGGGGCCGGGGTCGAACCGCTGGAGCACGCAGTGGCGGCGGTCAGCGCGATGAGCGCCAGGAACTTCGCTCCGTCGCGGGCGGGGCGCGGAGATCCGAAGCAGTGCACGGCCATGTTTGGGGGCCTCCCTTCCGCGACGAGACTGGCTCACGTTCTCGGCCGCGCCAACGTCGACACTCTCCGAGGGCGGGCCATCACCCGATCGGTCCACCGAGGCCACCATCAGCAGTGAAGGGGCCGCAGCCCGAACCGCGACCGGTGACCGACTGCCCCATGTAGGCGAAAGTCGAATCCGAAGCGGCACGGTGATGAGGCTGGGGCGCCCAGCCCCCAGGGGCCACTCACCGGCTGGTACTGGTGCGCTTGTTCCGCTTTGACGGACACCATTGGTGTGGTGGTCAGGCTGCGAGTGCGGTCTCGTGGTCGGCGGGACTCCGGTAGCCGAGGCTGCTATGCAGACGGTGCAGGTTGTACCAGCTCTCGATGACCCCGTTGCCCAATTGCCTATGCGGCGAGGTCGAGGGCGGCGAGGTGTGATGTCCGAGTGGGGGCGAGCGGTTGCCCGGTCCACCAGGCATCGAGGCGGAGCAGGTTGACGGCAGTGGCTGTGAGAACGTGTGCGAGGGCGGTCTTCCGTAGTCCTGTATAGCGGGTTCTGCGAGCGCCGGCTGCTGTGACCGGCTGGTGGATTGTGCCTTCCACGCCGGAGCGGATCGCGTAAACCGTCTTCCATTCCTCGGTGGCCTGCTCGGCGCGGACGCGTTCGAGGACAGCGTCTTGATCTTGTGGACGGACGGTGAGCTGCTGACCGTAGCGTGTCGAGTTGGTGCACTGAGCACGGGAGGGGCAGGGTGCGCAGGTCTCGGTGGCGAAACGGATCCGGATCGCAGGTCGCTTGTTGTTGTCGAGGCCCTCGGTCCAGTAGCGGCTGTGGGCGCCGTCGGGGCAGATTGCCCGGCGAGCGTCCCAGTCGATGCTGAAGGACGCCTTGTCGTAGCCGGTTGCTTGGACTGTGCGGCGGGTCATGGGCCGGACCGGGCCGATGACGCGGACACCTCGCTGGCTGGGCGCCAGCCGAGACCAGGCAGCGGCAACAGCACGCCCTCGCGGCGTAACGATCAAGTGTCCGAGATCACGGGGAAACTTCACCTTGCGTGCTGGGTCAGCTTGAGGACGCGGTGGTGATGCGGGTAGACGAACGCGAACCCGACTTCGGTGACGGCGCGGAGCGCGATCATGTCGTTGTTGAACATGACGTCGGTGGAGATGTCGAGGCGTTCGAGGCGCCCGAGAACGGCGTAGATCATCTCTTGCGGGATGGCCCATACGGTGCCGGGTTCGACCGCGCGGCAGGTGCGCAGCGGTACCCCGAAGACGGTGCGGCGGCCGGGCTGGCTGGCGTCTATGCCGAGTAGCGGCCGGTTGCTGGTCTTCTCGTCCTTGAGCTGCGCCAGCAACAGGGCGTCGTCGGGGTGGGTGACGAACGCGGTAACCGTGATGCCGTGGTTCTCGGCGTTGTACTGGGCCGACGCGAACGCATAGAGGTTGCCGTACCCCGGCTGTGCGTTGATCACGGTCACGTCCCTCAGGGACATGAGCCCGGCGGAGCCGGGGCGGGGAGGTTGCCGAAGAACGCCTGATCCACGCGCACAGCCAGCGAGCGGGCAAGACCTTGGCGGACGACTTCGGTTACATCGGGGTTGGAGCCCAGCCCCATCTCGTTCGTGATCGTGGTGATGCCGGCAACCTTCGACTTGACCACGCTGATCCCGGCAAGCTGCGGGTCTCCGCATGATCGGGTCACCCTCGTTGACCCACGCGGAGGGCGGGTCGTCCGTGACGATCGGGAAGTCGGTCCGGTGCGCGTCGGTGGCCAGCACTGTGTGCGTTTCAGGTGACGGATGCTCAGCGATGGCTGGGCCCGCCGGTCAGTCGATGCCTTCGATGATGCGGAAGTCGCGCCCGACGCCGTCGGGGAGGGCCACCAGCGCCTTCTGGTATGCCTCGCTCTCGTATGCCGCGACGGCCTGTTCAAAGCTGTCGAACTCGATCAGAACGACGCGTTGCGTGATTCCGGCCTCGTGGGCGACGACTCGACCGCCACGGGACGGGATCCGGGACAGGACGCGCCCGCCCCCAGCCTGGACAGCCGGACCGGCCAGCTGGTCGTAGGCAGTCAGCCTCTCAGGGTCGGAAATGGCGGGGTAGACACTGACCCAGTAGCCCTTAGGCATGGAAACCTCCTGTGTTCGGCCGGACACGTCTGACTTCGAATTGACACTCAGATCGATCGATCCCGGCATGCGCAGGTTAGGGCTTGATGTGCGGTCGAGGGAAAGACCGGTACGGGATAGACTCAGAACGGATCGTTATCAATCGGCAGGGAGGGCACGTGGCGCCGGATACGGTGAGCCTGCGGTACTTCCTGGTGCTGGCGCAGGAGTTGAACTTCACCCGCGCGGCCGCACGGATCGGTATCGCACAGCCCGCACTCAGCGCCCGGATGCGCCGATTGGAGGCGGAACTCGGTACGGCCCTGCTGGTCCGCAACACGCGCAGCGTCGTATTGACCACGGCCGGTGCGGCTTTGGCGGAGTCCGCGCCGCCCGCGCTGGCGGCGCTGGATCGGGCATGGGACACCGCCCGGAGCGCGGCGGCCGGTGAACTGGGCACGCTGCGCATCGGATACAGCCTCAGTGCCGGGGCCGAGACGGCACCGGCCCTGGTGGACAGGCTGATTCGCGGCAACAGCGGACTCGAGGTCGGCGCGGTCCCGATGGCGACACCGGAGATCTCCCCCGCGGTCGCCGACGGCCGCATCGATGCCGGGATCACCCGCGGTGAACAGCCGGGCCGTGGCGTGCGCCGGTTCCTGCTGCGGCGTGCGCGCATCGGGGTCCAGCTGGCGCAGCACCATCCGCTGGCCGAACACCCGGAGATCGAGATCGCCGACGCGGCCGCGTATCCGCTGCGACTCCCGGACCGTGCGGCCAACCCCGTGATCCACGATCAGCTGTCCGCACTGTTCCGAGACACCCGACCACACCCCCGATTCCACACGCCCGCAGTCTCCTTCGACATGTCTCAGCGCGACCTGCGCGACGGGGTCACTCTCGCCCCGGCCGGAGAAGCCGCGGCCACGGCACAACCGGCCGGTCTCACCTGGCGACCGCTGCGGGGCGCGCCCAGCCTGACGATCCACCTGGTCCTCCCACGCGAGCAGTCGCCACTACACCGCCGCATCCGTGCCGTCGCCAAAACCCTGGCGCACGAGCTGCACTGGCTGCCGGACTGACGCGCAAGAGGTCAAGCGAGACGGACGTCTGCGGTGGCGAGGCCGAAGACCCTGCGCCCGGCGGACTTCGCGGTGATGACGACGACGGCGGTCTTGCTGAATGTCCGACACGACCTCGCTACGCCGGCGGATCAGCATCCGAAAGCCTGAGCACGAACGCGCCTTCGAGGTACCTGCCGAGCGGCTGTACCAAGCACTCCAACGGACCCGAGCCGACTGGGCTGCCGACTGCGCGCGATGGCACCGAGACCACGAACTTGCCTAACAGACCCTTGGATATCACTCAGGCAAGTTCGCTCCGGAGTACTTGCCTGACTTGCCTGACACCTGCTGGGCACCCTAGATGACGAGCTCAACGAAGAAGTCCGCGAGATGCGGCTCGTCCCAGACCCAGACCTCCACGCCGTCGACACAGGCCTGAAGCCCCTCGGCGCGTGCCTCGACAGCGAATCCGATGCCACTCTCGTCAGGTCGGTAGCGCTGCGTCAGGCGGAGGACGGTCCCAGGGCCGTCCAGGCAACGGACTGTCACTTCGGGAGGTTCGGCTGCTTGGGCATCGGGGGTACTCATCGCCGAAGGATAGGCCGCTGAGCGGCGGCCGTCACCGTGGTTGTTCGGGCAGCCGGCCAGCGTCGACGCGGTCGGCCAGGTAGATCATGGTGGCTTCGGGGTCCATGCCGAACGCGGCAGCGACGAGTTTGGGGTCCATGGTGTTGACCAGGTCGACAAGCCGGGTGCTGCGGATCATACGGGGCGGGACGCCGCACGGGTCGAGGACGTGGCTGATATAGGCGGTGGACGCGGATCCGCGTCCGGCCTTGGTGCCCTTGGTCACCATCACATGCGGGTTCTCGGTCCGCTGGCCGCCACGATGGGCGAGGCATTTCTGCACTGCGGTCCAAGATGCCGGGTCCAACGGCACCGGATGCGGGCGGTCGCCGAGTCGGACGGTCCGAGCGTGATGGTCGACGGCCTCGACGGTGAGGGTGCGGACCTCTTTGCTGGAGGCGCCGTGCAGGAGCGCAAGCAAACCGAACACGGCTTCGTGGGGGTGGACATCGGGCCCGAGGGTCCAGCGGCGGAATAGGGCCCGCTGTTCGTCGAGGGCCAGGGTCCGGCCTCGGAAGCCGCGGTTGCTCGGCAAACCAAGCCCCCGCGTCGGATCGACCAGCACGACCCTTCGTGAGCGTGCGAAGCGGAAGAACTGCCCGAGCACGATCAGGCGCCGGGCGCGAGACTTGGGCAGCGTCGCCAGGAACGCCTCCAGGTCATGGACGTCGACCACCGCCCAGTCACGCTTGGCCCGTTGCTCGGTGAGGAAACAGGCCAGGTCCCGCACGACGGCGAGAGTGGTCTCGACAGTGGAGTCGGCCCGGGGCCGGGTTCCCGCGCGTCGGGCCCGTTCACGGGTGTTGAGTACGAACGCGGCGAACGCCTCCACAGTCGGTCGCAGAGGTTCGGGGACGGCGTCGATGCGCCGTCGGCGGCGGCCGTCCGCGAGGCGTTCGCACTGGTCGGTGGGCAGCGCGAGGCGCCGCGTCGTGAATAAGTCCTCCAAGGCGCGTGCGAGGCTGCCCATGGAACGTCCCGGGCGGCGGGCGCGTTCGAGGAGGGCTTGGGGATGCGTGGGTCCGCCGTCGGCCAGGAGCCGTCCCAGGCAGGTGAGCATGGTGCAGGCACGGCCGGGGCAGTGCCGCGCGGCCGCATGGGCGGCGAAGTCCCGCAACCAGTCGGGGTGTTCCCCCAGCCGCGCGATGAGGTTGTCGACGTGCACGAACGGCCGGTCGGGGTGGCGTTGCCAGCACGCGGAGCATAGGCCGAGACCGGCGTGACGGCGGACCTGCCCGCATTCGACGCACGGACGAGGCGGCTGCTTGGCCTGCCGGGGGCGCGAGCAGTGGCCGCACCATCCGGTGTCCTCGCGCAGATATCCCGGCCGTCGGCATCGCGGACACGGTTGTTGCGCGGCCTGTTGTTCGGCCTTGCGGCGGCAGTCCCGGCATTGCTTCGTGGTCTTGCCGCGCACCGGGTGACCACAGTCGACACAGGTCCGCGAGCAGGTGATGCACCGGCCGGTATCCGGCTGGACGATCCGCTGGTTGCCGCACCCCGGGCACGTTGACCGGGCTGCAACGTCGGCGCGGCGGGCGGTGCAGCGGCAGCACAGTTCGCGGCCGATAATGCCGACCGGCGCCCCGCAGCCGGTGCAGTGGCGCTGGCGCTTCCCCATGGTGTTGTGTCCCCGTCACATGGGCGGCATGGATCGGCCCCGCGGGGCCCCGGCGACGGCCTTGAGTGGCTCGGCCACTGGCCGCGTGGTCGGGGCTGGCTGTTCCACCGGGGTGGTGTCGACCTCGAAGAGGTCGTTGGGGGTGCACTCCAGCGCGGTGCACAACGCGATGAGGGTCGACATCTTCACCTGGGAGGGTTCCTTGGTGAACAGCGCGGACACCGACGCGGACGACAACTTCAGGCCCGCGCGTTCGGCCAGCAGTCGCTGCAACTGCGTCCCGGTCCACACCTCACGCTGGGCTGCGGCCATCCGCAGCCGCCACCGGATCTTCACGCGCCGGCCTCCCCGCTGGCGAGTTCGCCGAGGGTGGTGGCGACCGCACGGCGGTAGGCGTCCTCGATGAACGTCGCCGACGGGCGGACATATCGCATCGTCGATCCGACGGTCCAGTGTCCGAGGAGCTGCTGGATCGCAACCAGGTCGACGCCGCGCTCGTAGTTGTGCGTCGCGCAGGCCCGCCGCAGCGCGTGCGGGCTGAACCGGTCCTGGGCGGGTCGGCCCTCGAGCTCCATGAGATAGCGCAGCCGGTTGCGGATCGTCCCGCGGTGCAGCGGACCGCCGGACTCGTCGGCGAACAGCACCGGGGAATCAGGGAACTTGCCCCGCACATCGTCGAGGAACCAGCGCAGAACCAGATCGAGCCCGTCCAGCATCGGCACCCAGCGCGGACGCGGACCCGATGTCCGGGCGCCCTTGCCGAACCGCACGTGCAGCTTCCCGAATGGTCCCCGGGAGAAGTGCACGTCCGGCCGGTCCAGCAGCGATGCCTCCTCTGAGCGCAGCCCGGCGTGATACAGCGTCCGGAACAACGCGTAGTCTCGCGCGGCCGGCGCATACTTGCGGGCGGTGGCGATCCTGGTTTTGAGGAACTCGAAGAACTGGTCGACCCGTTCCGGCAATGGCGGCGGCAGCAGGGCCGGGGAATCGTCGCCGACATGCCGCGACGCGTTGAACTCGTCGACGGGGCAGACCAGCCGCGCTCCGAACCCGGCCTCGATCTCGGCAGCTTTGCGCGCCTGCAGGAACCGGTGGAAGCCCTTGAAGGTCTGCACATACTCACGTCGCGTGGACGCTGCCCGGCCGGCAGTCGCGAGGTCGCCGACCACCCGGTCGATGTCCTCCGGCGTTACCTCCCACGCCGGACGTCCGAGTGCGGTCAGCGTCCGCTCCAGCAGCCCGAGGTCGTTCTCCACGGTCACCGGGCTGAACCCGCGGGCCCGCCACGACGCGACGAACGCCTCGACGCACTCCGCCTGGAACTCCCACGGATCGGGCGTCACCGGCCCGGCGCACACCCCGCCGCCCTCGATCACCCTCAGACCGGACGCCGCCCTTACACCTTCCTCGCACCCGGCGGATCAAGGCGGCACCTTGAGAAACCGCCCTCCACCGCGAGGATCAACGAGAAGCCCAGAACAGGGAAACGGCCTGCCCACACGACCAACCCCGACGAGGGAACAAGTGCCAGCCCCAGATGGCTGGACGAAGAACTTCACCGATCCCCGGCTCTGCGCGACCATCGTCGACCGCCTGACCTTCAACGGCACGATCATCGAGACCGGCACCGACTCCTACCGGCTCGCCTCCACCCGAGCCCGGGTGGAGGAACCCGCCAAGGCTGGCTGAGAAGCTGTCCAGCTCAAGCCCCGCGGGCGAGCTCCTGAAGCTCCATGAGCCCCATCGCCCCCACGAACTCGATGGGGCTCATGTCCGATCTGAGTGCCTGACTGGGACGTGGGACGAGTCCTTCGCCCAGCTTGGCGTATTCCGCCGTCGCGGTTTCGACACGCCACACCACCTGGTCGGGGCTCCAGTGCTGGCGGAGGCGTTCGATCGCGCCCATCAGCGCGGGGATCCCCCACGCGACGAACGTGAACTGGTGGGTTCCCGTGGAGACCCCGATCTGCCTCGTGATCCCCCAAGAGGTATCGCGCACCCCAGAAATGACAGGCAGGAAGATACTGAACCGGCCGCAGGCGCGATTGGCGAAATGTGAGCAGAAGACGAGCCGGTAGTTCGTCCCGTGCAGCTGCCCACCGATCGCCTCCGATCCTTGCATGCGGATCGTCCACATCAACAGGTCGCGGGAGTAGCGTGTCAGGCCAGCCTCATCGACCCTTACGACGGCGTTCGCCTTCTTGGGGTCCGGGCCCATCAACAGCTTCTGACACCCTGCAGGCCCCACCTCGGCAGTCCCGCTGCCCTCACGGGCGGCGGACTGTCCCACGAAGTGACGTCATTTCTCGTGAACATTCATGGCCCCGCCGACCGCCCATCGCCCAGGCCGATGGATAAACGCTGCTGCTTGAAGTGAACGAAGCCAGCCGACCAGCTACGCCAGTACGAGCGGGCGGGCAAGGCGTTCGCCGCTCTGAGGGAGGAAGCGCGCCAGCGAGCACAGACGGGCGCGCACCAGTCCGAACGGCTGTGGCGAGTCGCCAGCGGGCTGGAGTGCGCCGCGGCGTCGATGAGCTGGAATGCGGGCATCGTTGGTGCATGGCATGCGCCCCACACAGAAGACACTGATGATCACCCCTTCGGGGCGGGGCGCTCAGTCGTCGGCGATCTGCAAGGCCAGCGCGAAGTGCTCACCGTCCGTCCCTGCGAGCAGGCTGTCGAACAGAGGGGTGAGCCCGTTCACTGCGCCGCATTCGGCGTCGTGGTTGGTCCACCAGCTGGCCTCCGATCCGAGCAGGGACACAACCCGTTCCGCCGCGCGCTCGGCGCTTTCGATGGGCAAGTGCCGGTGACTCGGCCAGAGCAGGTCGACGGCCGCGACCTGGGCCAGGAACGAGGCGGTCCTGTGCGTCTCCACCGGTTCCAGCGCGGCGCAGATCTCAGGGACGGACGGCGGAGCGTACCCGGCCAGGAAGCGCCGCCAAGCCTCGTCCGCCGCGATCGCGACCAGCAGTGTGTGGATGCGGGCCGCCAGCTCTGGCAGGTCGGCTTCCGGCTCAGTGAAGCGTCCAGCCGCCACGTACACCCGCATCGGCGTGGACAGCTCTGCCATGCCGGCTTGCAGCTCGGCCAGGACCCCCATGGACGTCACAGCGTGATTCTGCCGTAGGCCCCGCCCGCTCCTTGCCCGCGGCGAACCGGCTCCGGACGCCCGCGCACCAAACCCGACCGGGTGGTGGCGGACAAGGCCTACTCGTCGAGGAAGATCTGCCATCTGCTGCGGCGTCGAAGCATCAAGACGGCCATCCCCGAGCGCCGGAACCAGATCGCCAATAGAGCCCTCCGCGCGGGCAGGGGTGGCCGGTCGCCGGCCTTCGACATGTCCGCCTACCGGGGGTGGAACGTTGTCGAGCGGCGCTTCTCCTGGTTGAAGCAGTTCCGCGCCGTGGGAACCCGGTTCGACAAACTGGCGGCCCCCTACCGGGCCGGGGTGATCATCGCAGCGCTGACTCTCTGGCTCAGGGCGGACGGCTGATCGCCGGAGTCAGTCCGAGTTGAACCACACCAGTACTGCCGGGCCATCCGGCGTGATCACCGGCACCCAGGCCTCATCGGCCTCACGGATCCGGCTCTCGTCCAGGCGCAGAGGGCGCGGCTCCTCGGCGGTCCCATCGCATGCCCAGTAGCGGATGGCTCCGATGATCTCGCGGAGCCTTTCCCGCTCGTCATCCGGCCACGCGTAGTTCCAGGTGCCGGCACCACAGAAGTCCTTCTCGAACAGCTCGCGCAACGCGTCCAGCTCATCAGGGCCGAAAAGCGGCACCAAGAAGCCCTCGACCTGCCCCTGCCGACAGGCGGTTCCGCCGTACTGCTGCTGATAGAAGACCCCCGTCTTCGCCTCGACCACCACATACAGCCAGCCACCAGCACTCATGCCGTCAGGATCGAGGAAGACGAAACGTCGAGAGCTCATGGCCGCAGTCTTCCGGCCGCTGACCACGAGCTCAACGACAATTTCCACGTCGGCGCGCTGGCACACGGCATAGTTTGAGTCAGGCCCACGCCGGAACGGGCAACACTGTGCGGGTGGCGGCGCATGTGTCCCCGTACTGTTCTGAGTGCTCCACCAGGTCCGGAGAAATGTGCACCAGTCTCGGAGGGAAGGTCGTGCTCAGACCAGGGTGGAGATGCAGAACGGGTGGCCTGCGGGATCCAGCAGGACCCGCCACCGGTCGGGGTCCGGCTGGGATTCGGGCTTGACGGCTCCCAGAGCGCCTCTTGCCGTTGGGCTAGAGGTTGTCCCGTAGTGGGGTGTGAGTTACCGGGTGAAGGCCAGGGTGTGGTCGGGAGATGCCGAGCATGGCTTGGTGAACGCCGTTTCCTTTGAGGCGGCAGTCCCGCGGGATCTTCCGGTTCAGGGGGGACACGGCGTGTTCCACTCTGGGGCGGGCTCGGCGATGGACGGTGTTCTCCACCTCCTGCTGCGGGCTGGGTAGTTCTTGCGGGCCGGCGAGATCGCCGGCAGAGGTGCTGAGGTGATCGAGGATTCTGTCAGCAGCGGACTTCGAGACTCCGAACAGCGGAGCCACCTGCCACAACGTGAGGTTCGTGGGCCAATACCTCGCCACCAGTAGCACGCTGTCCGCCAACGGCAGCCGCCAAGGCCGGCTCCGTTGAACGTCGCCACCACGATGATGGAGATCCTGGACGTCAACATCGAGGTCCTGGACCTGGCCGGCTGCCGCTGCCCGGTGAAGGCGAAGGGGGCCCAGTCGAAGGTCTGCCGTCGTGGCGCCGCCCGTGTGGAGTTCGTGCTGGAGACGGTGCACTGGGATGCAGGAGCGGCCCGGCTGCTGCGGCGCCGTACCCGAGGGCCGGTCTTCGTCACCCACCGGCGTCCCGGCCCCGGCAAGGCGCTCTCCGCGCGGGACGTACGCCCGGACACCGGCCTGGCCCGTCTGTCCTACGGGCAGGAGCGCGCGCTGCTGGGCCAGCACACCGCCCTGCGCGGGCCCGGCACCGGTTGGGACCTGCACGAGTGGCGCCACTTTGGGCTGGCGCATCTGGGCGAGCAGGGCGTGTCTGAGCTGATGCTGATGGCAAAGGCCCGGCACAAGAGGGCGGAGAATGTCCGCCGCTGCTTCAAGCCCTCCCCTGAGGCGATCGCGGGGCTCACCGGCCTGCTTGCGCCCGGCGACGGCCGACGCTGAGGCCCCGTTTCGGCGCGGACCGTTGCCCGCTGCGCGTCAGGTTCGGCGTGGCCGCCGTTGCAGGACGTCGGCGAGCACCGTGGTCACCAGCTTGTTGACGGTTGCCGTGGTCGGTGGGTCGGGGTCGCGGTCTGCGAACAGGAGATGCCCGCCTCCGACCAGGGAGAGGGTGAGTGAGTCGATGTCGGCGTCGGCCGAGATGCGGCCCATTGCGCGCTCGTCGGTCAGGTAGGCGGAGACCGCGGTCGCGACCTGGGCGAGGATCGCGATGCCGCCTTTGGGCCTGGCTTGCCGCAGCCGCGCGCGCAACTCGTCCCGGAAAGTGATGAGCGGGATGATCGCCACGGGAACCGGTCCGAACAAGGTGATCAGCGCGCCGGTGAGGTTGTCGGCCACGGTGCCGGTGCCGACGGTCTCGCGCAGCGCATGCGCTTGCGTCTCAAGCTGTGCGGCCCGGTCGAGTACGAGATCGGTGAGGAAGGCGTCGAAGTCGGCGAAGTGCCGGTGCAGGACGCCTTTGGCGCAGGCTGCCTCGTCGGTGACGGCCCGGCTGGTCAGCCCGTTCGGGCCGTCCCGCAGCAGCACGCGTTCGGCGGCGTCGAACAACTGCTGCCGCGCGTCGCGAAGGTGTACCCCGGTCGGCACTTACAGATCCTCTCGTGGGCCAGGCTCCTGGCATCCGTTGGCATGTGGGCGCTTGCCCACTAGAGTGAACGCATGCCCACTTTACCGCGAGAGCAACCCGAACCGGCGCAGCCGCATCAGGCTCGACAGACGGCCGAATCGTTCGGCACGGACGCGCAACGCTACGACCAGGCCCGACCCGGCTACCCCGATGACCTGGTGGCGCGTATCGTCGCCGGGAGCCCGGGGCCTGACGTGCTCGACGTCGGCTGCGGCACGGGCATCGCGGCCCGTCAATTCCGGGCCGCCGGTTGCGCCGTGCTCGGCGTCGAGCCGGATGCGCGGATGGCCGACTTCGCGCAAGTCCGCGGCCTGGAGGTCGAGGTGGCAACCTTCGAAGCCTGGGAGCCGGCTGGCCGAGTGTTCGACGCATTAGTCGCCGCCCAGTCGTGGCACTGGGTGGACCCGGTCGCCGGCGCCGTGAAGGCGGCCCAGGTGCTGCGTCCGAACGGGCGCCTGGCGATCTTCGGGCACGTATTCGAGCCGCCTGCCGAGGTGGCCGAGCCGTTCGCGGCGGCTTACCGTCGGGTGGCGCCCGACTCCCCGTTCAGCAATCAGCCGGCGCGACGTCCGATCGACATGTACCAAGCGGGGTACGCGAAGATCGCCGACAAGATCCGCGAGACCGAGCAGTTCAACGACCCGGAACAGTGGCGATTCGACTGGGAGCAGTCCTACACGCGCGACCAATGGCTGGACCTGCTCCCCACCACCGGCGGCCTCACCCGACTTCGTCCCGATCAGCTGGCCGAGATACTGAGCGCAGTCGGCCATGCCATCGACGCTCTGGGCGGCCGCTTCACGATGCACTACACCACTCTGGCGACCACCGCCGTACGCGCCGGCACTGCTTGATCCGCTGCCGCACGGTCGCGCGGGCCCGCGCACGTTACGCGTCCTCGGGCACGCCTGGATCACGTAGCGGGCGCAGGCCTGGCCGTGGAAGATCTTCCGGGCGAGGGAGTGCCGGCCCTCCTGGGGGTTGTCTGGCTCTTGATCTGCTGCCGGTAGCCGGGCTCGTCGCCCAGGCGCAGGATGTGCGGGGTCATCGTGATCCGCTCGTGGTGCGCGACGGCGTCGCCGAGCGGGGTGGGGCGACATGTCTGTGTTGATGACTCCGATGCGCGCGGCGTGCTCCAATCCAGGACGATTTTGCCTGACGAGCACTCGCGGGCGGTGGCGAAGGCGTCCTCGTACTGCTCGTAGCAACCAGCACGCACGGCGCACGTTGCGGTCGGCAGCGCAAGGTGGCACCAGGGCATGAGGCGTGGCCGCCCAGCCTCTTTGTGGTAGCTCCTCCTGTCAGTTGGTGTCCGGGTGTCGTGGTGCCAGGTTCCTACGTTCCCGGCCCACACCTGAGGGAGGCGTCCGGCCTACGGGCGTGTGCGTTCCAGTTGGCCCGCGAGTTGGAAGAGGTGTCCTCTCTGCCGTAGGCGGCGGCGAACTGCATGCCGATCGGTATTCCGGTGGCCGGGTCGTGCTCTGGGGTGCGTATTGAGTCGTGATCAATTTGCGGCATGTGCCTTCGCGGTGGGCCCGATCCGATAGATCGTCTTGGGTGACGTGAGCGCAACTGATGGACGGGGAGTGGGAGTCCATCGGGCCGTACCTGCCGATCGGCGAGTGCGGCACCCGTACCCCGGGGGCTGCGGCAGCAGTTCGAGGGCGTGATCTGGCGGTTCCGGACGGGTGGGCAGTGGCGGGAGATGCCGACGGAGTTCGGTGCCTGGTCGACCGTCCACAACCGCTTCCGGCAATGGCGTGACGCCGCTGTTTTCGAGGTCCTGCTGGAGGGGTTGATCGCGGAGGCCGCGAAGCGGGGTGAGGTGGACCTGTCGCTGGTCAGCGTGGACTCCACCACTGCCCGGGCCCACCACGACGCGGCCGGGATGCACCCGGCCCCCGACACCGTGGCCGCTCTGGAGAAGGCCGCCGCCGAGGAGGAGAAGGCCAGGTCAAAAGGGGCAGCTTCGAAGAGCAAAGCGGGCAGGACGTCGAAACCGATCCCGCGCGGGAAGAACGACGGCGTATCCGGCATCAGCGAAGACTCCGACTGAAGGCCGCCCTCCTCGGAGGCTCCAGAGGTGGGCAGACCAGCAAGGTCCACCTCGCCGCCGACCGCAAGTGCCGCCCGCTGGCAAGACCCCCGACAGCTACCTCGCCGGCCTCCACCTACGCGCCTCGATGATCTGGATCAAAGTCCCTACTCGGACCGCTCGTTGATCACGACTCGATCCGTGCCCTGGCTGTGGTGACCCGAGACGTCGCGGACTGCGGCGTGTCGGTGTGAGCTGGGAGGGACTGTGGGGCGGGGCGGTGTCGGTCACGACCACCCCGGTCAGCCGGTGAGCGGGCGGTGAGCGTGCGGTGAGCTCTCGCCGCCACTGTTGCTCCATCGCCGGGTCCACCGAGGACCGGCCACGGGAGAGGAGCGGGCCATGGCCATGCTGACCGGCAAGACGGCATTGGTGACGGGCGGATCGCGGGGAATCGGCCGGGCGGTCGCCCTGCGACTGGCGGCCGAGGGCGCGACGGTCGCCGTCCACTACAGCAGCAACGAGGACGCGGCCAAGGAGACCGTGGCGAGGATCGAGGAGGCCGGCGGCCGGGCGTTCGCCGTCCAGGCCCGGTTCGGCGAAGACGGCGCCGTGGACCGACTGTTCGAGGGCCTGACCACAGGGCTGGCGAGCCTCGGTGGTCTCGGCCTGGACATCCTGGTCAACAACGCGGGCATCTTCTCGGGCAACTCGATCGCGCAGGTGACACCGGAGGAGCTCGACAGGCTGTTGACCATCAACGTCAGCACGCCGTTCTTCGTGGTCCAGCGCGCGTTGCCGTTGCTCAACGACGGTGGCCGGATCATCAACATGGGCTCGACGGCCAGCCGGTTCGCCGTTTCCACGCAGATCGGCTATGTGATCACCAAGGCGGCGCTGGAGTCGATCTCCCCGTCGCTGGCCAATGAGCTCGGCAGCCGGAGAATCACGGTGAACACCGTCGCACCCGGCGCGGTGCGGACCGACATGACCGCCGACTACACCTCCATCCCCGAGGTGGCTGCCGGTCTCGAAGCGATCACCGCGCTCGGGCGGATCGGCGAGCCCGAGGACGTCGCCGACGTCGTGGGCTTCTTGGCGGGCCCGCAGGGCCGGTGGGTGACCGGACAGACCGTCGACGTCTCGGGCGGGATCTATCTGGGCCCGATGGCTCACGCATGATCAGCTCCGGTGGATAATCACCGGCATGCTGTTCGGCATTCTCGGTGAGACCCGGGCGTGGCACCACGACGGGACCGAAGTTCCGCTGGGCGGACCGGCCCGCCGTGCGCTGCTGGCCCTGCTCCTGATACGCCCCGGAGAGGTCGTGCCGGCGGACCGGCTGGCCGACGCCGTAGACCCGGACGGGGCGGTGTCGGCACACGCCCTGCAGTCCCAGGTCTCCAGGCTGCGCAAGGCACTTGGTTCCGGGGCCACGCTCGAAGCGGCCGGGGCGGGCTACCGGATCGTGGTTGCGCAGGACGATGTGGACGCCTGCCGGTTCGAGCGACTGGCGCGGGAGGGGCGTTCCGCGTTGCACGCCGGCGACGCGGAACGCGCGGTCACCCTGCTGCGCGAGGCGCTGGGACTGTGGCGAGGGCCGGCGCTTGCCGGCATCGCCGAGAGCGAGGCAGCCCGACCCGCCGCCGTACGGCTGGACGAGCATCGGCTCGGGGCACTTGAGGACCGGATCGAGGCGGAGTGCCGGATCGGCGAACCACACGCCCTCGTACCGGAGTTGCGCGAGCTGGTCGGCCGCCATCCACTCCGGGAACGACTGGCGGGCCTGCTGGTGCGGGCGCTGTTCGCCGAGGGCGGGCGGGCCGCGGCGCTGGCGGTGTTCGAGGAGACCAGGCGACATCTGGCCGACGAACTGGGCGCGGATCCCTCCCCTGAGCTCATGGCGCTGCACCGGGAGTTGCTGAGCGCCGATCCATCGCCCGCGCCAGCCGCGCCGCCCGCCCAGCTGACCGCGTTCGTCGGCCGTGCCGACGAGGTGACCGAGGTCGCCGGTCTGCTGCGGGTGGCGCGACTGGTCACGCTGATCGGCCCCGGTGGTGTCGGCAAGACCCGACTGTCGGTGGAGGTCGCGGGTGTCGCGGCCGACGACGTCTGCTTCGTGGAGCTGGCTTCACTGCGCGACGGCGCCGGGCTGCCCCAGGCGCTGCTGCGCGCGTTCGGCCTGCGCGAGAACGGGCTCGGCATGGGGGACAGCCGCCAGTCGCCGGTCGATCGCCTGATCGCGGCGCTGTCGGACCGGATGCTCCTGCTGGTCCTGGACAACTGCGAGCACGTCGTCGACGAGGTCGCGGCGTTGGCGGCGCGGCTCCTGGCGATCTGCCCACGGCTGCGGGTCCTGGCGACGAGCCGCGAGCCGCTCGGTCTCACCGGAGAGAACCTCTGGCAGGTCAAGCCGCTCGACGGCGAGGCGGCCGTGCGCCTGTTCACCGACCGGGCCCGCGCCGTGCGGCGCGGTTTCGCCGCCGACCCTCAGGTCGTCAGCCGGATCTGCGGGGCCCTCGACAACCTTCCGCTGGCCATCGAACTCGCGGCGGCGCGCATCCGGACGCTCGACGTCAACGACCTCGCGGGACGGCTGGACGACCGGCTCGGGGTCGCGGCCCGCGGCATCCGCACGGCGGACGAGCGGCACCGGACCCTGCGCTCGGTGGTCGCATGGAGCTGGGACCTGCTCTCGGAGTCCGAGCGGCGAGCCGCGCGGCGGTTCACCGTCTTCGCCGCCGGAGCGACGGCCGAGTCCGCACTGCGGGTGTGCGGAACCGACGGCGAGACGCTGGAGTCGCTGGTCGACAAGTCGCTCCTGGAAGTGGCAGAAGGCCGCTACCGGATGCTGGAGACGATCGGCGCCTACGGCGGCGAACGGCTCGATGCGGCCGGCGAACGCGAGTCGGTGCAGCACGCCCACGCCCGGAGGTCCCTGGAACTGGTGCGGACCGCCGACCCTCATCTGCGGCGGGCCGAGCAGTTGGAGTGGCTGCCCGTCCTGACCGCCGAGCACGGCAACCTCCTGGCGGCTCTCCGCTGGGCGGTCGAGGCACCTGACGTGGCAACGGGCCTGCAACTGCTGGCCTCGGCCTCGAACTACCTGTGGATCCGGGGCGTGTCCGCCTCCGTCGCGCCCCAGGCGATCGCGCTCCTCGAAGCAGTGGGCGACGCACCGCCGGCCGGCCTCGACGAGGAGTACGTGACGTGCGTCCTGCTGGCGGCGTCCGGCGTCGCCGGCCGGCCGGTGTGGCAGCGGCACCGTGCGACCGCCGAGAAGGTACTCGCCGCCGCATGGTCGGGCGGACAGCCGGGCCGTTACCCCGTCGGCCTGTTCCTGTGGCTGATGCGGAGCGCGAGCGAAGCCGACCCGCAGAGCGCCTTCGCACTCGTCTCGTCCCAACGCGACTGCGCCGAGCCGTGGGCGCGGGCAGCCGCCTGGTACGTGTCGGGATTCGGCCCGCTCGGCGAGGGGGACACCGCACTGGCAGAACGTGCCTTCGCCACCGCCGTCGAGGGCTTCCGCTCGCTCGGCGACCGCTGGGGCACCGCGCTGGCCCTGGACGCGCTCGCCGGCCTGGCGGGCGGACGCGGCGACCGCGCGCAGGCCATCGCGCTGACCGACGAGGCCCTCACGCTCACCGAGCAGCTCGGTGCCCTGGAGGACAGCGTCGATCTGCTGGTCAGCCGGGGCGATCACTACATCGGCGAGCAAGCGGCGGTGGCCCGCGCCGACTATGACAAGGCTGCCGGGCTCGCCCGCCGCGCCGGCAGCTCCACCTGCCTGGCAGCGGCCCTGCGCGGACTCGGTGACCTGGCCCTGCTCGCCGGAGACCCGGCCGAGGCGGAGCGCCTCTACGGGGAGGCTCTGGAACGCGTCGACCCGCACTGGGTCAAGAGTGTCGGCACCCGGGTACGTACACTCGCCGGACTCGGCCGCATCGCCGAGGCGCGCGGGGATCACGCCGTGGCCCGGACACGTTACCGGGAAGCCGCCCGGTCGGTGGCCGTCATGGGGGCCGACATCCTGGACGTGCTCCGCCTGCTGGGCCTTTCCGAGAGCGTCGTCGCGAGCCTGGCGGAGGCGTGGCGGGGCGGTGAGCTCGCGGCGAGCCCGCGGCGAGCGCTCCCGTAGAAGCTCACCTCATGAAGAACCTCAACGTACGCATCTCCGGTTCCTCCGTCGCCGGCCCCGCGCTCGCGCACTGGCTCCACCGGTACGGCTCCAATACGACGGTCGGGGGTCGGCCGGTGACTTGCGAGGTCCGTGAAGATGCTGCGTGGTGGTGGTGAGTTAGGGAGCCATTCGTGTTGTTCGGGTCATCGCCCATGCTTTGCGGCCATCGCGACGCGGCAGCAATCGCGAGTTAGGGTCCGGGTCTTCTGATCTCGCAACGTGTGGGCCAGCGTGAGTACTTGGTATTCGCGCTCCATGGCGCGACCGGCGATCCCGGTGAGTTCTCCCGTTCCGAAGTTCGGGATGATACGGCGAGGGTGACGGCCAGGCTCGGTAGTTTCCGCCCTGCGGCGGCGTCCGCGAGGGTCGTGGACGAGTAATGAGCCCGGCGGGCCAACTCACGGTAGGGCGGACTTCCTGCCTCAGTGCGTAATCGCCGCAGGTCGGCCGCGAAGGCTGTCAGCACGCCATCGTCGTCCGCCAACGGACGCTCGGCTCGTGGCACCTCGTACCTCCCCGAGATCAACAAACCCGGCTCATTGTCCGGAGCTTGTTGTCCGGCATTCAACCCCCGATTCCGGACAACGAAATGGCAGTACAAACAAGGGCACCGGCGGACTGCGGTCTTCGCTGCGCGGTGACGGCAGAAGAACGGGAAGGCCTCGGACAAGGGTTCCGAGGCCCCGCCGGAGGCGGGCGTCACTGCAGCGTCTGCGACCTCGACGCGCTGACCGTTTAGCGTTCTCCCCGCGGAGCTCGACGACCCGTGCCGACCTGCGGCCGGCGAAGCTCCGCGGGGCGACCTTCCCGCCCCGGTTGAGGAGCACACCACCAGACCAGCCGTGCCGGTCCTGGACGTACGAGCAGTAGGGCACATGCCAACCTGAGCTCCGGTGCGGGAGGAGCAGTCCGTAACGGGCAAGCCCCAATTCCTCATCTTGTGTTACTGCGTGCGGGAGTTCCTGGTCCCGATTGCTCTCCACGCTGGTTGAGGGTCCGGGCCAGCTCACGGTTGGCTTCCCGGGCCGCCGCCAGATCGGCCTGGCTCTCTTCCAGGGCCTCGGTCAACTCGACATTGCCTTGCTCAAGCCGCGTGATCGTTCGCTGAAGTTCCTCGATGTCGGTGGGAGCACCAAGGCCCGACTCGCGCCATGCCTGCTCGCCCAGCTCCTGGGACAAGCGCCTCTCCAACTGCTGAATTCGGGCGGACAGGCGGACAGGCGGACAGGCGGACGGTGCGGGCCGGCGCGTTCGCGAGATCGGCCTGGAGCGAGGCCCTGCTCACCGCCGGGGCGCCCGCCGCCGAGTCCCGCTCGGCTGGCTCAAGCTCGGCAGCGTGCACCATGGCGAGCAGATCCCGGTGCCGGTACAGGAAAGTCCGGTCCACTCCGGCCTGACGGGCGATGCCCGAGACCGTGATGCGGCTTCCCTTCTGCGTGGCAGCGTTGACGGCCTTCACGACCCGCTGGCGACGCCGGTCGCCGGCCGCCTTGCGGCCGGCGCTCATCACGGAGCTCACGTAGTCCTCCTCGGCCGGACGTCGGGCAGGGGCTGGCCGATGCGAGGCATCCCCAGCATCACGCTGCGCCCGCGGCGGATGACCGAGACCGCCTGCTGGATCTGCGCCTGCTCCTCCGCGGTGAGATCGTCCAGGTCCGCCTTGACGCGGTTGATCAGTCGGCGGACCCGGCGGATCTCCTCCTGGGACGGCATGGCCTCGGTGCGGGCCCAGTCGTCCGCCTCGAAGGCGGACATCAGCTTCTCTCGGCTGCGCAGGAGGTCTGCGTGGTACGCCTCCAGGTCCGGCAGGTAGGAGACGTCGGTGTGGAAGTGTTCGCAGCCCAGGCAGCGGAAGCGCAGCGGGCAGCTGTGCCCTCCGGCCGCCACGTTCGTGGGTTCTCTGCAGACGCCGTACGCGGTGGCGACCTCGCCGATCTCGCGCCGTACGTGCTCGGATTCCAAGAGCCCCTCAACCTGGCGCCACACCCGCTTGCCGTGCCGGTCGAACTGCATGACTGCGACCCGGTCGATGGCTTCACGCCGCCGGTCCTGGCCGATGCGTAATGGTGCAATCGGGTATTGGAACTCTCGGAATGCCTGGCCGCAGGGGCTCTGCAACCGTCCAGTTGCTATCTGTTTGTCCGCGCTTGATAGCTCGACTTCAGTAGGTCCCGTCGGCGCTGACCGAGGTACCAATTGGCCGACTCATCGAGGTCGATCATGGTTCTGATTACCGTGGTCTGGCCGGAGGGCATCTCCGCGAGGACCTCTCCTCTCGGTGAGATGACCATGCTCGGGCAGTGCTGGCGAGGATCCGCCACGTTGGCTGCCAGCACGAACCGTTGGTTCTCGGCTGCGCGGCTGATGAGATGGCTCCGCCAGACCCCTGCAGGCTCGGAGGGGTTGGCCGCATGGGTGAGGTAGATGAAAGCCTGTGCTCCGCAGTCGGCTAGATGCTGCCATTGCTCGGGGAAGCGGATCTCCCGGCAAATCTGGACGCCGAGCGTGACGGGCCCGCTCGCCAGATGGATCGGCAATGTGGAGAGCTCAGAGCCGGCAGCGAGCCGGCCTCGCTCGTTCATCGCCAGGTTGATCTTCCGGTAAGTCCAGCGGGTGCCGTCCGGGGAGAAGTAGAGGGCGGCATTGCTCCAAGCGCCGTGTTCGAACAGCAACGTGCCGCAGAACAGGTGGATGGCTCTGCGCTGAGCTAGCTCTGCGAGGCGGTCCATGGCGTGGGCGAGGGCCGAGGGCTGGAGACGTTCGAGGGCTGAGAGATCGGTGCCGTATCCGGACAGGGCGCCTTCGGGGAGTACGACGATCTCGTCTGGCTGGACGTTTGCCAGGAGCGAGGTGATGGCCGCGAGGTTTTGTTGGATGTTCCAGGTGATGGGGAATTGCGCGATCGCTATGGAAGCTTTCATCGGTCCTTCTTTCGGCGGCTGATCTCGGCCGCGTAGGCGCCCCAGTCTCCGGCAGCGGCTCGCTGCCATTTGACGGCGACGGTGATGTCGATGCCGAGGGTGCGGGCGAGGACCGCGGCGGGCAGCTCGGTGGCGAGCTGGAACAGGGCGGTCGAGCGGGCTTCCGCGAGCCGGATGCCGAGTTTGCGGAGTCGCTCGCCCATGGCCCAGGCACTGATCGGGCGGCCGGGCTGGCCTCCGGGGAAGAGCCAGGGTGACTCTGTCCGGCTGAGGGCGGCATGGCTGCGGCGAATCGCGACCTGGTGGAGGGCCAGTTCGGCGACGGGTGCGGGAAGCTCGACCGGGACGGCGCCGAGGCGGATGTGGACGGCTCCGTCGGTCTCCTCGATGTGGTAGACGGTGAGGCGCGAGATCGCGGCGGGCCATTGGGCATAGAGGAGCAACAGCAGGCCGGCGAGGCGGTCTTCGGGTTTGAGGGTGTCGTCGTGCAGCAGGTGGCGGGCGGTGGTCCAGCGGACCTCGTCGTCCATCGCCTGGGAGGGGCCGTTCCATCTGACGGCTGGGAAGCTGAGATCGCGGGCGATCTTCTGGCAGAGGGCCCATCGCACGAAGTGGCCTGTCTCCCGACGGTGGCGGACATCGTCGCTGGTCATCCAGCGTTCAAGGTCGGCCTGACGGCAGGTGGCAAGGGTCAGGTTCTGCTCTTCGAGCCAGTCCAGGATATGGACGGACGCCCGCAGGTGTTGCCGTGTGCCCGTGAGCTGGTAGTGCGTGATTTCCTTGCCCCGGCTGCGTTGGCGAAGCCGGCGCAGGAGGCGCCAAGTCGCGTACCGGTGCAGGATTTTCCGTCCGTCGGCCGTCGCATGGGAGGCGACGAGGTCCTTCACGTGCCGTTCGAGACGGACCATCTGCTCGTCCCGCCTGGGCAGGACTTCGGTGGCGACGAGAACGCTGCGGATGTGCTCGACGACCTTGCCTTCAGAGAGTTCGTCCAGGGCCTCGTGGGTGAGCGGGCGGCGGGCGGAGCCGAGGTCGGACAGGACCGTGGAGAGCCAGCGCATCGCGGTGCCGACCCGCTCGGTGTCGGCCAGGGCGTCGTGGAGGGGCTGCAGCTTCGGGGTTATGGAGCCGGTGTCACCGGCGAGGAGCTCGTGGAGTCGCTGCTTGAGGGTGCAGCGAGGGCACGGACCTGGCGCGTGCAGCTGTTCGGTTTGTCCGCAGGTGGGACAGGGGCGCCAGAGCTCGGCGTCCGGTGTGGTGCAGGGGCCGCAGACGGGGCCGTCGGCGGTGCCGGAGTGGATGCCGCGCAGTCGTCCGCAGACGGTGCAGTGAGCTTGGCGTCGGTCGCAGCCGCCGCAGCGGGGCAGGCCGGTGAGCTTCGAGAGCATGCAGGGTGCGGTGCGTCCGCAGATCGAGCAGAGCAGTATGGGCAAGGGACGGCAGTTCGGACAGATTGGCCCCTCTGCGGTGCGGGAGTTGACCATGCGCGACTTGCCGCAGACGATGCAGGTCTCCAGGTTGGCCGGATCGGTGATCAGGCAGTTGGGACACAGCGGTCGGCCTTGAGCATCACGGGTGGCCGGTTCACGCCGAGCACCACAGCGTACGCATTCTTCGATGCGGGACTTGGCGATGCAGTTGCGGCAGACTCGCTGCCCGTCGAGCGGCTTGTCGATGCGGACCACCCGGTGGCAGCGAGGGCAGGAGGGCCGGACGATCCCGGCGACACCGGCCTCGTGCAACAAGTCGATGAACCGCAGGATGGCGCGATGCGGCGCCAGATGTCCCTCCCCAGTCAGCAGACGAGGGTTCTCCTCCAGGGCCCAGACCACTCGCTGACGATAGTGGGGACGGTGCGGTGCCGTCCGGCGGAGGGCCTCGGCGACCGCGTCACGGTCGGCGCCCGGGGCGATCGCAGTGATCAGTTCGTGGACGACCGTGACGGGATCACGGTCGTCGTTGTCGGGACACATCGAACAGCGTGGCAGGCCCTTGCGGTCCCGGAAGCTGACGCGTCGGACGTTTCCGCAGGCGGTGCACTCGGCGGTCTCCTGCCCGCAGACCGAGCAGTACCAGTCCTGGCCCTTGCGTTGGAGGGTTCGCAGCTGCTTACCGCACTCGGCGCAGACCGGCGCCGCGATCGCCGAGGCGCCGGCTTTGCGGAGTTCGATGAGCAGATCGCCGATGGCCCGGGGCGCCGGGGACCGGCCGTCGGTCAGGACCACGGGCCGCATCGCCAGGGCCTTGGCCAGCTGTCGTGGCTTCGCTCGGCCGCCCGCGACCATGAAGACCACGGCCCGGATCGTCTCGGCACCCAGTTCCGTCTCGATGTCGGCGACGAGGTCCGTGATCAAGCCGACTGGGTCCGCGACAGCGCGGTCGAGCTGGTCAGCCGTGGTCATGACCGGTCAACACCCCTGATGCGTGCTCGCTTTGGCCGCAGGCCGCCGAGTCCTTCCGCTTCGGGCGCCGAGACGCCGGCAGCTGCCTTCTTCGGCTTCTTCACGGTCCCGGCCGCCGCGATGGGCTCGATGAGGTCGTCCATGGTGCAGTCGAGGATGTCGAGCAGGGCCATGAGGATCTTCAGGCTCAGTCGCTCCGGTCGCTCGACGACGAGCCGGTATACCTGGCTGGAGGACAGGGGGATGCCGCGTTCGGCGAGCGGCGGGAGGAGGTCGGTGGTGGAGAACATCCCGCGGCCCGCCATCACCTTGCGTAGGTGCCAGCGGTAGTCGAGCTTGGCGACCATCATCAGGTTCCTCCCTCTCGTTGGCCCGCGAGTCCCGGGCCCGGTTCCTCCGGGCCGACTTCCGCCGGGTCCGCGTCTTCCGGACGGCGCCCAAGGCGCTCAGTTGTCCGGCTCGAAGATGTACGGCCGGGTGAAGGTGACCACCTCGAAACCGCGCTTGCGCAGGATTGGTTCAGAGGTGGGCAGCGCATCGGTGACCAGCAGCCCGCAGCCGCGCTCCCTGGCCTGCCGCAGCCGGGAGCCGACCACTGCGGTGAAGAAGCCCTGCCGACGGTGGGTCGTCTTGGTCCGGGCGCCCGCCAGCTCGGCGAACGGGCTGCCAGCCTGGAAGTAGACCCGTCCGCAGGAGACCGGCTCGCCCTGGGCATAGGCGATGTGCACGCTCATCGCGTCAGGCTGCTCTTCGAGCAGCCGAGCCACCTGCCGACGCTCCTCGTCCGCGTTACGCCGACCGATCTGGCGGGAGATCTCGGCGTAGTCGTCGAGCTCGGCGCCGTCGGTCACCTGCCGCACCTCGTAGCCCGAGGTGTCGAAGAGGGCCGATGATGCCTCGGCGACTGGGAGTATCAGCACCTGCTCCTCCTCGTCGGGCTCGAAGCCCGCTGCTTCGAGCGCGGCAGCCAGGCCCTGCTGCCTGTCGTGGCCGTAGACTTTCCACTCCAAGGTGTAGCCGGCGGACCGGGCGAGCTCCCGCTCTCCGCGGACCAGTTCCACGACCTCGCCGTCTGCCAGGTCGGCGAAGACGATCCGGCACTCCGAGCCATCCGCCGAGTACTCGCGCACCAGGTCGGCGTGGCCGGCGGCGACACCGCTCGCGCGCCGCAGCGCGTCGAGTTCCGCCAGAACCTCGGTTTTGACTGTTTCGTTCATGTCGGTCCTTCCTCGTCAGACGCCGGCGAACGCTGGGGCCAGTGCCTTGTGCAGGGAAGTGTTCATGAAGTCGTCGCTGACGTGCGTGTAGATGGCCGTGGAGCTGTCACACTCGTGACCGACTTGCTGCTGGATGAAGCGCCGGCCGACCCCGTCCTCGGTCAGACGCGTGACGTAAGAATGTCTGATTGAGTGCGGAACTAGGCCTTTTGGGAGTTTCAGGGCATCCCGGTGTGCCTCGAAGCGGTCGTTGATGGAACCGCGCTGGAGGCGTCCCCCACGTTCGGTGATCCAGAGAGCCGGATGATCGGCGAACCCGAAGCGCGGCCGGACGTTCTCGACGTAGTCCGCGACTGCCTCGACGGCCCAGTCCATCACCGACAGCACGTTCCGGCGCCGTGGCGGCTGACCCTTCTTCGCCTTCCTGTAGCGGACGTTGAGCGTGCCATACCGTCCGAACTGCCGAGCTTCCGGATTACGTCCGAAGTCGACGACGTCCAGCTTGGACGTCTCCGTTCGCCGCAGCCCCCAGCCGTAGATGACCTTGAAGAGGGTGGCGTCGCGGTAGGCGGCGAGGGCGCCCTTGCGCTTGGACTTCACGGCGCGTTCGACCTGGTCGTCGGCGTAGTCGAGGAACCGCTGCATTTCTTCGCGGGTGAACGGCCTCGCTTCCGGATCGCCCTCATAGTCCTGCAGGTGGGGAAGGGTGTTCCACTCGTGGGCGATCGCTACCGGGTGGGTGCCGAAGGCTTCCTCGCAGGCAGGCCCCCATCCGTAGCGGGCGTCGATGAGGAACTCGGTGAACAGGCGGACATCGCCCTGATAACTGCGGATCGTGGACGGCGCCAGATGCTTCTCACTGGTCAATGAGGTCGACCACTCGTCCATGTGACCCGGAGTCCACTGCCACGGGTACTCGTTCGCGAACTCCAAGAACCGGCGGACCAGCCGTTCCCGGTCGTCGACCGTCTCGTCCTGCAGCCCCCGCGACTTCTGCCTGAGCCCGCCACCCCCGCAGCATCGCGTCGAACATCGCGTCCTCGGGCCGCAGCTGGACGACCCCGGAGACGAGCTCCAGATGAGCTGACCCAGCCAGAGTCACCTTGCGCTGATGCACCACTCCAGCCCCTCCCTTCTGGAGGGCAGATCATGCATTAGACGGGATGTCGCGGGCAACTTCCCTGCTCAGGCTGGTAGTTCGCAGTAGCGTTGGAGTCCCTCAGCCTCCTGCCGTGAACTGGCGACCTGCGATTTCTCGCCCGTCTGATGCAATTCCCGAGGGTTGATATACCGGGCCGTAGTGCCGGTCCAGGTATGTCCGAGTAGCTCCTGGATGGCGAACAAGGTCATGCCGGTGAGATAGAGCTGGGAGGCGCAGAAGTGCCGCAGCACGTGTGGGGTGAGCTTCCCGGCCCAGGTGGGCAGGTGCTGAGCTGCGGCATCGGCCAGTGACCGGCGGAAGACGTCGGCGGTCGCTCGCGAGCTGGAGCCGTCCCGGTTCTTGCGCTCGGAGGGGAACAACGGGGCGCCCGGCCGGGTGTGGTCGGCGTCGAAGTGGCCCCACACGTCCTCGATGAACCAGCACAGGTTGCGGTCGGAGCCGTTGATCAGCGGCACCAGCCGCGGCTTCGGACCACGCCGCCGGGATCCCTTGCCGTGCCGGACGTTGAGCTTGCCGAACCGGCCCAGTTTCCACCGGACGTCGTCGAGGTCGAGCATTCGTGCCTCGTTGATCCGGAGCCCCACGTCCGCCGCCAAGCGAGCGACCGCGTAGTTGCGGGTGGCCGGGCCGAACTTGCGGCAGGTCACCAGTTCCTCGCGCCATCCGGCGAACAGCGCCTCGATCTCCGCTTCGCTGGGCGGGATCCGCAGTTGCGGTTCCACCGAGGCCCGCGGCCGGTACTCGCGAAGATCGCGCACTGCTGCCAGAGCCAACCCGCGCCTCCACGACTTCACCCAGACTGAAGGAATCCCGACAGAGATGAGGGTTGCGCACTACGGACGAGGTTGGGTCAGAACGGCCTGCGGTCACCCGGACGAGGTAACAGGCCCAGGTCCAGGCACTCTCAGTCGTGCCAGGCGCTGGGGGACGGATGCGGAACTCGGGGAGTATTGCTCACCCTTATCCCGCAGTCAGTCTCTTTGATCCGGCAGGACGCGGAGCCGCTCCGATGCGGGAAGCTCCTCGGACTCCTATATGTCCCCAGCTGCAAAGCATCGTTCTTCGGCGGCCCGTTCAGCAGGGGACGACCGTCCACACGTGGTACCAGTTCTGCGAGCTGGCGGCGGAGATCGGCGGGAGGCTCTCGTCGTAGTAGTTGCCGGACTTGTCGTAGAACTTCGCAACGTGGGTTCCGTACTGGCGGTTCACATAGGATCCGGTGCCGGTGTAGTTCATGGGGTAGGAGTGGCAGTAGTACATCGGGTCTTCGCTGCCGGTCCAGTATTGGCCGCTGAAGGCGCAGAAGTAGCCGTTCTGGGTGCTGGCATTCGGGTTGCAGATGCTGCTGTAGGCGGGGGCGGTGCTGCCGTGGTCGGTGAAGGTGCGCGGGTGCGCCTCGCCGGGGATGGCGACGCGGATGGTGCGCTTGTCGTCGACCTTGATCTCGTTGAGGGAGATCTGCTTGCCGCCGCTACGCTGGAGGTACTTGGCGACTTCGGCGCGCAGCGCTCCGTCCTGCGCGGGGGTGAGATGCGCGGCGCGGGCCTGGTCGGCGAAGGGCTCGGGCGTGCTGGCGCTGGCGGTTCCCGCGCTGATCGAGAGTGTGAGCAGTGCAGCGGCTGCGGAAGCGGTGGCGATCTTCCTTATGGTGCGGGTTCGGCCGTCCATGGATGTTTCCCCCTGGTGTGCGTTTGATGGGCCACCGGCGAAGCTGGCAGCGGTGGCCGGTGGCGTCGAGGCTGAATACTGGTCAGATCTGACGCATGGACCGAGGTTCGACCCGCGTGCCTCACATGACTCACATGTGATCAATGATCTGACCTGGTTTAAGGTCCTTCCAGCCCTAGAGAACCCGTGCGGCGTCAGCCGTGCAACATATCGGCGTCATTACCACCAAGGACTGCAGAAGGACACACCGCTGGCCCCGGTGCGGTGCAGGCACACTCGGAGCAGCACTCGCTTGGTGTAGCGGTAGGGGGTGCTGAAATTCCGTTTCCCGGAGGTCTCACCGTGCCTGAAGATCCTGCCGTCGGTACTCACCTCGACGAGTACGTTGCGGTTGGCCGGAGCACGGTAGTGGTAGACGGTTCCCGAGACGGTGCCGCGGTATCGGCCCGGCCAGCCCGGCTGTGCCTCCCAGGTCGTCTTGACGTCGGCGTAGCCGTACCCGCGCTGAGTCCACAGCCGGGTGTGGTCGGAGCCAGTGGGCTGGGCGGCTGATGCTGCGGGGTTGCCGACCGCATCAGCAGGTGCAGCTGCGGTTACTGCCAGCCCGCCAACCAGAGCAGCGGCCGATGCCACCCCGATGCGCGAACGCATATTCATCTTGTTCCCCGTTTCCGTTGCGGTCGACTGCAGCTATCCGATCATCACAGGGGGGCATCCGGGGTGCCTTAGCCAGGTGCGCCAGGTACTTAGCTTGGTGTGCCAGCCTGGGTGCCGTGGCGGTGTACTTGGTTCCGGTAGTCGCTGGGGGTGATGCCGTGCAGAGCACGGAAGGCGCGGGTGAAGTCTGCGGCGTAGGGGAATCCCCAGCGTGCTGCGATGGCATGGATCGGCACGTGACGCTTCAAAGGGTCAGCCAGGTCTCGACGGCAGCGTTCGAGGCGCTGGCCGCGTATCCAGGAACGGACAGTCACGCCGTGCTGCTGGAAAAGCCTGTGCAGTGAGCGAACCGAGATGTGATGGGCTGCTGCTATCTGGCCCGCAGTGAGGGCGGTGTCGTCGAGGTGACGCTCGATGAACGAGGTGATGCGCATGTACAGGACGCGTTGACGGGAGTCGGAGGCAATGTCACCCTCACGCTCTAGGAAGTGCGCCAGTGTGGCGGTGACCAAGTCCAGGCCGACGGTGCCGAGTCGCGCGGCGTCATGTGGCGTGTAGCTCGTGCTGTCTTCTGCCAGGTGGGTGAGGAAGTTTCTCAGCAGCCGTCCCATGCCGTGATCGCCGGGAAGGGCTCGGCAGATGAGCTGATTGATGTGGCGGGCCGGTAAGGGAAGCAGTGCGCGGGGGAACTGGATGAGGGTGTTCCCGCCGTCGGCGTAGGTCTCGAAGGGACGCGAGCTTTCGAAGAGCACGAGTTCACCCGGTCGGAGCGCAGCGCGATTCCGATTCTGCTCGATTACGTGTGGGCCGGCGGTCGTGAAACCGACGGCAAGGATTTTGGGGTCCGAGGCACGGATCAGCTTCGGGGTCCTCCGTGTGAGGTAGGACGAGTACCCCATGGTTGATACCTGGACCGCGCTCAGCGGCATCGTGCTGAACCATCCACGGAAGACGTCTGTACCGATCAGCTTGAAGGATGTCGGCATCAGCGCATCCGCGGTGACCTTCTCCCACGCTGAAAGAGCATCTCGTGCCGGGAAGTCGTTGCTGTCGAAAACCTTCTCCACAGATCTCCCCCCCGCCCCGCGGCTTGGCACCGCGCTCAGCTTCCTCGTGCCAGGCCCTAGCCGGCCGTCCCTTCGTTCGTTTCCTCTCAGATGATCCTCCCGAGCCAGTTCAATCTGCTGGACATCCCGATCACGTGACTCGAAGACGTTCACCCGCTGGCGCGTTCCCGTCTGCCGCAGTAAATGCCGGATTTACTGCGACGGAGCCCTGGCCGTGTTCGTCGCGACTTGCGGCGGAGCGCTCCGGGCGCCGGGGCGAGGTGTACGCATTTACTGCGGCACCACCGCGCTGACCTTGTGCTAAGCCGAGTCAAGATCCACTCATTGGCCTGTTGACGCGTATCTCGGCTGAACCCCCGGTGGTGGGTGAGAAGACGCTGCGCGACCTGGCTGCGGAGGCGAAGGCGAACGAGAAGGCGTTCGAGGCTTGCGGCGCTCGGTTGAGGGGAGGCCCACCTCATCCGCCGCTGGGCGGTTGCCGGTTGGCGTAGTAGTAGAGGGAGAGGTCGTCCGGGTGGTGGACGCGTTCCTCGGTGCCGCCGATCTCCTTGAGGATGAGGTGGGTCTTGTCGAGCGGGTGCTGGGTGATGAGCCAGGAGTTGTTGTCGCTCTCCTGCCAGACCTGGGCCCACACCTTGTCTCCGACGCGGACTTCGCCGCCGTCCTTCGTGCGGAATTTCGACGCCATGGACCGTACATACCCGCATTCCACGCACCTGGACCGCCAGGCGGGGAGCAGTTCCTCGGGGAACGAATGCGGCCCTTCGTCGTTCCGCTGACGCCAGGATCGGTCAAGATCAACTACTGGCGGCCTTTGCACTCACCTCGGCGACACCCCGTTCTGGGGCATGGCCCAGGTACGCCAGAGACCCGCCACGGGATGATGCTGGAGCAGCCTGGATCTCCCCGACGAGCCGCTACGGGTCGACGGGGGACGGCGGGACGGCGGGACGCGTTCCTGGTCCATCGCGCCAGTGTCCGGATCGAGGACGTAGACCTGGAACGGTGCCCACGCCCGGCCGGCGAGGACGGCGAGGTCTTCATGGGAGGGGACCAGCAACGGCAGTTCCTCCGCCCAGGCCCTCAGCCGGCACGGATCGGGACAGGCCACGCCCACCAGAGTCCACTGCTCGCGTTCAGGCCCGGTGCGCTCGTACACCGGTCTGCCGTCCCCGTAGCGAGCATCCGGGGCGCCGAAGACCAGGCTCCGGCTGAAGTACAGCTCAGCCAGGGCCCGGAAGTACCTCCACTGCTGCTGGTCCAGTCCCGTGCGGCTCCAGAACATGGCATACGCACGGTCCTTGGCCGCCTTCTTCCCGGCCTTCTCCCGCTCCTTCACCGCCCGTTGCTGCGCCGCGGCCTTCTCCTCCGCCTGCTGCCGGCGTCTGGCTTCTGCAAGGTTCTGACCTTGATCTACACGCGGCTTTCGTTGGCGGAGGTGGACGTCTCCGCTCTCGCCGAGATCGCTGAGCGGTCGCATCCTGGCTATCGGCTGGCGTCGTGGGAGGGCGCAGTCCCCGATGATTTGGCTGAGACGTTTGTCGCGTCGCGTCGTGCCATGGACGACATGCCGATGGGTGCCACCGACTTCGGCACGGTGGCCTGGGACTTGGACCGGGTTCGGGCCGCAGCGGCGGCCGTCGAAAAGCGTGGTGACCTGCTGCACACCGTCGTTGCCATCGACGAGTCGGACGGCTCGATAGCCGGATTCACCGAACTGGTCGTCCCTGGTGACGGCAAGGGCGATGGCCAGCACTACGGCACCGGTGTCCTGCCCGAGCACCGTGGGCACGGCCTTGGATGCTGGATGAAGGCCGCCTCGATTCTGCAGGCTCTTGAGCGGCACCCGGCCCTCGGTGGTCTGCTGACCGATACCGCCGACAACAACTCGTACATGAGGGACATCAACGACGCGCTCGGTTATGCGCCGACGCACACGGCATTCGAGTACCAGCTCGATCTCCGGGGATGACGGGGCCGGCGTGACCATGCAGGCAACCGCGTCGCATGCCTGGTCGGTCGTCCGCCATGCGTGAGCGATGCGTGAGCGGATCGTGGAGCATGGGCCATCAGAAGCAGGATCGACTACCAGCTCCATGTAGGGAAGGGCATCAATCGCGACGTCATCTGCATCAGTGATCTCTTCCGTATCGGTTTCCGTCTACGAGGATGTGATGCAGCGCTCGCGGATACGAGCGCATACACCGTCTGCTTTCCTTTGTTCGACAGGGGAATTCGTGTCTTGGGTCAAAGAGAGCTCGCCGCCGCGGGCATAACCGCCGCGCTGCCGTTCGGGGGCGTGGTCGCAACGGCGGGTACGGCCGCCGCCGCGACCACGGCGTCGAAGGTGCGAACCAGCGGGGCGGGCGAATGGCGCTGGGCCGGCAAGTGCAAGACCTTTACGGAGTGCAAGGCAGCAGGCAAGACCTCCGACGTGCCGTGGGACTGCAAGCGGTACTTCGGCAACAGCCCTTACCACTGGGACCTGTGCCTGTTCTGTAAGAGCTCCTAACACAACGCTGGTAGCCGTGCCCTCTGGACAGGTGCGTCGGTTGGTTAGGTATGGGAAAGCGGAACCCTCAACCATGGCTGGT